>CAYPWN010000019.1:0-21392 GCA_964414525.1 uncultured Candidatus Poseidoniales archaeon | reverse complement strand
ATAATCTCAGTGACCATGGACGAGGAGGGTTCGGGTTACCAATCGACGGACACAATCGCCGTGGGTGCCGCCAATGGTACTGGGGCATCCTTGTCTGCTAGCGTATACTCCACGGGAGTCATCCACTCCGCCACGGTATCTAATGGGGGAAGCAACTACACCTCCGAGCCTACTATTGTGATTAGCGACACCGGAGGCTCCGACGGTGTAATCTCGGCAGTTCTAGGCGATTATTATGGCTACGAGGTCGATGTCTCCACCGAGTCAATAGGTGACAACTGCGAACGCGGCGGTTTCAAAATTGAAGCAGGACCCGACCTAAACGAAAATAGAAACCTAGACTCTTCGGAGATCGAACAGACAATTTACATCTGCCATAACAAAAAGCTCTGGCAGGCAACTACTTTCTTGGACCTAAATGGGAGTGTTTATGCCGATGAGCAAACCCTTTCCCATGGGGTAATTCCATCCTCTGCCAGTCATGGGATAGTTTCGGCAGGAACAATGCCCGGGGAGCCGGTACCAGCCGGGACATTTGGGCATCTGCTGATTCCCGAGACCAGTGTTCCTAGCGGGGAATATATTTCCTCATACTACCTGACCTTTGACCACTGGTATCACGTTGACAGCACCTCTACTGGGGGAGGGGACGGGACATGGGTAGAATACAGGCTCAAGTCAGATGGAGATTGGGGAAACTGGACATACATTGAGCCAGATGGCGGGTACCCCAGCACTTTGTCAACTGACGCGCCCACGCCCTCTGGCGCGTCTCCACCTGTCCAAGCTTTTGCCTCCCAAACTCATAGCGGATGGATTTCTAGCAACTTCACACTCTCTTCGCTAGAGGGAATAGGCGAATCCGACAAGATTCAATTCAGATTCCTAATTTGGACCCATCCAAACGCAACCAATGAGAGGCCCGGTTGGTTCTTGGACAATATCGAGATTAACAACGACGGGGAATTTTTGGACGTCTGGCACCACGGATGCTACACTACGACATCGTCATCGTGCACCTATAGCGCCAACGCATACGGGGTCTTGGAGCAAAATATCGACCTTACCGGCACCAACTCAACATCGAGGATTGAGATGAAGATGGAGTGGGATATGGAGGGATCGTACAACGACAACGCATGCGTGGAGATATCCCTTAATGGCAATACTTGGGCAGACATTTCTTCAAGCACGAGCAGCACCTCTTCAGATTGCTCAGCTAGGTCAGGCCCTATTCCTGGAAACGGATACACCACTGACAACGGACAGACATACTATGACCAGACAGGGGACTTTAGGCTGGTGTCATTCGACATACCAACCGGATTCCAGAACCAATCTAGCGTTGACCTCAGAATAGTTGTAGATACCAGTGCAGCGATTAACTATGGCGGAAGCCAGCCATCGGACGCTCGCGAAGGCCTCACTCTAGACTACATTCGGGTAGTCGACTACAACGATAGCACCCTGTACATTGACGAGTTTGACACATCCACCACAATGTCGCACTATGGGATGCCAGATTCTCAAGGAAACCCATCTCCCGACGACTGGGCCTATCGAACTCTTCTGAAAGGGGATGAGCTCGACTCGATGAGCTTCGAGGACGCCACCGCCAACTCTCCCACTGTATCTGACGCCCCCGGCTGGCTCAGGTCAAACCAGGGCACTTGCAGCAGCGACAAGTGCAGATTCACACTGAACAAGGTCTCATCAAATTCTGGACCTCCAAAGGCCTCCTCGTTCCCCTATGCCTACGGTGTGGGATTCTCCGGAAATTACGAAGCCGGAATCGACGAGGCTAGATTGATTTCCCCGGAATACGAAATCCCTGTTAACGGGTCATCTTTCTTCACCTTCGACCATTGGTCCTGCTCCGAGGCGTCTTGGGACGGCGGTGCGGTATTCATCAAGGTTAACGGTGGATCATGGCAGCACTTTGATCCAGGTTGGTACACAAGCACCGCCTATTCAAACGCTGGACATAACTTGGCAGGATCCTCCATATTCGCCATGGACCACTGTTCTGGCGTAGCTTGGAGCGGCTCATGGTCATCAACTAGCGAGATGACCAACCTCGAAGCCAGCCTCGACTCATACAAGGGAGACACTGTCAGATTCAAATTTGCCTTTGGCTCGGATGCCTACTACAATCTTGCAGGGTGGTTCATAGACAACGCAGGAGTAAAGATTGCCAATTACGGAGTTCCCGGACATTGGGTGAGTCCGACCATCTCCATGGACCAGGACAAGAGATTCAACCTAGGTTTCGTTGACGTGGAGGGGCACGTTCACGAAGATGCTTGGATGAGGGGTTCCATATTGGAGGCTGGCTCTGGAGACCCCGTTCCAGGATATTCGAACATCTCATTACCATTCAGCTTAGCTGGGATAGACGCAAACCAGTACCCACAGGTCAGACTGAAAATCCACATGGGTTCGGACGATCCGGAACAGACCCCTAGAATTGAGAAAATCCACATCGGAGGAAAGAGAATACTGAACGCCGACTCTGGGCAGAACGGGTGGGACTACAGTGCTGGAATAGAAGTGGTCGACGGACTGCTAAATGCCACAGCTGTAACCGGCACCATATCATCCGATTTTGTCTACTCTTCTAGACCAATTAAGAGTGTAACAATTCAGGGAAACATCTCTAGCTCTGTAACAGTAACCGTCTACGACATCAGAGGAAACTCCCTAGGCACTGCCTCCAAGGGGGGGACTCTACAGTTTTCCAGTCAACAGATAGGATTCTCCGTTTCCGTGACACTCCCTACAAACGGGTGGATAGACGTCCTAAGGGTGTCTTCAACCTTCTCCAACCCATCCTCCGGATCACACATAGACGTACTTGATGATGGAACCGACGAATGGTCGTTCCCCATGAGCGACTCTTCGAATCATGGGTACGGGAACCTAGGTTGGCAGTCACTAATTACAACGCAAGACTCATCCTCAAGGAGCACCTCATTGACCCTTGATGGTACGAATGCCGAGAGCGTCACTGTCCTAATTCCAGAATCCGCTGCAGTAACCTCTGGAATCGTCTCCATATCTCCGGAAATGGGCGGATTTGTAGATCCTGTAACCGTTTCAATAGCCGGCTCAACAGTATCCGGTGGCGTAGGCGAATCTCCATTCATTACTTCTCTAAGCCTAGCACAGATTTCGGGAATCGGACTCCTTACCCCCAGCCACACAGACTCGGAGACAGGAAGGCAATGGCTCGAGATACCCTTGTCAGTATCTTCTGTATCATCACAGACCGTCCACGTCTCAAGCATTGGGATTGGGTACCAGTTCTTCGAGAACGTCTCGGGACTGGGGCCTTCAATTGCCAATTATTTGGAAAGCCTCCCATCGGAGGGATCTAGTGAAGAATCCGACATCCCCGTCAGCGTGACTTCTGACTACGGCGCTGTTTCTATAGACGGCTCTATCGTTTTCGACTTCTTATTCGTAAACCGAGACTTCTCAGTTCCCAACACCTTTTTCCCAGACGGAGGGACTATCGAAATAGTCACTAGGCACCACCATCTATTCGATAACTCACAAATCTCTGACATCACCCTGACAGGGACTGCATCAGATGGAAACATAATCGGGTTAAGGGTCGAGAATAGCAACGACGGACTTTGGGGCCAGGGCTCACAACTAGTATCATTCTCTCAAACCTCGGGAGGATCAGTTGCCCCAATGTCCCCTGCCTCCAGCTTCGTTACACAGTCAGTTCACAGCGACGGATACACCGATATTGAGGTCCACTGGGCATTCAGCGTCGATTGGAACTGGGATGATGTTGACTACATAATGTGGGAGGCTAGGGCAAATGACGCTAACGGCGACACGATTTGGCCCTCATCTGCGCAGAGCGGGAGCTCAGGTGCCAATGCAGTAGAGAACGACCTTCAGATAGACTCCTTCGAAGTGAGGGATGCTGGGGACAGGCTAATCTCAAACATTTACGATACTCTGTTCTACCCATTCCCAATACTCGATGGAGCGGACCTTAACATCTCTGGAACGGTCCGTTTCCAGGACACTGATGACAAGAGGCCACTGCCGAGTGACTTCTCTGTGGCCCTAAACCTTTCAGGGGCAATTTACCCCCTTCAGACAGGTGACGGGGGGTCCTTCTCGGGAGTGGTGGCCTCTCCCTCAGGAATTAGCCAGATATCCCTCTCCCCGGTAATGCTCAGAGTGGGCCCATCATCCTCGACCAACGGGGCCCAGGATACGACTGGGACCACCACAATAGTGGAAATAGTAGTTGACGAAAACCCTCCAGTGGCTGGCCCAATTCAAGTCCAGACTCCAGTTGGCCTACAACCCGTGGATGGTATGGTGGTCCCTCCGACTGTACCATTCGCCCCCTACATCACAATTAGCGAGGAAGAGGCTCGGGGTGATTTGCTAACATTGAGGTATTGGAGGACTGGGGTCGATGACACCGACGGTGACGGCATTGCAGACGAAGAGGAGTACCAAACTCAGAATAGCGATCTTAGCCAAGGTCTGACAGGGGAGCAGCAGATTCAGTTCCTTGGAATCGACGTCTCCTCGATGGACAACGAGGTGATGCATCTCTACGTAGAAGGAACCGACTGGGTGGGCCTAAGCTACCAAGAAGGAGGAACTGGGGGTGGTCCAGGAGCTGCAAACTCATGGGCGTCCGTAGTAGTTGCCGAGGACGTAATGGTGGAATTCGCTGGAGCAGGACTTGGCACCGGTTCAGGCGGGGGGTCAACCTTCTCCTTGGACAGGTTAACTCAGGATAGCATCGAGTACTTCCTTGTCCCCGGCAGAGATCACACTTTCAAGGTCAGGGTCGACGAGCCAAACGGATTCAGAACCATTGACAACATCACTGTACACCTTTGCGGCTATGGAAGCGATTTCGGAGTTTTCTCATATGACCCCTATTCGGCATCAATATCAAGCCCCAGCACAAGCATGCTGGCGCCAGTAAGCACTAGTACGGAACAAATAACTTCTACAATAACCGAGCTTAGTGTGAAATTCCGAATTTCTTGGGACATGCCGTTCACGGAGGCGGACTTTGACTGTAAGCCTAGGGTACTTGTACAGGACGGTCTTGACCAGATTGAATCCGAAGTCCTCAGCTCCCTTTCTTGGAGGCTAGACAATAGGATTACTGCAGTTCCACAGTTTGCAGAGGACCTTACCGCTCCGATAGTTCCAGCCATCGGGACATCACTCTACCTGGGCCAAGGAGATCAATTCTCCCTCAGTGGAGCGATATTCCACGAAGGCTCAGGGGTAAGGCTTGCCGAGGCTCCCGAGGGACTAACGGTGATGCTTTCGATGTTGTACGGTAGTGGCACATACCAGTCAACTTCGGAGGCGAACCAGAATGGCAATTTCACCGTTGAGATGGCACTTCCAACATTCCAACCCGTTGTTCCCACCACTGTTCTAACCACTTCATTGTTGAATACTCCGGGGCTATCTCATTCCGTGGATAATTCCGATGCGTCCGCGACTGTTGATACCAAGTCCCCAACAGCTCTATTCGACATAGATCAGTACCCAGACTCATCGCTGACAGTAATCGAGACCGACAGCATGGAAAGTGTTCTCGTCACTGTCACCATTCTGGAGGAGATTGGGATGAACTATGGCCCCCTTCAAGTCTCATGGGTTTTCCAGAGAAATGGAGAGGTGGTAATCGGTACCGAGGCCAGTGGTGAGCTTCCATGGTACTCCAGTGAAGATGGGGTCCACGTGTACCAAGGAGAGTTAGACTTCAGACCGGTTCTGGAATTCAACATAGAGGATGGTGACAAGGTGGAATTCTGGGTAACATCAACGGACAAGGCTGGAAACTCAGTCCTCGGTTTGGGTGGCCCAGAATCCCCAAGGACTCCGACTCTGAGGATAGTGGAGTTCCTTGGACAGTATACCAGAGAGGTAGTGACTCCAACCAAGAGCCCTATTGTGGGCGAGACCCTCTCAATTGTAACATATTGGGAGAACCCTGGAAAGAGAGAGGGAACGATCACGGTAGGGCTGTACGAGCAGAAGATTGACGGAACATGGCAACCATCAATTTCCACGCTTCTTAATGGCCCCGTTGAACTGACCCTGCCGCCTGGAAGCTCAAGTGTGAAAGCAACTTTCGAATATCAGACTTGGCAAGAGGGCCAGCCTCTTCTGGTCATAGTTGTGGACGATGACTTCGATAATAACAACTACATGAATGTAGAGATATCAGGAATAGAGGTTAACCCTGCATCTAGTGTTGACCAGTCGGGAGACGCAACCCTCTGGTTAATCGGGTCCCTTATCGTGGTTATTTCCCTAATGGGCGTAGCATTCTACATCCTTAGAAGGGGAGGCGACGACTACTACTACGACGAAGATTACGACGACTCCTACGACGAAGAGCAGGACTATCAGTAGCGATACCTCAATAGTCGAGAAAGAACACTCCTTGGCCCATCGCATACTGTCTTGTTTATAGGCCAAAGTAAGGCCCTTCATAACGAGGAAGAGATTCCTCGGGTGGGATGCGAGAGTGTCTGAGATTTCCAATGTAGAGGAGATGAGGCAGGAACTTGAAGAGCTTAGGGCCTTGGTTAACACCTTGCTTACGATAATTATGGAAGAGGCAGACGGCGTGCAATCCGGAGCGGCTCAGCCAATACCAAATCTGCCGAAGATCGGCTATTCCATGTGATGTGAATAAACACATCCCAGAGGTATTTTTTCTCCCCCATAGTTCAATAGAAATGCCTAGTTCGGATCTGCATGGATTTGAGCGGGATGACCACTGAGAATTGGCTACTTTCTGGAGCCGCACTAATTACGTTGGTTTTCTTGGGAGTTGCCCTTTTTCAACCAGGCGTCTTCGATCCCGAGCCAGACTGGGACGTCTCGGATGGATGCCTAGGGGGGCTAGAGCATAGCGACGTAGGAATTTCGGAGCACTACCATCCCAACCTGAAGATCACAGTCGATGGGCAATTCCAAACCATCCCTGCCAATACGGGAATCGACCAGGTTGGTTGTAGGGAAGGTATGAGGTGGATACACGTTCACAATGCGGGAGAGAACGGCCAATTCACAAAGCTGCACATAGAGACTCCTTCTAAGATGAATGTCCCATTGGGCGCCTTCTTTGAAGTCTGGGAGAGGGAAGGGGGACCGTCATTGACCGATGACAGAATGTTTGACATAAACTCAAACGGAATTTCGGACTGGGACGAGTTCGAAATTAGTATGATCGTGAACGGAGACTCAAACAGTAATTTCGAAGAGTATGTCATGGAGGATCTGGACAACATCGAGCTGACTTTCACATCTAAGTAGTAACCTAACCCTTAATCACAATTAGTGGCCTAAGTCGAGCAACTGGCCTAGCTAGACCCGACTTAGCTGTCAACCTGATTACTTCATCAACATCCTTGTATGCTGAAGGGGCCTCCTCGGAAAGGTACTTCTCGTGGGTTTCATAAATCGAAATACCCTTTTCTGCCAAATCCCTCTTCACGGAAGCCCCATCTATAATCCTCCTTGCATCTGCTCTTGACAGTGCCCTTCCAGCACCATGGCAGGATGACCCGAATGCCCTGTTCATTCCCTCTTGAGGGCCAGCCATAACGAAAGAAGAGGTACCCATGTCTCCGGGAACCAGAACGGGCTGCCCTATTCCGGAGAACTTGGCTGCAAGCTCGTGATGATCCCCTCCGAATGCCCTTGTCGCCCCCTTCCGGTGAACACAGCAAGCACAACCCTCGCCGTGTACTTCGTGATTTTCGACTCTAGCAATGTTGTGGCAGATGTCATAAACCACATCAACATCAACCTCGGATCCAACGTGGGCCCTAAGAGCACCCCTGAGTTGGTGAGTGGCACTACTCCTATTGGCGAATGCGTAATTTCCTGCAGACTTCATGGCCTCAAAGTAAGACTCGCCTTCCTTAGAGAAGAATGGAGCAGATGCTAGTTGGATGTCAGCAATCGAGATGTCCCACTCGTCGGATTTCCACTTACCTTCCGAGTGACGATACTTGCCCTCCAGAATCTTAACATGCTCAGAGCATACTTGGTACCCTAGCCCTCTAGAGCCCGTGTGAATCATTGCTGCCAATCTTCCCTGCTCCAATCCAAATGCATTCGCAGCACGATCATCGAAGATTTCGTCAATAACCTGAATTTCTAGGAAATGGTTCCCCCTGCCAATGGAGCCCAAAGCTTGGACCCCTCTTCTCTTTGCAGCTTCCGAGACGCTTTCGGAGTCACCCTCCAGATTCCCCTTCATCTCCATCATATCTAGGTCATCATCGTGACCTATTCCAATCTCTGATGCAGCCTTTGCCCCATCGATTAATATGTCGTCTAGCTCCTTAGTTGTTATTGGGTGCCCGCTTTTGCCCCTCTCCCCAGAAGGGATCCGTGCCTTTAGTCGGTTACCGAACTCCTTACTTCCGGTTCCGGACTTCTTCCTAGTAAGTGATGCAAGGTCTTCAATCCCTAGATCTATGGCACATAGTCGGACCCCGCAATTGATGTCGAATCCAACCCCTCCCGGCGAGATAACCCCACCTTGTTCTATTTCTGTGGCCACTACACCCCCAATCGGGAATCCAAACCCCCTGTGGAAGTCAGCCATCCCCCATGCTTCGCCAACTATGCCCGGCAGTGATGCGGTATTGGTGAGTTGCTCTAGGGACTTTTCGTCACTCTTACCAAGGTGGCCACGGTCTGAAACAATTACTGCGTCTACAAGCATATCCCCGCGTCTCTTTATCCGCATGAGGGAATCCCCGTCATCCTCAAGAAACTGGCTCCAGTCTTGCATCTATTTGCCACTGAGAAACGTTCTCCTTTCAACACACCGGGACAATTTCGCGCATTGACTTCAAGACCAATCATCAGATGGAACGGCCCGAGGGTGCTTAGTGAGCTTCGGAGAGATTGACATTCCTTTCTGGGGGGAGTCTGGTCACGTGTGCAAGATTTGTAGCGTAACTGGAGCGAGATTCTGGACTAGGGACGAAAGCAGGAGAACTTGCGGAGATAGCACGGAGGACCCCTACACCTTCATCGGAAATCCAATAATCAAGGGCTTCAAGATGACAGGTAAGAAACTCAAGGACTCAATGAGGGAGTCCTTCCTGGAGTTCTTCGAAGAGAGGGGCCACACAAGGATTGACCCATATCCAATAGTGGCAAGGTGGAGGGATGACATCCACCTAACGATTGCCAGTATCGCCGATTTCCAACCTCATGTCACTAGCGGCATGGTCCCTCCACCGGCCAATCCACTTGGAATTAGCCAGCCATGCATCAGGTTAACTGATGTAGCTGCGGTAGGGAGATCAGGAAGGCACCTTTCAACCTTTGAGATGATGGCGCACCATGCCTTCAATAGGCCAAAGCAGGGAGACGTAATCTACTGGATTGATCAGTGTGTCAGGTATTGCGACGAGATGCTGGTAGAGTCCTTCGGAATTGATCCAGCGGATCTGACTTATGTTGAGAATCCATGGTCCGGCGGAGGCAACGCTGGACCAGCATTGGAGGTAATTGTGGGTGGCTTAGAGCTGGCTACTCTAGTTTTCATGAACCTAGAGGAGCACGACGAAGGAGAGATCGAGATAAAGGGGCTAAGGTACAAGGAGATGGACCTGCAGATAATCGACACGGGATACGGTCTGGAGAGGTTTTGCTGGGCCGCTTCGGGAACTCCCACCATCTACGAGGCCATATATCCGGAATCAGTAGATTGGTTGAAGATGCTCTCGGGCTTTGGAAATCTGGTATCAGGACTCGGACTATCTGCGGATACGGACGTTCTTCTAGGAGAATTGTCTAGATTGGCAGGTATTCTGAACATTGACGTTGGCACTGACGTTGAGCCCCTATACGCTAAACTATCGGAGAGACTCAATGAATCAGGTCTGCCTGTCTCAGTTGCAGATGTAAAAAGACTCACTGAGCCCCTTTCCAAGATATACGCGATACCGGACCACATGCATGCCATTTGCAACATGTTGGGGGACGGCCTAATTCCTAGCAATTCCAATGCAGGATACCTAGTTAGGATGCTCTCTCGCAGGGTTTGCAGAATGAAGGACGACCTAGGCCTAGAGGTTTCATTGTCTGATTTGGGCTCGCACCACATCGAAACTAACCTTGACTTCTCTCACTTTGCCCAATCTCGTCATGGGGTACTAGCTATTCTATCACTAGAAGAAGAGAGGTACTACGAGATGCTTCGGAAGGGGGAAGCTGCTGTTAGGACCGCACTTAGGGGTCTGCCAAAGGATGCTAAAGAAGTACCGGACGAAACACTGTTCAGACTTGCTGAGGAGAGAGGATTGAACCCCGAGATGGTAGTATCGATAGCTAATGCAGAGGGTTGGCAGAGTCTTGGAGTCAGAGTAGGCTTCGCAGCAGAAATGGCATCAAGGAACGCTGAAAGAACAAAAGCAGCCGCTAAGGAAAAGTCCGGAGAACAGATTTTCTCCATTGAAGATTTTCCACCTACAATTATGGAATATTATGAGGATACAAGCCGAAAAACATTCCAGGCATCAGTTCTAGAATGCAGAGAACTAACAGATTCACAGGTGGAATCTCTGGATCTTTCCCAAGAAGTCAGAATCAACCCCACACACTCCGTGGTTTTGGATCGAACTCTATTCTATCCGGAAGGGGGCGGACAGCTCGGTGATCAGGGAGTTCTCGGGGGAGTTAACGTAGCAGATACCAGAGTTCAGAACGGAGTCATCGTTCACCTGACTGATGGGCCGGTAGAGATTGGGCAAACCAAAGGTGAGATAGACTGGGGACGAAGGAGGCAACTCATGGATCATCACACAGCAATCCACATCGTAGGAGGGAGTGCAAGGGCACTCCTGGGGCCGCACATCTGGCAGGCTGGATCAAACAAGGGTGAGCGTTACGCAAGAATTGATCTAACTCACTTTTCGAGACTTAATCGCGATGACTTGGATCTTATCGAGGATCATGCAAATTCAGTAGTATCCTCGAATCCAAAGGTAGAGAAGTTGGTACTTCCAAGGAGCCAAGCTGACGAGACTTTCGGCTTTGCGCTATACCAGGGAGGCCCGCCCAAGTTCAGTGAGGTAAGAGTCGTAAAAATCGGCAACCATGACGTCCAGGCCTGCGGTGGCACGCATCACGACAAAGCAGGGGAAATTGGGGAGTTGCGGATAATCCGCTCCAGTCAAGTCCAAGACGGGGTGGAGCGTCTGCAGATCGTGGCAGGCGAGACAGCAAGAGAGCACGCCCGGATCCAGGAAAGAATCTTGAATGAATCCAGTGAGGTTCTAGGCGTATCCCCAGAAGATCTTCCTGCCACTGTAAGTAGGTTCTTCGAAGAGTGGAAATCACAACAGAAGAAGATTGAATCCCTGGAAGCCGAGATCATAAGGCTGCGAACCAGCGGAGAGGGCGACGGAGTGGTCGAGAAAGACGGCATAAGGTACGCTGTGATGGAAATAGGGGGTGACATGAAGGCCCTTATGTCCATGCTCACGCAACTGACTAGGGACCACACCAAACCAACTCTGGCAATACTAGGTACCCGTGACGATGGTGGCAAGCTGATTGTGGCTAGCACTGAAGGTACTCCGGCTGCAGATAAGCACAATGCTGTTGAGATCCTCAACTCCATCTCGGAGCACATTAACGGAGGAGGTGGTGGCACCCCCACTATGGCCCAAGGAGGGGGGTCAAAACCAGATGGAATCCCCGCAGCTCTAGATTCTGCTCGAGAATTACTAGGGTTGTGAGTTTATGGTTCAGAAGGTAGGTGTCTCTGCTCGTGCTGCAGCTATCGAGTACGCAATCCGTGATGTAGTAGTTCCAGCAATAGAATTGGAGAAGCAAGGCCACCGGGTTATCCGTCTTAATATCGGCGACCCCCTAGCATACCAAGGCCTTCCCACCCCTGAGCACATGATTACGGCCTTCAAGAAAGCGCTGGACTCTCAAGACAATGGCTACGGGCCATCGTATGGGATATCTTCACTCCGCAAGGCCATTGCATCGGCAGAGACCGGGAAAGGCTGGAAATGTTCCGAGCACGACGTGTATGTTACCCATGGGGTCACTGAAGCACTTCAGGTAATCTTTGCCGCCTTCTTGGAAGTAGGCGATAAGATTCTAGCTCCGGGACCGCATTATCCCCCATACATGGCCTATCCTCAGATGTACGGAGCTTCTACTGTGGAGTACAGACTCGATCCAGATGACGAATGGAGAATAGACTTAGAAGATATTCGCTCTAAGATGGATGACAGTGTCAGATTGTTGGTACTAATCAACCCAAACAATCCAACAGGCAATGTTGCGACAGACTCCGAGGTTCACTCTCTGATAGAGATAGTAAAGGACTTCCCAAAGTGCACTATCATTTCAGACGAAATTTATGATGGACTAGACTTCACCGGAAGTTTTGTTTCCGTAGCATCCCGATCCCAAGAGGTTCCGGTAATTACTCTTAATGGGGTTTCAAAGGTCTACTTCGCCCCTGGATGGAGGATAGGATACATGGCTTGGCATGATCCAGAAGGACGCTTATCGGAAGTACGCGATGGTGTGGAAAGACTTCTTCGTAGCCGTCTTTGCGCATCTACACCTGCACAGCACGGATTCTTGGCCGGACTAACTGATGAAACAGGATGGTTGGAGGGGCACAGGTCAGTGATAAGGGAAAGGCTAGATTTCTCTCTCAATAGAATCGATGAGATTGATGGGCTGGAATGTCAGGCCCCCGGAGGCGCGTTCTACTTGTTCGTCAGAATATCCGACCCCTTGCTCGCAAAAGACGACAAGCAGTTCGTACTAGATTTGCTACATGAGAAGCACGTTCTTGTGGTCCATGGATCTGGATTCTCTCCAGAATTCGGAAATGGGCACTTCAGGATGGTGTGCTTACCGGATATCAAAACACTAGCGGAGTCGTTTGACAGGATGGAGTCTTTTCTAAGGGAAAGATGAGAAATTACATCTTTTTTCGGGGGAATATCCAACTTATCAGGGGATACATTCTCCATGAATCATTATAGCCGAACCCAAACTGCAAGACTCGCCCTCTACGAGGGCGGGGCCTTAGGATGGCATTGACTCACAACCAATACGCTGTAGCTGCCATAACGGCTACTCTATGTCTAGCAGGCCTATACACCGTAGTAGGCGCAGGACTTTCTAGCACCGATCGGGGTGGCTTCGAATCGGCCATCGATGACATCGAGCTAAGTCCAGGAATTCAGCGGGAGTGCCCTCCAGACGTTCCAACAATTGGATGTGATTGGGACGGCGACGGAATAGCGGATAGGATGGAAAGCACCCTCTACGGGACAAACTGGCAGGAGCCAGATACAGACGGCGACGGTCTTGACGATGGTTGGGAAATTGAGAATGGGCTGGACCCACTGGATACCGGTGAGCCATGTATTTCCATAGGTGAGGGTTTGACAGAGGTCGAGTGCGAGGATATTCCTGTGGCATCAGTAGACACAGAGAGGGAAACGGGGGAGCAGAATGAGACATTCCCAGATCCGGACAACGGTCCGCTAGGGGACCCAGACCGAGACGGCCTGACAAATCTGGAGGAGGCGGAGCTGGGTACCAATCCGCGTCTTAGGGACACAGACGGAGATGGTTTGAACGATCGTTGGGAGTCTAAGCACACCCATGACGTGACAACCCCCTCGGGAGTCGTTACCCTGCTCGACCCGCTTGACGGCAATTGGAACTGCGCTCTTCTTACACCCTCAATGCAGGCGGAAATAAAACTAGACATCGGGGATGATTTGTGGGATGAGATGGGGACGCAGTTTGGGCACTCCTGCGATGCAATTCTTGACTTGGAGCTCCCTGAGCCAGATACTCTGAGGAATTTCATCGAAGAGCAGTACGATACAAACCCTCGTGACGCCGATAGTGACGGCGATCTTATCGATGATCTAGTGGAGATTTCGACTCATCTGGTTAACCTTGAAACATTCTGTGGTAGGCCTACATTCGGTACGCTATCCCTACCAGCTCCACACATCAGGGCCTTCGCCTCAGAGATACAATTTACGGCACAGAATTTGCCCAACGGAGGTATCGCTACCACGCTCCAGAAGAAAACCCCCCTAGATAATCCGAACTGGTTCAATGAGGACATGGATGGGGACGGCAGGCTAAATGGGCCAGGAGACTGGGATACTGATGGAGATGGGATGCCAGATGGTTTCGAGTACTGCTACTCATTCAATTCTGACTACAACTGGTTCCTCAATCCATCGAACTCGACAGACGCCTATGGCGACACAGATGGGGACGGTCTCAACAACGTGCAGGAATTCGAGGTTTCCTATGAATGGGGGGCGTCGAACTTCACAAACCCCCTCGAGTGGGATACAGATGCCGACGGAATGCCCGACGGCTGGGAGTTCCAGAGCGGAATTCACCCCACTGATGGTAGTAACGCAGACGAAGACCCAGACTTCGATGGTTACGACGCTGACGGAGACGGATCAGTGACATACAAGGACATGATTGGAGCAACCACCATCGAGAGGATTGACGTATCCCCCGGAGACTACGTCCAAGCTAACAGGACTGTACTTTGGGTTCGTACCGTAGTTGACAGCAATTACGTCAACATCCCGGTAAAGACGGAAAAATCTGGATGGGTTTACCACATCAATGTAGAAGTTGATGACGAGGTAACAAGCAGACTCCAAGAACTCATCACCGTTGTCGAGCAGCATGAAAGATTCACTAATCTTGACGAGTACAATGCCAGGGACAGGGACGGAGATGGGGTGGTTGACGGAAGGTCGACTGACCCTCTGGTTTCGGATACCGATGCAGATGGACTGATCGATGGGATAGAGGTAATTGGCTGGAAGATCAGAATTGTCGACTTCGGTGTTCGAGAAGTAATCGTCAGGAGCGACCCAGGGGTTTTCGACACTGACAGAGACGGGTTGTCAGACTCGGTAGAATACTATGAAACATTCACAAACGCTACGGACAAAGATACCGATAATGATGGCCTGGAAGACTACAGGGAAGCGGTAGATGGCCATCCATGGTACGACAACGGGACTCTTGTTTACTACTTCACCAATGCTTCAGCATTCGACACAGACAACGATGGTTTGGAGGACGGCGAGGAAGTCGTAGACGGTTTGGACCAATACATCACTCACGGAAACAACGCCGACACGGATAATGACGGTTTGAATGATGGAAATGAAGTCCTATTTGTCCCCCGACCTTGGCAGGGTGCAACGAACCCGCTGCTAAACGACACGGATCTGGATGGTCAGCCCGATGGTTGGGAAATGCAGGTATTTTCTGTTCAGGAGAACACTCGAAGCCACAGTCTTTGGATTTCAACGACTAACTGGCTCCCGCCCGGCTGCGATTCGATGATTGATTGCGGGAAGGGACCAGGGGGATGGATATGGGTAAACTACGTTTCTGGGTTCGAAACTTCTGGGGATAGGAACGACGATGGAATACTGGATCCACAGTACTTCCTGTACGAGATGAATCTCAGTGGATTCACAGTACCAGAAGGGGGGAGGTGGGCACTTGATCCATCCTTCGGGTCTCCAGAGGACTCTATTTTCGATATAGACAATGATACTCTGCAGAACTCATTGGAGGCCCCTGATAGGTGGGACACTAACCCCGTGGACTATGACTCCGATGGCGACAGGCTACCGGATGGCTGGGAGGTCGCCTACTCCGAGGAGGCAATTTCCTTAGGTCTGGTAGACAACAACACACTCGATGCGCTGGGTTCTAGGGGGCCTATGGATCCGAGAATGCCCGACTCAGACCTAGACGGGATTAACGATGGAAGCGAGGACCTAGATAATGACGGCCTCAATAGGACGATTCTGATGTACAGGTATTGTCCGGGATGGGACAACCCTCAGGACTTCGAATGCCATATTGACCCCCATGGAAGCGGTTCGTCATTCTATGACGACTTAGAGAACTACACCAACTTCGAGGAGTACCAGAATGGAACTAGCCCTATCCTAAATGATACCGACGGTGACAAATGGACCGATGGCTCTGAGGTTTTCCACCAGGACCAAGACGATGATGACATGTGGGCAGGATGGGAGTACTACTTTGGATTCGACCCCCATGACTCCTCTGACTCCACGATTGACTCCGACGGGGATGGTTTCGTAAACAAGTGCGAGAGTAGGTGGAACACTAACCCAAAGGATCCCACTAGTTTCCCATCTCAGGGAGAGCTATGCAACAGCTTCGACTAGAGCAGACATTGAATAGAGCCAGAAAATAGACGACCAAACAAGCCCGCTAGTATAACTAACCCCCAAGCGGGTGCCATTTCCCTATTCATCAACATTGAACTTCCGATAGACCTCGTTTGTGGTCATGCTTACCTTGACGAAAGTTGTACACTTGGGCAGGTCCTTAATTCTCCTTGCACCGACATAAGAGCATGCAGACCTAAGTCCTCCAAGGATGGATTGTACGGTTCCTTCGAGGGGCCCCCTGTATGGCACCCTCACTTCCTTGCCCTCCGGGGCTCTATGTTTTGCCACCGCACCGTAGTGCTCTTCCATTGCCTTAGAGGAGGACATTCCATAGAATGACTTGTAGGACCTTCCACCTTCCTCAATTATTTCCCCTCCAGACTCGTCGTGACCCGCTAGCATACCTCCCAGCATCACGAAATCTGCTCCTGCTGCGAATGCCTTGGCCACATCCCCCGGGGATGAACATCCTCCGTCCGACATTACGTGACCATTGAGGCCATGAGCAGCATCAGCACATTCGGAAATCGCCGAAAGTTGAGGATATCCGACCCCTGCAACCTTTCTAGTCGTGCACACAGATCCAGGACCTATCCCTACCTTTACGATATCTGCTCCTGCTAGGATAAGGGCCTCAGTCATCTCCCGGGTCGCGACGTTGCCAGCGATGATGATTTTGTCAGTAAAAGACTCTCTAACCCTCTTCACAAAATCCAGGAAGACCTCCCTGTAACCGTTTGCCACATCGATGCAGATCATCTTGATGCCCTGATTTGTGCCGACTTTCCTATGCAAGAGGTCGAAACTTTCCTCTGTTGACCCGCAAGTTACCGAAACGAAACCCGGATCAAGACCACCTTCCCATGCATCAGAGAACTCCCTGGTGGAGTAGAACTTGTGCGTGCACGTCAGCATCCTGTGGTCTTGAAGCACCTTTGAAACAGAGAATAGCCCTGTAGTGTCCATGTTTGCAGCAACTATTGGTACTCCAGACCATGTTTGATCTGTGTGCCTAAACTTGAACTCCCTTTCCAGATCAACGTCAGATCTGGAAACCAGCGTGCTCCTCTTCGGGCGAATCAGAACATCATCGAAAGTAAGCTTCAGATCCGGCTCTATGCGCATCAGGACCTTACTACTCCAACGAAGGTGCCCTTAAGACTGTTCTGAGACTAATTTTTTGGATAAATGGTGCTCGTGCCGGGATTTGAACCCGGGTCGACGGATCGAGAGTCCGTCATGATGGACCGAACTACACTACACGAGCTTTGCTACGGCGACCTGCCGTCTATATTTGAAAACGATGCAACTCTAGATATTCAGTATTTTCACTTTCACTTTCACCCTAACCTCCTCAGGCTCCATTCATATTTGGATAGCCAGACATAGGATTATGATTACCGGACATAGAAGATGCACAGATTTGCGATACAGGAAGAGGCCAGAGCCTTGCAGGGTCGTATCTCTAGACTGCCTCAGGAGGACCGACTCCGAAAACACAAGCAACGATGGCCCATTTGTTAGCCATACTGGGCTCCTCGAGATTCCAGATCCTTGGAAGCCAGTACAAAGGCCACAATCTAGAATCGAGGTTAGCAAGAGAGGTTGGGATGGACTCCACAGTAGGATGGTGTCATCTCTAGCAAATCATGCAGAGGTGGCATAATGTCGAGAACAAGGAGGCTGCGTGAGGAGGTCCTGAACCTACTAGAAGACATAGGTACGGCGAATACGGTTGAGATTTTCGACCATCTTAATGATCGATTTCGTTGGGGAGCTACCATGAACCAGGTCGGCAACATCATGTCTAAGGACAACCGATTCTCCAAAGTGGGCCATGTTAGGGGTCCCTTCCGTGGCAGTGTATACACGGTGTGTGTCTGGGGTCTCTCAAAGGCTGAAATAGCCTCTACAATGGCATAGTTGGGGAAGGAATCAAGGCAGTCCGCAGATGTCCACATTTCATGGAGAAGCCCGGTGCCTCGAACTCATGGCTTGCCTTGTTCAGGGTTGGCAACTCCATTACGGGGATATTCGGTGTTATTCTAGGTGCCACTCTAGCAACACGTGGTTTTCCACAAGGAGAGGGGGCACTGATTACGGCTCTTCATGCTACTTCAGTGATGATGTTCATGTTCTCATGGAACGCTTTGAACGATCTGATGGACATAGAAATAGATCGGGTTAACAGACCTGATAGGCCCCTCCCCTCTGGGAGGATTTCAATTGAATCTGCAAATAGAGGGGTAGCACTTACTGGCTCGGCCTCAATACTATTACTGGCATTGGCCGGATACATTGCTCAAAATGGTGAAATGGGAGTGGTAAAATGGGCACCAGCATTGGCAATATGGGGCATTGCACTAATCCTTTTATTCAACTACGAATCTTCTTCGAAACTAAGTCTTAGGATGAAAGATAGGGGATTGCCTGGGAACATAGCGATTAGTTTGTCGGTTGGTTTAGTGATAATATTCGGAGCTGCTGGCGTCTCGAAGCCATTTGACGAAAGGGCTTGGGCTGCTTTCATTGTCGGTTTCTTGTATAATCTGTCCAGGGAGATTGTGAAGGATGTCGAGGACATAAGGGGGGACAAAGGTAGGCAGACATTCGCGATGAGCGCAGGTGTGGAAAAGTCACGATTGGTGGCATGGTTAGTGCTAATGGCGGCCCTTGTAGCACTACTGGCCCCCTTCATCCCAGAATTGGATATATTCACCCCTTGGCATGTAGTATTCCTCATCCCAGCAGTCGTAACTCTGATGATGGTGAAACCCAGACTATTCTCTTCAGAGGATCACGCTGCCCAGCAATTAATCAAGAGATCAATGCAACTATGCCTTGCTGCGTTTTTCGCAATATCCGTGCTCCCAATCTAGCTCAGCTCCCAATAAGTATGCCAAGCGGCTTCATTGCACAAATAGGTCAGTATAGACATCTGCGCCCACATTCGGTTCTCTGCTTGGTCGAATACCACGCTATTGGGGGAGTCAATAACTCCGTCTGTGACCTCTTCGCCTCTGTGTGCGGGAAGACAATGCATGAAAAGGTAGCTCTCATCACAATTAGCAACAAGTTCCTCATTAATCTGGAAACCCTCGAACGACTCCATCTTCTCCCCCATGTGCTCTTCGCCCATTGAGACGAAAACGTCCGTGTAGACCACTCCTGCCCCCTTGACTGCCTCAATAGGATCACTCCCTCCTTCTATTCTTGAGCCAGAACTCTTTGCAATCTCCTTTGCTCTTGAGATTACATCATTGTCAGGCTCAAATCCATCAGGAGTGGCGTATTTCACATCATAACCGAGGATTGCACATCCCAGAACTAGGTCGTGAAGAACGTTGTTACCATCCCCCACCCAAGCTACGTGACCATTCACCTTGGCCCCATTCTCGACAATTGTCATCATGTCGGCAGCTGATTGACAAGGGTGGTGAAGATCAGAAAGCGCATTGATTACCGGAACTTGAGAGTTGCTGGCTAATTCTACCACGTCTCCATGGCCAAAGCAACGGTATGTGATGCAATCCATATACCTAGATAGAACAGCAGCTGTATCTCCTATCGACTCACTCTTTCTCAACTGGATGTCCCCTGCAAGTAGAGTAACTGGATTTCCCCCTAACCTATTAACGCCGACCTCGAAAGAAACCCTAGTTCTAGTCGAAGGCTTCTCATAGATGGATCCAATTGTCATTCCTTCAAGAGGTTTGAAGTCGAAGAGAGCTTCTTCGTCGTTCTTGATCCTAATTGCCCAGTCGATAAGCTGCGGTAGCCGATCCGCTAGGTCGTCAATAGCCAATAGGTCCGTTTTCTGGTCACTTTCTTTCATGCTCGATATCTCCTGCAAACCCATCCTTGGCATCTGACATGCCTCCAAATATATTCTGGGCGAAGCTCAGTACGTCCGCTTGTCCCTCTTCCATCTCACTTGAGAGCGGAATTAAGCCTGGCTGAATAGCCGCATGTTGCATCATCCTAAGTTGCCCTATGGCAAATTCGGCCCTCTGCCCGCCTCCTCCCTCGAAATTGCTATGCATGGCCGACTCCTCAAAAAGGGCCGCCTCTAGAACATCCAAGTTCTCCCCCCACTCAAGGATCCTTTCCAGGGCATCGGGTTCCAGTAAGTCAGATTTCGAAAGGAAGTTTGCTGTTGGAAGTCCAAGCCTGAAATGAACGATTGATGACAAAAGCATCTGCGACACAAAACCGCTTGGGGTGCTAGAAAGCAGTGGATCGAATAGGAAAATGAGGCACGCCCTTCCCTGTCCGAGGACTTGGACAAGATGGTTTGAAGCCTCTCTGAAAGCAAACAACTCTACTTGCCCAGGAGTGTCGACAACCATGATATCTCCAGCCAGTCCCTCGATTTCTTCGAACACTTCTTCAGCCTGGGAGGCAACTAGGTCAGCGGCCAAAATCTGAGCCCCATTAGGCCCTAGATCATACTCATCCATCACTTCAGATAGTGAAATCAAGTCTCTAACGTCGAATTCGGGGTCATAATGGACTCTCTCTGCTCCCGGATCCAAGTTAATCGCAAGCACATCTATGTCTAGAAATCTGGCCCATCTCTGAAATGAAGTAACTAGCGAACTCTTACCGGCTCCCGCAGTCCCAACAACGAACAGAACAGGCGGAGTTGTCCCATCATTGGCAGTCATTGTGATTCCCATGCCGTCTCAACCTTCAAAGTTCTCAGGACAATATCCGATTCAACACTCAGGCAACCGTTAAACGAACCCGACACGCGTGGGTTAGTACGCTGAGGGTCGTTTCATGGCAGAAGACTCTGATTCCACTATTGACAAAGAGGAAGATGGAGCTTCCAAAGAAGGTGGCTCTGCCCCTCCACCACCACCTCCGGGATTTGACGTCCCCCCCCCGCCACCACCTGGTTTAGAAGAATCTGACGACACTCAGGTCGATGAAGGCCCAATTTCAGGATTAATCGACCCAGATGCTGCCAGGGCCATGTTACTTGGGATATCGGAGCAAGAAGGTACAATCCTACCAGAAATGTCAGAAACTGAGGGGGAAATTACTCCTGATGAACCCGAGACTCCCCCCGAGGAGGAACCCGAGGAA
>CAYPWN010000018.1:0-22622 GCA_964414525.1 uncultured Candidatus Poseidoniales archaeon | reverse complement strand
CGCGGTCCCCGGCTTAGGAGGCCGGTGCATTATCCAGGCTATGCTACACGCCCGCCCTCGCCAGCACGACCCGCTGAAGAAATCTGCCCCGTCTAAACGCCTTCTCTCTAGTCCTAGTATCCGATGCCATGAAGCACAGAAAGCCACCCGTGTGACCGTGGCAAAGAGCTCTTCGGACTTACCCAACCCGTATGGCGAGGAGAGCACTTTCGGACAGGCATCTGAGTCCGCACTGAATCGAAGGGTCAGGATAAGGGACTCTCAGCGGGTCCTCTGGACTTACATCACTACCCTGAGGGGTAGCAAGCAGGCCAGAATAGGGGTATCAGCATTGGCGCTAGTCTACATTTCCCTTTTGGCATCTGGGTGGGGCAATCTTAACGTGCATCTGGGAACGGCCCTTTTTGGTATCCAATCTTTGCTTTTTTTGCCCGCTCTGGCGGCAACTTCGTTCGCCCAGATGTCGGCAAGGGACAGGCTACAGCTCAAGGCCGGAGGTAATAGGTCGATGGAGGCTTACCCCGGGGTTGAGAGAATTCTAAACACGCTGCATGAGAGACTTCTAAGGGAGAGAACAAGGCTCCTCTGTGCGATTATAGCAGCGGCTTCAATAAACTCGGTGGGTGACTTCGACACGGGTGATACACTAGAATCAATCCTCTACGGCTTGGCAATTTTCTCCGGGTCTGTCTCACTACTGAACACTCTGCAGCTGGAGAGAAGGATACCAATGACGGACGAAGATTTCCCCCTCCTCTCAATGCATGCCCCCTCACTGCATCAGAGTACCTTGGACAGAGTACTCTCCGATCTGGTCATCGCCCACCTAGACCCCGAGACCGCGGGGGCCTGGGACGACTGGGTCAGAGGGTTGGAGAAAAAGGTCCGTTCCAGCCAGACCTCTGAGTCTGCTGTAGAGCACCTGTTACGGGTCCTTCATCTCAATCACCTGGGCCTTCTCGATGATGGTGGTCTGGTCTCAGAGTCAAAGAGGGTCTTCAGAGTGGCAGCAATAGACGATCTGAATGACGACGAGTCAAAATTCTCCTTTAGAGCCCTGAAGAGGATTATGGCACATACAAGAGCATGGCAACCGGGTCTGTTCAGGCTGATCGACAGGCTTGAGGACGCGGCATTAAGGGGCCACTCATCGCTAGTCGACCAACCTTGGAGGATGGATCTAGATATCCCTCCGAGGTGTTCCCAAGGCCAGGGGGATCTCTTCGTGATGGTCCACAACCACTCTGGAAAGGACTCCCAGATTGAGATAGACATCATTGCAGCCGACGGGGAACCGCACCAGCAGACACTCGGTCTAAATCCACCAAAGTCCAGACAGCCAAAGGGGCCAGCTAGGATTGGAGAAGAGGGCAACAATCTTGTTGATGTTCTGGGCAGGCTTATCGACAACTGCTTCGTACTTTGGATTGGGTTAGCTTGGCCAAAGGGGGCCACAGGATCGAGGCCTGTGCAAGTTACTCTCAGAGGACCCGACGGTGAGACGCTCTCATCTCTTGTAGTTACCACAACTCTCTCGTCGGGTGTAAACCCCGAGGGAGCTGCAGAGAAGATGCTAGATGCAGCTGTGGCAGTAAGAAGAATCGCAATTTCCGTCGCCGAGTGATGGGCAAATTGACTTCCTCAGGGCGTCACGTTCATGAGATTGTAACATCTGGAGCATATTGGTAGCATGGAGTCCTGGGACGTAGCCATCGTCGGTTCGGGTCCAGCGGCTCTTCGAGCGGCAATAGCTTGCGCCGACGGAGGAACGCCCCCAATCATGGTAGACGAGTACGGGGTGGGCTCTGCTTCAGGCTCGGCCCCGGTCGCAGGATTGGCTGCCTCCATAGACGAAATGGACTCCAAATCTCATGCAGAGGATACAATGGTATCAGGGGGGGATTCTTCAGAGCAAAAGGTCGTTTCCAGAACTTGCGAAGCGGGCGTTTCTACATTGGCAGAGCTAGAGCGCTGGGGTCTCGTGCTGAGGAGGAGGGACGGAGGTCTTCCACATGCCGCAATGGCCCCCGGTCACAAGGTAGCACGGCTAACCGGTTGCGGTGACTCCACAATCAGAGAGGTCACTAGAGTCCTAGAAGAGCAGGCAATCAAGAGAGGAATCCAGAGAAACGCGGACTCTCTGCCCCTAGCAATAGTCTCTGACAATAATCAGGTAAGGGGGATTGTTACACTGAATGCCACTAATGGGGAGATAGTGCCAATTCAGGTCAAAGCAGTGATACTTGCTACTGAAGGCCATCAGGGCCTATGGTCATCCCCAAGCGAAGGAGCTGGCACGGGTTCTGCTCTAGCACTGTCGGCGGGCGTGGAGTTGAAAGGAATGCAGAATACCCCTATGCACCCCCTTTCAATAAAGGACTGTGGAATCCACATTCCTATCGACGTCCTTGGCTCCGGAGGAAGAATCAGGAGGGAGAGCGGAGAGGACGTCGGGCCTGAGGAGGTACTGGAAGGAGAGCCCTGCGTTCTAGATCTCAGGGGAATGGACTCAGATGCAATTACATGGTTCTCCCAGACCTCTTCTAGAGTCATGGATAGACTAGGAATAGACATCTCTAGGGAAGTGATCCCCATATCCCCAGAGGTCGCATTCACAACCGGCGGCGCCCCATGCGACGAGTACGGGAGAGTAACGTTTCAGGGCTTCACCCAAGAGGGACTACCAGCGAATTTGTGGCTCACTGGCCTATACGCAGCGGGTAGGAGCTCATACACAGGAATGCATGGAGAATCTCCTCTAGCGGGCAACCTACTTTTGGACGACTTGGTGTCCGGCAAGGCTGCTGGTTCCCATGCTTCGAGTTGGTCAGCCGATGCAGATTTCGGCGGCTCGTCGCATATCGATAATGCAGTTGCCGAAGCATCTGACCGCATCTCCTCCCTCCATAATTCGGGGGGTATCCCAGTCGGTCAGTTCGCGTCTAAGCTGACATCAGCCGTATCCTCAGCATCACCTTCCAAGGAGGATGCATTGGGGGAAATTAGAGCAATTAAGGACTCAGGGATAAGCCTCACTGACGGTTCTTTAGTAATGAATACCGAGATGGTTGACGCAATCCGACTAGACGGCCTTGCTTCGGTAGCAGAAGCTATCCTAAACTCGGGGTGAACTAGTGGGAGAGGTCAACCCGAGCATCTTCACCATGATCATCGAGGGGAAGATCCCTTGTCACAAAGTGTACGAGGACGAGCTTGTATTCGCGTTCCTGGACATCAACCCATTCAGCAGCGGTCATACTCTGGTTGTCCCAAAGGAACCTGCTAGGACGCTCGACGAGCTATCCGAGGAATCCGCCGAGGCTCTTGGGAGGGTTCTTCCACGAATCTCAAAGGCAGTCTTGGAGGCAACAGGCGCAAACGAGTTCAACGTTCTGCAGAACAACGGCCCCAATGCCTTCCAAAGTGTCTTTCATGTACACTTCCACATTATACCGAAGTTCGAAGACGGAAGCGGGCTTTCATGGCCATTCAAATCGGAACCGATAGACAACGATCAGGGCGCGCGCCTAGCTAACTCGATCAGTGAACTGCTTGAATGACTCACTATCAATAATCAAGACCTCCGGCTCTCTCGGTCTAACGTGCCGGATATGGGGGCTGCACCTGACATCGACCCGAGACTATCACGTGGAGCTACCAAACTGAGAAAAAGGAAGCTAGACAAACTTCCTTGGGATCATTCTGGAAGACACCCAGGGGCTCCTATTTTCTGGCATTTAATTATGCTCATGAACCAAATTGCCTCGAGATATATCTTCAGGAGGAGGCAGGCAGACAAGCTACCAGATTACGAAGGCGGGCGAATTCTATGCGCAATGCACCTTAACGGGCTTGTAGACCCCATGACTCTGACCCACGCCCAAGACAGGAGGGTGATTTCCATGGGAAGACACGACCTCATGACAATGCCCCTGATAGGCTGGTTTGCTAGGAGGATGGGATCACAGCCAGTAATTAGGAGACCGGAGATTGAGAGTGGGGTATCAGACCACAAATACGCCAAGGAAATAAACGACAGAACGCTGCTCACAATGACCAATTGCATAGCTTCAGGGCACAATGCAATAGTTATGCCCGAAGGCAAGTCTCACCAAGACTCCAGACTTCACCGTTTCAAGACAGGCCCAATGAGATTCGCCCTTAATGCCGCATCCATAGCAGAACACAGAGAACTCACCAAACCCGCACTCCAACCAGTTGGCCTACACTACAGATGCCACTTCTGGTTCAGGACAGATGTTTTCGTTGAGTTTCCAAACCCCATCCCCGTTACTGCACCCGATGATCCAGAGCTATGGAATCGACTTTCATCAGGGACATGGGTCGAGCCCCCAGCCGAACAAGTCAATCTCCTTAGAGACGAACTTTTCGAAGCCGTTTCAGTAGTAACTCCAAACGCCCCTGATTGGGACACGCACAGAGCATGGCACCTGATTGGCCACCTCAGGGCTCAGAAGGATGGAGAGCCTCTAAGGTCTCTAAGGGAGGAGGTTCTTGCAGCGAGGGACGTCAGAGACTCTCTTTCTGGAAGAGAGGATGCCGAGGGTGTGATGGAACCATCAATCAAGGCAGCACGAATACTTCACTCTCATGATCTGGATGCCCGTTCAATAATAGATGGACAGCTTGGCTATGGGAGGCTATGGTCCAAGGGATTGCTGGGGATGATTATGATGGCAGCAGCGGCCCCAGTAACCATCCCCTCCACGGGTTTTCAGGCATTTCTTGCATGGTTTCTCGGAGACCGAACAGACGAGGGGATTGATGCTAGGACAACGTACCATATGCTTGCAGCTATGTTTTCTCCAATCCTTTTTTGGCCCCCTCTGGCTGTCTTGGCCTCGACCTCAGTCTCTCCAATATCCTTTCTGACAATTCCAATATCGTTGTCAATCATGGTAGGAATTCACCTCCTAAACATTCTATTCTTGACCGGATATGATCTTTGGACCGACTTCGCAGACTCTGGTAAGAGGGCCAAACTGGCTTCTTCCGAACAGGGAAAAAGTTTGGAAAAGCTGATCGAAGAGACCCGTTCAAACCTCAACTTGCTCTAAATAGGACCGTCGATTGGAATGAGCGTGAATCACAGGGAGGCGACCGACTCGATTAGGGAATGGTTGCAAGGGGAAAGGCTCGAAGCCAGAGAAGTCAAAGACCCTCAAGCACTCATTCATCTGCACGTCAGGTACCCCCCAACAAAACAGGGACACCTGTTCAACGTGGTAATTCCAAAGAAGAGGAACCTGGTCTTGGTTTATTCCATTACTAGGGTGGATGAAGGCCAGCAGGAAGCCATGCGCGAAATGGCTTCGGAGGACTCGGATGGATGGGAAGAATGGCTTCATGAGACAAGAATCAGCATGACATCTTCTGATCTAGACTGGGTTCTGCACGTGGGCCTAAGCAAAGATGGAGTAGCAGGCCCTCTCCAGGCATTCAACTTGTCCAGACCGGTATGGCTTGACGGCCTTACCCAGAACGAATTCATGCAGAGCATGAGGAGAGTATGGCTAACAAAACTCTCACTGATTCATCAGATAAAATACTCGTTTGGACCGGGCAAGGGCAAGCCTGGCCCTGTAGACGACTGGGAAGGACGAAAGTCAAAGAGATCCTCCCGTCAGACTCAGACCAGGCCCTCTGACATAGATACTGATGAGACTGGGGGTTTCGGCAAGGACTTCGATCCCCTCGAATGGGCCTAGATCCAGTCACCTTCAGAACTAGGGAAAGTGACCGCAAGGGGTTTAGGTTAAGTATCCGATAAACCCGACAAAAGTTGATGCTGCCTGCTGGCTACCTGTCTGAAGGGGGTAAGGAATCCAAGAGAACCGGCGTGGCCATAGTTTTGTTGATGCTAGTCAGCATCCTAGGATCCTTCTCATCGCCCGCTTCTGCTAGCGATGTTGTCCTTACGGATCCGATAGAGATAGTTCAGAGCTCAACTTACAATGATAGGATGATAGCCATCGATGCGGATTCCGGTGGTAACGTCCACGTTGTATGGAGCCGCAATACAAACCACCTGTATTACAAGATGCTCGATCCGAGGGGAGAGACTCTGATCGACCAGACACAGATATCGGACCCAGGGGCACATCGTGCCTGGCACCCAGATATTCGCGTAGACAGCGACGACATGGTCCACGTAGTTTGGACCGACAAGGCCGGCCAGTACAAGATCATGTACACTCTGCTCGACCCATCACTAGATGATCAGAGTGGCGACTCCTCTCTGGACTCTGTTCTATCAGTTGTTCCAGATGACTACGAGGTAGCAAACAATCCCCAAAACAGAGATTGGCCTGCAATAGACGTCGACTCTGACAACAACCCCCACATCGTTTGGGAAGACTCTTTCGAGCCTCTCGAGCTATACTACCAACAGTCCCAGATATTCTACAAAATGCTATCCATAGATCAGCCGGCCAGAATTGTGATTGAGGAGATTGGGAACACCCTACTCACACCAATTCTGGGCCAGAAGGGTCACCCTGACATAGCCGTCGACGTGAACGACTTCGTTCAAATCGTCTGGGACGACACCAGAGGAGGTCAGGTAGAGATGGTAGTCCCAATCGACACATCCGGCTCCATGAACGCTGAATGGGCCGACATGTGTGCTGTTTTCTACGGAGGAAACTTCGCTAGCGGAGGATACTTCCCCGGTCTTAAGCCATTACTCGTTCAGGCAAACATGACGGTCTACGAGACTCTTTACGCACTAAGCGGAAACTGGCCGGCAGCCGCAACCAGCGGAAACTGCGCTACAGCATACCAGACCGGGGGGTCAGGCAGCCAAGGGCCAAGAAACACTCCCCTCGGTGAAAATGACGCGTCCGGAGGAATAAGGGAATTGACGGAAGTTGTGTACAACAACCAGGCCACTAACCTCCCCGCCGATGGGGGGTATTACAGCGAGTTTTGGGGCCCTGCAGCAACCTGGGCCTGCCTATCATACAGAGATATTCAGGGCAGACAGGGCCTCGCTGCCAATCCACCCACGGCAGCCGACCATCGGTGGAACGACAACGCAACAAGAGTAGTAATCCCGATCTCAGACGAGGGCCCTTACGGCGGAACCCCGATGGACAACGACGATACCCAGAGCATCAACCAGGCTCATGACGCGTGCGTACTTGCACAGACAAAGCCCTACCCTCTGTGGGCTGGCTCCGACACAGCGGTGGGCAGCTACATGCTTGACATGGCCCAGTGTCCCGTGGGCTCAGGCCTGAACACTAGGAGCTGCAACGGGGCAACTACTCGAACAACGAACGCAGAGGGTCAGATGTATCAGTTCCCAACCACCTCCGGGTCGTCTAGCGAGCTCGAGATCATGGTCGAAGCGATGGTCTACCTAGCCACAAATAACTCTAGGGAGATATACATGACAGTTCTGGACCCACACTCATTGTTGGACAACCCCTGGCCTGGCTGGACTCGAGGAGATCCAGGAACAGAAGCCAACAACCAGGAAGGATACTACACTGAGGATATCGGCCCATCTGAGGACGAACAGGGATACGGGCACCTCGTAGTCGTTAACGACACGCAAATAACCAACAATCCCGCATATAGCCTGCATCCATCCATAGCCTTGGACACATCCGGAAACACACATCTGGCTTGGCAAGACGGACGTCTCTACCCCGGTTGCGATGGAGCCACCGGAGGGATAGATATCGAAGGCGCCTACGAGATTTACTACACTAGGCTCCGCTTAAGGGGAGCAGCGGAATGGGACGGCGTCCCCGAAGGCCTTCCTGCCTACGGAATCAAGCAGATTGCGTCAAGTTCGATCTCTACCGCAGAGCAGTGCGAAGGAGCATCAGACGATTACCCCTATGCCCCCAGCTCAGTTTTCCCCTCCATCCTAACCGACCAGTTCGACAACGTCCACCTGGCATGGTTGGATTACAGCAACACTGAGTGGCAGGAGACACTCATGTACACTAGACTCAACAACACCAACGAGAAGTACCCCCAAGGGTTCCCATTGAATTCTGCGGCATCTTCGGTCCTGGATGAGTGGGAGATTCGTGAGGTCACCAACTGGACCTCAGACAAACTTGGTCCTGCCACCTGTCAGCCAGAATGCGATACCGCCGACGGCCAGCACCTGTACCCAGACTTCAACCTAGACAGAGGAATGCCTCCAGCATTCGCAAACGATCTTGGAAGCGGAGCCCACATGGGCTGGTCGGATAAGAGGTGCGATTGGGAGGCCTCCAATGGGGCCAAGTGGACACTATGCTACGTGCACGTCCTTACTGGGCTAGTAGACCTCTCCCTAGCTTGCGACAATAAGATTAGGACGAACGCCAACATAGAAGGCTACCCTTACGAGTGCCCAGCTGAAGCCGAGACGTTCTATCACACAATCCAGCCCGGGGAACTTACAACGTTCAACATCTCAATCGCGAACCCCACTCCTGGCCCCGCTGAGCTGGTCAAGGACACATTCACAGTAACCATGGAAGGAGTCCCTAACAACTGGACTGCCACACTCTTCTACATGACAAACAACACCCCCATTTTCGACTCGACGCCGGTGTTCCTCGAAGGAGGAGCAATAGACCCACTCTATCTAAGGGTCAGATCGCCAACAATTTACCAGGCCAAGCAGGACGAACTAGCCCAAATCAGCATTATTGCTACTTCAGCCAAGGATCCTGCAATCAGGAACAAGCTAACCTTGTTGACGCTCATGGACGTAGTCCACGGCATTGAACTAGACACCAGCCATTTCCAAGTAGACGTTGAACAGGGCAAGTCAGCAGTCTTTTCGATATCGATAAAGAACACCGGTAACGTGTATGACACCTTCGCCTTCTATGACCCTGCAACTCTGGAAGGGCAGAACGAGTGGGCGCTTCCTTTTGGATGGGGCATCGACTTCCCACTGTCAATCTCTCTTGACCCAGGGCAGTCAGTTACTAGGAATCTCAAGGTGAGCGTACCCGAGTCGCAGGATCCAGGTACCTTCGCAATATACCTCAAGGGCTGGTCTCTCGGTGAGCCAGTACTTTCGATTGACCGCGGAACATTCGACGTGCTAGAGCTTTGGATCAACGTGTCTATCAGGACAACTGGCAACATTGTGTTCGACATCGGGGACACTAAGTTGTACGTACTACCCGGGGAGTGTGCTAGGTTCCCTATCCAAGTAAACAAATACTTCACTCCCGGATACCTAGTATTCTCTACCCCCGGAGCTCCAGGGGAGAGGCCGGACGGCGCAGACATCAACTCATGGAGGTTTGATCACTGGACTGTTGACCTAGACTTCTCCGAGTGGCCTGGGGGCTCTTCATCTGCAGATCAGGACATTTACTGGGCCCAGATAGAAAACACATACACCGTTACTGCAGAGATGTGCTCTCCCTTCAATGCCACAGCGGGAATAGGCGAGTCCATTACGGTCCGAGCCCATTTGGATGGCACCCCCAGGGTCCGTGACTCGGTATTGATTCTGACAAACGTCGTGCAGAGGTACGATCTGGAAGCCGAGGTCCCTTCCACCATACTGGAGCTCTATCCAGGCCAGTCTTACCAGATGGACACTAGCGTCACAAATAATGGAAACGGACCGGACAGGTTCGACGTCACAATCGCCTCGATAGTAGACGACCAAGGAGGGTCTCACGTCTGGGACATGAACATACCCAGGATCCTTTTCGAGGAGCTAGATAGAGAGGAGTCCCAGGTAGTCCCAATCTACGTCAACGTTCCTGAACAGACTCTCGCAGGTGAATACACCATAACATTCTACGTGCTAAGTGAGGAGCCCTTCGAAGGGACTAGGATTCAGGACCAAATAGTTCTGCGTGCCACCATTATCGAGTTCCACGACATGAGGATTTCACTAGATCCATCAGTCGAGAGCCGAATCAAGACAACGGCTCCGAGCAGGATAGTTAGGTACACATTGAACGTCTCCAACTACGGAAACGTCGACGACCAGCCAACTATCCACAATCACACGTATGACGATGTCAACAATGTCTGGTCAGTTAGCCCGGGCATGGGTTCCCTCAGCACTTGGGAAATAGATTACGCACTATTGGAGGGATTCAGAACGGAGTTCCCCGTGGAGAAACCTTGCGTAGAGTTGACGGTTGAGGAAGAGAGCCAGGTCTCGCAGCAGCAGACGCAGGGCAACGGTCCAGACTACTGTTTCGTCACGGCTGGAAACACAGTGACGCTTCCAATGATGCAACCCTACACCACATTACAGCTAGTGGTGATTGTTACTGTGGCCCCGGATGCATCCCTAACCGACAGAAACTTGGGAATCAAGGTGAAGTCTATGCACGGATCCTCTGAAGAGGGCGGTGACCACGACGAGACAGAGGTTTGGACCGACTCTTGCACGCTAGATAGCAACTCCGACGGACTTCCCGACAACCTTCCACCAGACTGCGATACAAATGAGCAGGTCCTAGAGATGCGCCTAAGGGCACCAGACCTGGTGCTCGAGAGTGTCATTGTGAATAAAAACGAGGCTGCCATCGGTGAGATGCTTTCCGTAAACGTCTTCGTCACCAACAGGGGTAATGCCCACGCTGCCGACGTCAACATAATACTCTGCAAGGACCAGTCCGAATCCGACATAAAGAGGAACGGCTGCAAAGAGCACAACATAGTATACAGGCAGATCGTTGCTGCCATAATGCCAATCGGACAGTCCGAATCGGAGCAGTCAGACCCGATAACCCTACTCTACATGGTCCAGGCCGGTAAGCACGAGATAGTGGTAGTTGTCGATCCCGACAACAACATAGTAGAGACCGACGAGAACAATAACATTCAGAGGATTCCCGGTGGCCATATGAGCTCCCCGCTGGGGGCGCTCGACGTGGGCCGCGAGGTCGTGGTCAGGTACTCAGTTCCTGTAATCATTGTAGGAGCCACATTCTCCCTCATCGGGGTAGCGGGATACGTCATCTGGGGCAGGAGGATTGAGGCTCTGGCCCGGTTCACGGAGCTCAGCAGCCTGCTGCCAGGTTCTGACGACGATGACATGCTCTTCTGAGTCGATATAATGCTAGAGTACAGCCTCGGTCTGATTGCTGGTTATGCTTCTGCAAAGTTCCTGACACCAAGAGTTTCACAGTTGAAGACTAGAAGGCTGCACATCCACCACTGGATATGGATTTCAGCGGCACTAGGTGCCCTTTACTTCTTCGAGGTCGGGGAAGCCCCTCTTGTGTATGGCCTTCTCACAGGAGGCGCCCTTCAGGGGCTTTCCTACTCAAATTGGAGCATTCTGCGGGACTCTAGCTGACAAGAGTAAACTGCGGATGGTCTACTTTGCCATCCACCAAGGCATTGGAATTTCCTCTTTGCTGGCTACAAAAACCCCGCTCCTAGATGCGAAGTCCCGCATCAGCCGCTCTCTTAGGGTATCCATCATCTCCTCCGCCTGTAATGACTGTATTCGCATACCATGCGAGAAGGCATCCAGGTCTAGTGGCCTACGCGGGTGACTCATCATCTCGTGAGCCAACTGCCGCTCCTCATACGACTCGAAGCTCTCTTCTACGCTTGGTGAGACCTTGTGCATCACCTGCTGATGTAGGGCAATAATGGCGTCTCTCTCGCTGTCAACTCTCTCTAGAGCGCTGTCTAGCTCCGACAGAATGCCCATCGCATCTACCATGGGTATCGTTCTCCTTTTCCCAATCCTTCCAACGACATCCGATAGGTTGTCTGGAAGGCTTCCAGAGAGCTTCATGACTCCTCCCTTGGGCATTTTTCTATGCTCGGCTCTGAACAGATCCGGACCCAGATCTAGACGGATAGAGAAGGACTGATTGACCCTGTACACCTTCCTAGGTGGCCCTCCCTTGTCTGACTTCTTTGTCTCCGAGTCCACGAATCCAGCGTCTTCCAGCACCTTCAGGTGCTTGACTACAGCTTGCTGGCTGACTTCTAGGAGTTCTGAGAGCTGAAGCGGGTAATGAGGCTCCTTCACCAGATGCCTGAGAATCTCCCTTCTGGTTGGGTTCTCCAGTATGCTCAACGACTCGTCGAACCCTACCACACTTACCAACTCGGGGTTGGGTAGTCAAGCCCCCTCTAAAAACCCAATCTGAGAATAATTGTGGAATTTACTATTGTAATCAACCGTCGTCCCAGCCCTTCCATGCCTCAGACTCCTCTTTGACTGCCGCGTCGCCCCTACTCCCCCTATCACTTTGGGATTCTTTGATTGAGAATGGCCCCGGAACCTCGGACTCTTCGGACTCGACCCTAACATACTCGCCCGCCTGAGTTACAATCAAGCTGCCGTCATCAACGACAACGAACTGGTCCGGCTTCTTCCTCTTGTCAGTCCAAACCATTATCGCAAGAACCAGGCCAACTATTCCGATTGGCGAACCGATGCAGCATCCTATCAGGAAGAGGTATGTCCAGGCGCTCTGAAACATGACGCTTGCAGCCTCTTCATCGTCCACCAGCCAAAGAACCGAAGCTTCAGCGTCGTTGTAGACAGTGAACTGACCACTCACTCCTTCGAAGACCCTGACGGGCCTGTAAATGGTATCATCCGACCCATAACGGGATGAATCGATTGCTCTAGGGGACCTTCCAGCCACCTCTACGCTCTCATCATCAAACAACCTCATATCTTCCTCCGGGTTCTCTCCGGAATCAGAATCTATCCTCAGAGCGGTCAGCATTTCAGTGCTAATCTCGAAGGTCTGCTGCCCCCCCGGCTCCAGCCTAACTACGCTGTTCTTTTCCGGGTCGTAATTATTGAGGTAGTCATCCTCCAACTGGAGCAACGATACAACTGCTATCAGCAGTAGCACTGCGGATGAAGCCGTGGTGATCCTTGTCCAACGTCTCCTGCCGTCTGTCACAATGCTCCCTAGGTGTACGTATCTATCAGGGTTGTTTCAATATGACAGCCCAAGGGTCGCGAGTTTCTCTGGCAGGTAGGTGTCCGTCACGAAGTCCAGTCCGTACTTCGCAAGGGACTGCTGTTCGGCCTTCTTGCCTATCTCCTGCATTAGGCCGATCTGCTCCTGCCACCATCCAGTAGAGAATCGGGGGTCGCTAAGTTCTGCATTCAGGGCATTAAGGTCCTGCTTGGTCAGGTCATCGCTTGGGAGGTCATAGGCAAGTATGTCATCGGCAGTGATGCCAAGATATGTTGCTTCCTTGGTAGCCAAATATTCGGAGATATGTGCGGTTTTTATCGCCCCGTAGGCAATGCTAGCAAAAATTCTGAATGACCAGGGATCGCAGTCGGCGAACACAACAATCGGCTTCTTCCACTCCTCACTCATTCTTTTCATAATTCGTCTTGTTGATCTTGCTGGTTGACCCTTTAGGTGAACCAGAGCACATCTTGATTCCTCGTCGAAGCCATTTTCCACCAGTCTGTCGAACATTCCGCCCGTCTCTATTGCCATGACGAAGTCGATATCCTCGTCCAAGAGCCTCAACTTCTCGATTTCGACATTGTAGGGAACCCCATAGCCCGAGTCTCCTACGTCATCTCTGCAGTTAATTCTCATCCAGTCGCCCCTTCGGTTTCTTTCTTCGACAGTGATATTGCCGATTATTCTAGCACCATCTTCCTCCGGTCTTAGCCTGAAGTCCTCTCGAAGGCACTTTGTGACAATCTCCAGATCCTCTGCTAGATTATTACTCTCATTCTGCGATCCGAACTTTCCATGGCCCCACCCCTCGGATATGTAGTACATCTCCCTAAGAGTGGATGATTTCCCAGAATCAATCATCTCTTCGATGAACTCGGTAATGTGCAGAGTCCTGAGAAGCTGACGTGCAGAGCCCAGGCTGGTTGCGTCTCTAACAGTCTTGCTCTTTCCGTACTTGAAAACACCCAACTTGTTGTTGAATGAGATATTGCTCTTCGACCTGACAGGCAGAGTCATTCTTGGCGGGCTTCCCTTTTGCATCCTATCGTGCATTTCCGCTGCTACGTTATGCAATTCTTCGACCACTTGCTCTTTGCTTCTTCTGGGTGTAGCTTCACTCATTGTCCCTCACCATCCAAGCCAAACCAATCGACTCTACCCCCTGATTCTGGATGTCTTTTTTGCGATTCTGAATCTTCCGATGAATAGCCTACCTCCTCCGATCGAAGGATAAGTCCACCCATTGCAGAGCCCTCCTCTCTGCTACGAACCTCTTCCATAGCCGCTTCGAGCGCTTCTGACTTTCTCTGCTCTTCGAGTAGCTTTTCATCCATCTTAGTGGCACCGATAATCTCGCCGTTTCCTCTGAAGAAGACATCGGTCTCGTTCCAGTCACCTTTGCTGAGCCCAGAAACTCCAAATTCCAGAATTGTGGAAGAGCCCGGGTTCAGGGTATCCAGCCTCCATGCCCAAAGCCCACCAGCCTCCTTCCTTCCCCCGGTAGGGTTGTATGACATTGACGTCCCTGGACCCTCTGGCCACTTTACCAGGATCGTATACGCCCTAGCCCTAGCAGTGTAGTTGTGTATTGTTATAGAGCAAATAGCCAACTTCTCCTCTGGGTTCCAAGATAGCTCCTCCTCGAGGAATACTGCGTTCATTATCTGGGTGATTACAGGGGCCAAATCGGGCTCATCCCTATCTAGCAGCTCGGATGACTTCCTCGAAATTTCAGGAAGTATGATGTTAACCAGCTCGAATTTCTCCTTGGCCTTCTTTCTCTGTGAGCTTTTCTTCAGGTGGTTCTTCAATCCCCTACCAACCTCAAGCATGGCCTTACGAATTTCGTCAAACACATCTTCATTGTAGGAAACCGCTTCTTTCGCCTCACTGGTGAATTGGACGTTTGTGGAAGCAAGATGTATCAGGACCGCTGCTGGGCCCTTGGGTATCCCGATCCCCCCAGGCTGATCCAAACCATAACTCTTCCAGTTGACAGACTCCAGGGCCTTGGTAAGTAGACATCCCCCTTGTTGGTACATTAGTGGAACCCTGTTTGCAAATCTCAGAATCTCTATCGGTCCATCGGATTGTAGGTCCCCACCAAATACTAGGCCAACTTCTATCTGGAAAGGATTCCCCTGAGTGGCCTTTGGCTTTCTGGTGACCGTTGATGCAAACCTGGAGTCAATAGCCTTGGAGAGGCCCTTTTTTATCAGAAGATCCTCAATTGGGGAAAGACAGTTTGTAGGAGGGTCTCTAAGCGGTACATTCTGAAATGCCTTCACCAGTTCTTGTGACTCTTCCGGACGAATCCTCTTTGGGGTTCTGGACTCCTCTATTTGTGCCGCCGCTAGTATTCTCTTTGACGCCGATGGAGGCACCATGCAGAAGTTCTTTTGAAGAAATGAGGTCATCCTCCTTTCTTCTGCATCTCTGAGTAATCGTTGTAGAGTTCCTAGGTGAACGCCTCTGGGATGGGGTCTGATTTCTTCGACAGCTCTTGGGAGCTTGTTTGTGGTCCTGAGCCACTTTCCTTGCTCAAGCACATCCCCATTATTATCTGAAACTACTAGCGAAATTGATGCATGAGGATTTACGATTGAAGTCATCCTGAGGTACTGGTAGACCGATTTCTTCCCTCTCTGGAATTTGGCCTTCATCAGAGTCTCGATTCTGAGTCCCTGCTCGATCTCTTCGGAAGTAACATCATCTACCCAAGAGTCCCTCCTTTCTCCTGATTTGATCGCCTTGTTCTTCTTCGTGTCTATCCCTAAGTCTACGAATACTGCCGACGCGTCACTTTTTATTTTGGAGACAACGTGCGTCTTCGAGCCCGTGGTAAGTTGGCTATACATTACAACACCTGTAATCCCTATACCTTGCTGGCCCCGAGTCTGCCTAATTGCATGGAATCTGGACCCTAGGAGAAATTTCCCAAAGACATTCTCTATTGCATTTCTTGGTATGCCCGGGCCATTGTCTTGGGTTACAAGTCTCAACTCATCACTCTTGGTTCTTCGAATCTCAACCCTGATGTCAGGGAGTATCCTAGCCTCCTCACACGCGTCAAGAGAGTTGTCCACAGACTCTTTCACGGCGGTAATTATCGATCTCTGTAGGGTATCAAAACCCAGAAAGTGCTTGTTCTTCTCAAAGAACTCGCTTATCGACACCTGTTTTTGTTTTCTTGAGATTTCTTCTGCTTCACCCATGCGAATCACCCAACCAGGTCCTCCCGATACCCTGATGGAACGGGGCCTGCTAATGGTAGACTAGCAGCGGTAATAGGCGCCTATTGAATTCTGCTGAAGCATTAGCGAAATACGGTATATTTTCTTAGTGTGAAAAGACATCCGGGCTCCAAGCTGTAATCTTTCCAGTGAACGCGCTCGTCATTACTGTCAGAGGGCTTGCTAGATACAGACGCCCTGGACCTGACCGGCCCTGGAAGTTTCTGTTGATCGCTGATACCGTCACCTGTTCGGAATTGTCGCTGACTCCAGGGCCGGCTCCAATGCATGCCCCGCACCCCGGATCGATTAACTTCACTCCAGCCCTCTCGAAGGAATCAGTCCACCCCTTCTGCATCGAGAGCTCTTTTACCGACTTCGACCCGAATTGGATGTAGCAGGCAACTCCTTCGGAAACCGTTAGACCGGCTTCGAGGGCAGCCTCGCAAACCATTGCATAGTAGGCGAAGTCGTCGTCCTTCCCAGCAGTGCAAGAACCCGCATAGGCTATGTCTATTGCAACCTCTCCAATTTCGTCGATATATGCGCCGTTTGTGGGATCCGAGGGCACCCCCTCGTCAGGGTCGCCGGGGTGAGCGACCATAGGGCGAATCTGATTGAGGTCTATCTCATGCACTCCTCCATCATAGGATGCTCCCTCGTCAGGGAGAACGAACTGCTCTCTGACCTCCCGCTCTGTCAAGTCTTCGCGCTTGGACAACAACCACTCCACTGTCAACTCATCTGGCTCGCAGATTCCAGTCTTAGCGCTGCACTCTGTAGCCATGTTGCACAGAGTAGCCCTCTCATCCATGGACAGGCTTGCGAGACCGGGCCCCCCGAACTCCATGCTCCTGTCCAGAGTCTCAGATTTCGCTGCGTACCGCCAGAGAATATGCAGAATAACGTCCTTTGCAGTACAACCCGGATCTAGTTCGCCAATAAGCTCGAAGCGAATGCTCTCAGGCACGTTGACGAACGCGAACTGGTTGTGAATCAGGTTGGCGTACTCCGTGGATCCCACACCGTAGGCAAGTGCGTTTGACGCCCCTCCCATGCAAGTGTGAGAGTCGGTTGCTTGAATGAAGTCCCCCACGTCGATGAACTCCTCCCTTGCAACTTGGTGGCAGATTCCCGGGCTAATCCCGTCCTCCGCAGAGTAGTCCCTTACTCCGGTGTGGCCTTGAAATAAGTTCTGCATGTCCCTCAGAGTCTGAATTTTCTCCGTGAACCTACCAAATCTTGGAACATCAGTAGCATACAGTAGGTGATCCTCGAAGACAGCGAACTTCGATGGGTTGGGTATTCGGTAGCTTTGACCGTACTCCTCTGCGAGAAAAGTGTGTACCTGGGCCGTGGTGAACTCATGGGAATAACCACCATCAACTTGCGCTAGCACAGCATCACCCGGCTTGACGAAACCCCTCTTTCCATTCGTGCCAAGCAGTTTGTTAGAAATCAACTTCTCCACCATCGTCATCGGGCGCACGTTGGAGTCTAACTCCGGGAGTTCCACTCCCCCCTCCTCCATCCTCCTTGCGAAAGGTAGGATACCCCCGTTCTCGAGAATAAGCCTGCTAACCGGATCGAACTTCTCAGTGAACTCAGAAAGGGGCAACGACTCCCCAGCTTGCAGCCTCCTCAACATAGAGTGATCACCCATCAACTGTCCCAGGTTCAGATTGTTCCTCTCGTGAATGGGAGCGAAGGACGCGGCAATCACAATCCGTACTCCCGACCAACGCTCGCATTGGGGAGCTGTCTCCCTGCTGGACCCGGTGCCCTTCCTGTGTCCAGAAACTATCACCTCGAACCCGCCATCCATCAGGGCCCTTGGCTCGAAGACCCTCCTCCCATCGTGCATCAGTCCCGCATACGCATTCTCGGCAATAACTCCCGGCTCGTGATCAAAGCAGACCCATGCGGGAGTCATCACATCCGTGTTAATATCATCCAGCAGGTCCTCAACCTCAAGGTCCTCCATCATAAGATTGAGACCTTCGTATAGTTGCCTTCTGATCAGATCCAAGTCCTTGGTCAGAAACAATACCCTTTTCTCGGGCGTAAGTGCCACGTTATCAGGCGGCCATTCTGCTTCAGACATCCTCTCCCTCATATCTGCCAGAGAAGATTCGTATTTCACGATTCTCGATTAATTGTGATGGCTATTAATGGGTTCTCGAGCCAAAGGAAATGCAAATAATAGCCTTAAATAAGATGTCAATCGCGGATTTAATACCTTTCTTAGAAAGGGGGTGAGGATGTAATGTCATATCTTGTTGAGGACACAGTAAAGTGCGATGAATGCGGAAGCCGAAATTTGAGTAAGGATGAGTCAAGGGGAGAAGTGGTCTGTGATGATTGCGGGCTAGTCCTTGAAGACAAGGTGATAGATCAGGGAGCAGAGTGGAGGGTGTTCAGCCCAGAGCAAGGAGATCAGCGAGCAAGGACCGGAGCTCCCATGACTGTCATGCTACACGACAAGGGCCTCTCAACCGACATTGACTGGCAGAACAAGGACTACTCTGGCAAGTCAATCTCAAGCAGGTACCGAAGCCAATTCTACAGGATGAGGAAGTGGCAGAAGAGGTCCAGGGTAAGCAATGCCACTGAGCGCAACAAGGCCATGGCCCTTGCGGAGTTAGACAGGATGGCAAGCCGCTTGGAACTTCCAAAGACAATCAGGGAGACAGCAGCTGTAACCTACGGGAAGGCCGTTGATGCTCGATTGATCAGAGGAAGGTCGATTGAAGGAGTAGCCGCTGCTAGCCTATACGCGGCCTGCAGAATCTGCGAGAATCCGAGGACTCTCGACGAGATAGGCGAGGCAAGCAGGACCGGCCGGAAGGAGATTGGCCGAACATATCGCTTCATGGTCCGAGAGCTCAGGATGAAGATTCCACCAACTAAGCCGGAGGACTACATCCCGAGGTTCTGCTCTGGATTGGACCTAGATGCCGAGGTTCAGGCCAAGGCCTACGAGTTGATTGCCGCGGCCCAGGAGAAGGAGCTGACTAGTGGGAGGGGGCCAACGGGAATAGCAGCCTCGATCATCTACATCGCTAGCGTTCTCTGTGGTAAGCGAAGGACCCAGAGAGAGGTTGCAGAGGTCGCGGGCGTGACAGAGGTTACAATCAGGAACAGGTACAAGGAACTGATTCAGAACCTGAACATCGAGCTTGAAATATAGACAGTCTGACTCAAGAACAACCAGTAGTTGAGCCACACTCGTTGCACTTCAGGCAGGTGCCGTTCCTGACCATCTGGCTACCCCCGCAATCGTCGCATATGTCTCCAGTGAAACCCCTCTCCTTCGCGGCCTGTCTGACAGCGCTCTCCGAGTCAACTATCGGCGCTATTGCAGCCTCCAAGGTCATCTGGACCTCTCTCTTCTCGCCCTGGTTCCTTGAAAGCCCCTGTTCGGTCACCTCTGGCCTGCTTATGGAGAAGGGATCCAGGTCAACCGCTTCGACGTGAGCGAGGTCGTCCCTGCTGTCGTACTTTATCCCCAGCTCCCTGAACACCCAGTCGATTATGCTGGAGGACATCTTGACACGGCCGCTGCCACCCTCAATCATTCCGCTTGGCTCGAACTTGGAGAATGTGAACGACTTGACGAACGCGTCTACGGGAACGCCATGCTGCAACCCTATGGACACGGCGATTGCGAACTGGGACAGAAGGGCCCTCCATGCCGCACCCTCTTTGGAGGTGAGAAGGAATATCTCACCGAGCTTCCCGTCTTCGTACTCTCCGGTGATTAGCCTGACGCTGTGCCCACCGACTCTGGCCTTGAAGTTCGTACCTGACTTCATGTCAGGTAGCGGCCTCCTCGCAGCGATGTAGTTCTGAACTAGGGCCTGAGCGACCGGCTTGGCCTCCTCCTCCGGGACTGGCATGGCATTGACTGCCTCTTCGACCATCTTCTCCACCACAGTTTCCTCCTCGCCCTCTTCATCGAGTTCCATGGAGTCGACCAGCTGGCTCATCAGCGGCTGGGAAAGCTTGCTTCCATCTCTATAGACAGCACAGGCTTTGTTCATGGTAGCATGGCTGAGGTTGTATGCCTCTCTCACGTCCTCGATGGTGGAGTCTGATGGCATGTTGATAGTTTTGGAGATTGCACCAGAGATGAACGGCTGGGCGGCAGCCATCATCTTCACATGTGCCTCCCAGGCGATTGACCGCTTCCCGTATTTGCCACACGGAGTGGCGCAGTCGAAAACCGCTAGATGTTCGTCCTTCAGCCCAGGTGCACCCTCTATGGTGTTGTACCCGAATATGTAGTCGTTAGCGGAGCTGATCTGCTCAGCGGTGAAACCCAGATGCTCCAGCGTGTCGAAGAACGGGTTGTTAAACTGGTCTTCAGTGATACCTAGGGTACCGACGCAGAAATCCTCCCCCAATATCGATGGGGCGAAGGCTGACCTGAGGTCGAATACGTCTCCTAGCTTGCCCTCTATTGAATTCAGGAGGTTTGAGTCGAACCCGGCCTCCTTCAGCTTCTCGGTGGGGAGGCTGGGGCACCCGCCCAAACGCTTGGTCCCCATGATGTACTCTTCTATGGTCAAGGCTGCGGACTCGGAGTAGCCGAGCCTGCCGAGAGCGTTTGGAACCCCCCTGTTGATTATTCTCAGGGACCCGCCACCAGCCAGGGTCTTGAACTGAACTAGAGAGAACTGAGGTTCCACTCCAGTTGTATCGGCACCCATCACTAGGCCAATTGTACCCGTGGGTGCAATCACGGTGGTCTGGGCGTTTCGGTAGCCATGTTCCTCGCCCTCCATGACGGCTCGGTCCCAGCAGCTCCTAGCCGCTTCGAGGAGATCCTTGGGGCACTTCTTCGCGTTTATCCCCATTGGGGGCACGGTAAGCCCTTCGTACTCATCAGCCGGGGCGTCGTAAGCAGCTCTTCTGTGGTTGCGCATAACCCTTAGCATATCGTCGGAGTTTCTTTTGTAGTCGGGGAAGGCACCCAGTATCGATGCCATCTCAGCGCTAGTCGCGTACGTCTCGCCGCACATTATCGAGGTGATAGCACCGCAGATTGCGTAGGCCCGCTCGTCGTCGTATGGTATGCCCATGTGCATCAGAAGGGACCCTATGTTGCAGTATCCCAGGCCCAGAGTCCTGTATTCGTAGGATCTCTTGGCGATAGACTCGGAAGGGAATTGGGCCATCAGAACGCTGATTTCCAGAGTAGTGGTCCAGAGGCGCACGCTGTGTCTGAAGTCTTCAATCTGGAACTCATGGGTGTCCAGATCGTAGTAGTGGAGTAGGTTGATACTCGCGAGATTGCACGCTGTATCGTCTAGGAACATGTACTCGGAGCAGGGGTTTGAGCCGTTGATCCGACCGGCTTGAGGGCAGGTGTGCCATTCGTTGATTGTAGTGTCGAATTGGACTCCCGGATCGGCGCATGCCCAAGCGGTGTATGCCACTTTGTCCCATAGAGCGCCCGCGTCGACGGTCCTGCAGGGGACGGGGTCCCTCTCGTCCAGCTTTGCTGCTTCCCTCTCGGTCCTGAAGTAGAGGCCCCACTCATCTCCGGACTTGACTGCATCCATGAACGAGTTGGGGACTCTAACCGAGTTGTTGCTGTTCTGGCCCGAGACGGTCACGTATGCCTCTCCCTGCCAGTCGGTATCTAGAGCTTCAAACTCCAAGCCCTTCCAACCCTGCTCGGCTAGATCGAGAATCCTCTGAATGTGAGCTTGGGGGACACTGTCATTTATCGCTCGGACCATTGCCGTTCGAAGACCGAGATTTGTCTTCTGACTGAACCTTCCCTCCTCATCTCCGAACGACCAGATAGACTCCATAATTGCATCTGCATGTTTCTGAAGAATGGAACTACCAATCACAAGGGCCGAGACCTTCTCCTCCTCCGAGGGCTTCCAGTCAATGTACTCCTCTATGTCAGGGTGGTCAAGATCCAGAGTGACCATTTTTGCGGCTCTACGGGTTGTCCCGCCAGATTTTATCGCACCAGCAGCCCTGTCCCCAATCTTGAGGAATGAAAGCAGGCCGCTTGAGGTCCCCCCTCCCGAGAGGGGTTCGCCAGCACCCCTAATGTTTGAGAAGTTCGAGCCCGTTCCAGAGCCGTACTTGAAAAGAAGCGCCTCCCTGTTCCAGAGCCCCATTATCGAATCGGTTCCCCCTACCAAGGAATCAGAGACCGATTGGATGAAACAGGCATGGGGCTGGGGCCGCTCATAAGCGCTTGTAGATAGCCCCACCTCCCCCGTCACCGGGTCTACGAAGCTATGCCCCTGGGGGGGGCCTTCGATACCGTAGGCCCAGTTTAGGCCTGTGTTGAACCACTGGGGACTGTTCGGTGCCGATCGCTGGCTAGCGATTAGATAGCACATCTCATCGAAGTAGGAGCGGGCATCCGCCTCGCTTGCGAAGTAGCCATACTTCCAGCCCCAGTAGGTCCAGGTCCCTGCAAGTCGACGGAATAATTGCC
>CAYPWN010000017.1:0-22706 GCA_964414525.1 uncultured Candidatus Poseidoniales archaeon | reverse complement strand
TTGGTAGCTGCTGTACCGTCAGCGTTAGCGGTTCCGAAGTTTCCAGCCCTCTTGTCGGCAGTAGCGTATGGGCCGCAACCGTCGTAGTCGTGGTCAGAATCATCGGGGCCATGGTAGAATGCCCATCCCTCGTCCCATGCATGCTGTGCATCGTCGGGGCCCCAGTTTCCAGCCTCCGCCTTGATTATGGCGGCGTTTAGCTCGTGGATTGCGTATGCGGTCATGACTCCGTTCTGAATTCCCTTCTCGACTGCCTGGTCCCTTACGGTGTCAGACTCGCCTGCGAATGGTCCGGTTCCGCTAATGGCGGCCTCCACGAAGTCGTGCAATGAGCCCTCTGCACCGTAGTATGCGTCGTAGGGGTGGTTCTTTCCTGACGCATCGGCGAAGCCCTGCAGAGTCCTGTATGATCCATCGGACTTCTCAGCGTGCTCTCCGTTCTCATAGATCTCCGACACTTGGTTCCAATCGTATGCTCCAGATAGGTCCTTGATATCACAGACGTCACCCATAAGCATGCGGTGGTTATCCACATTGGAGGCGTATTCGTATCCTCCGTCCTCTGCATCCAAGTCGACGTCGTCTCCCGCACACCCGGCAAGGGCGGAGGCCATCATCAGTATTGTCATCATTAAACTCAGTAGTCTTCCGTTCATTTTAGGTCAACCTAAACCTCCGCAATAAGTATATCTTATAATTTTTAGGTTACCCTAAATCTCTAATATTTTCTTTAGAAATTTCATCCTAATTTAGCAATCTGTGATTCAAAATAGGATAGTGTTGATTTGGTCGATTACTCTCGGGAGTGCATGGCGGTTGCGGACCTTACGGACTTCGAGTCCAGACTTCTGAAGTGGATTTCTGCCTCTGACTTCGTGGAGGTGGCATGGTCCACAAAAAGAGCAGCAGAGGCATTCAAGGTAGAGGAGAAGGAAGTTTACGAGGCCCTAGCCGCTCTCACTTTCAAGGCTAAGGATCACATTCAGATTTTCTACGATGGTGGGGCTATCAGAATCGTAGCTGACTACTAAAGTATCATTCAACTGGTTTTCCAACCTCTGAACTTGTAGGGAAAAACACCCCGGACCAAGAAGGCGTAGTGTTTTCAGACTCGTCCGTGAAGAAAGAACGGAAGTAGATAGAAACCAAATCAATCAACATCACCACCATGAAGATGATGAGCAGGTATGCTGCGACCTTATCGTATTGGAGGAACTTGAGATAGAGGTTGATGTAGTAGCCGATCCCCCCGGCACCAACAATTCCTATTACGGTCCCAGACCTGACATTGTATTCGAACATGAAGATTGCCTGAGCAATCAGATGGTTTGCGGTTTCTGGGATTACCACACCCAATGAGATCTCTGCATTGGATAACCCCATCGCGTTGGCAGCCTCTAGTGGTGCGCTGTTCATCCCCTCTATGGCCTCGTACTGCATCTTTCCCAGATATCCGACAGTGTAAATCGTCATTGCCATGGTCCCCGCTATAGGACCTAATCCTACAAGAATGACGAAGATTATTGCCCAAATTAGACTAGGGAGGCTCCTACATGCAGAAACGACTGCTCTCGAGGGGTAAGTGATGTATTGCGGGAATAGATTTCTGGAGCTCAATAGGCCCATTGGCAAAGAGAAAATCATTCCGAAAAAGGTTGCAAGAATTGCGATCTTGATGGTTTCAATCATCCCAATCCAAGCTGTTGAGCATGTAAACTGGAAGAATCTTCCTGCTTCGCAGGGAGGGTAAGATTGGGGCTCTATCACACTCCAACCATTCCAATCCCAAACCAGCCCTGAAGTTAACTTGAGAGAAATCCAGAAACCGAATATTAGGACAATAACTGAAACTATCAATTCCCTTAGTCCTCGATCAATTTCTGCCAACACTACACCTCCATTATCGAAGTATCTGTAATAAATGGATTTAATCTTCCGTCATCTATCACCAGAAGTCGGTCAGAAATCTCTCTTGCTCTAGAGACATCGTGCTCCACTAGAATCATTGCAGCGTCACTTTCTCTAACATAGTTCATCACAGAATCTACTACTCTCTCAGAGGTTTCTTCGTCCAACTCACTGAGAAACTCGTCTGCCAGAATCAATTTTGGGCGTTGTGCTAGGGTCCTGGCCGTAGCAACCCTTCTCTGCTGACCACCTGAGAGTCGCTTTATGGGCTCGTTCTTCTTTTCCTTCAAGCCCATAGCCTCGATTGCAGTATTCGCATGATACCGTGCAGTTGACCTAGTATTCCCGGCTCTAGACCCCAGCATTACATTGGCCCAGACGCTCGTGTGTCTCACCAGGCCTAGCTTCTGAGGGATGTACCCAATTGACCCCCTAACCGGCCTCTGTGGGATTGTATTGCCACATACTTGTACTGATCCGGAGACTGGTTTGAGCAGTCCAGCGATAGTTTTCAGCAGTGATGTCTTGCCAATGCCAGAAGGACCGGTGATTGCCAACACTTCACCAGGTTTGACCTGAAGATCATCAATAAATAGCAAGGGAATGCTTTGGAATCCAACTTCCAGATTAGTAATCCTAACTACCGCTGACACGTACTTCTGGAACTTGGTCCATCTTTTGAGGTTTAGGTAACCCTAAATTTATCACTAATATTCATTCCGAGTCTATTTCATGAGCTCGGCAACTGATAGAATTAGAGAAGCGTTCCAAGGGAGAAGCGTTCCAATTGCAGTGGTTGGACTAATGTTGTCCGCTGCTGTTTTATGGGCATTATTCACCGTAAATTATGATGAATGCGGTGATGAAGAAGACTGCATTAGAATAGCGTACGAAGTTAAGGATACATACCTATTCTGGGAGGCTAATCCTCAAGAAATGGCGGACAAGCTTAGCGATCTAACAGGTAAGAAAGTAGTAGTCTACCCAGTGGCTGATGAGGTAGCTGCGATTGAAGCAGTCGCCAACGGAAATGCCGAAATCGCGATGGTGGATGGTGCGGCAGGCTGGTTGGGATACCAAGTTTACGACCTAGACGTTGTCGCTGTCGAGAAGAAGCCGGATGGAAGAGTATACTACAACGCTGCTGCATGGGTAAAAGCCGATTCCGACATAGCTGCCGCACACCTTGACGATGATCCGAGCACCGATCCATTCGAACTAATGGAGGGGAAGAAGTCGTGTCACACTGGTTGGCTGAAGAGCGCAGGGATGCTGATTCCGATGGGTTACCTGATCGGGAATGGTTACGCTGAAGTTATCGGTGACCCAGAAGAGATAGAGTCACTGAGGGCCACAGTAACAAACTTCTTCCACGAGGATTCAGAAATCCCCGAAGGAGGGACGCAGTACTCAGGATACAAGGGGGCCATGAAGTGCATGATGACCGGGCATGGGGATGTAGCACTGGTGAAGGACACTGCATATCGCCTATATTGCGATGAAGACGAAGACGGTTTGCCTGACGGACCAGACTGGTGCCTAGATAGAGATGAGATTGTCATGCTTCCTTCATTCGGTCAGGCTCCAAGCCACCCAGTAATGTATGACCCAGCCAGAATGAGTGACGAAACGATGCTGATGATTCAAGATGCCCTCCTGGCTCTTGACGACGATGCAGAGGGGCGAGGAATACTGAATGATGTTCTGAACACTGCTGGGATGGTTGCAAGCACTGGAGATGAGCATCTTGGCACTTATTCGGACGCAGTTTCAAATGTTCCCGGCATTCGCGCTTACCTTGAAGGGTAGTGCTAGGAAATGAGGTTCATCCCTACTCTGCTATCGTTACTTATTCTCTCTTCTTCTCTTGCTGGATGCTTGAGTGAGGAAGAAGAATACGTATGGCCAGTACCGGAGATCTGGGATTGCTCATTAGAGGAAGCATACAATCTGACATGCTCGAAGTACCTGGAAGGTTTCGATAGTCCCATTCTTTCGCTAAATCATCCGACGAAAAACGAGACTTGGATTTTCGGCCTATCAGGGATTATCCGATCATGGAACGGCAATTCGATTTCTGAAATTTCAGACATGAGTTCAATGGTTGGAAATTGCCATGCAGAGCAGGGGCTACTAGGGGCATCCTTCGCAGACGACTTCGTGGAGTCTGGATTCGTCTTCTTGTCATACGTAGAAGACGGGGCTTGCGATGGCCCAAACGAGTCGGCCCTCATTCTTGCTTCAGTTAGAGTGGGGTCTGGTGGAACGATTGACCTGTCGACTCACGAAGTTCTGTTTGAGATAGAGCAGCCTTTCAGGAATCATAACGGAGGTCATATCCTTGGGATCGGCGATAACCAGTACCTATGGGGGGTTGGTGACGGGGGGAGTAGTTTCGACCCCCAGGGAAATGGCCAGGACCCAAATACAACCCTAGGGTCAATCCTCCTATTCTCGTTCATTGATGGAGAGGTTAGTCCGGTAGTCGAAGACCCAATCGGGGACCCTTACGTCCTCCACTACGGTTTGCGAAACCCATGGAGGTTCGATTATGACGCGGAGGGTAGACTTTGGATTGCGGATGTGGGACAGAACTGCTGGGAGGAGGTGAGCCTAGTCTCTCTCGAATCGCAAGAGAACTTGGGCTGGTCGAAGATGGAAGGACCCCAGATAGTGAATAGCTCATCACCTTGCAATCTTGGAGAAAACAACCCAAGCGAAGAAGTTGGATTAACTGGACCTGTGGCAGCTTACCCCCACACAGGTGGAAACTGTTCGATAACCGGGGGGTTCTGGATGGATTGGGGCCCCAAAGAACTGATGGATGGATACCTGTATGGAGACTTCTGCACTGGCTCGATTTGGATTCTGAGAGAAGTTGGTGGAGAGTGGGTTGAGTATCTTGTCGGTTCTAGTGGGGGTATGATCGTCGGTTTTGGCAAAGGACTGGCTGAGGAGTTGCTAGTATTCCATTGGACAGGTGAAATTATACAAATCGGATGATTATTTTTCGATTTAGGGGATACTATCATTTCCTTTTGTCGTTGTACGATGCGTGTGAAGGTTGGGCGAATAAGGCGGTTCGGCCCTGCTTTGGCCGTTTTCATAATCCTAATCCCTACTCTGAGATTACCAGTTTCTGAACCACTATCGGATGAAGTGGGGAGGATGGATCAGTTCGGAGGGGGCTCTCTTGAGGAGCAGTGCAGTTCCATAACCTTCGAAGACATGTTCATCTATGACCAGGCAATCTTCGAAGTTCGAATTAATGACGACTGGCAAACCGCCCAGGTTGATGCCAGAGCATGGATCAACTGGACCCTAGCTGACGACATCAGGAGCGATCTTGATGGTTACTTGGAGGGAATAGTGCCTTCCGGCGGTGATGGTTGGCTTTCCACCGACGAGATCGATGCAGTGATTGTCATAGCAGCAGACTGCTTGGAATATAGCATAACGAGGATAGGTATCAGAGATGGATCCTCGCATCGAGGCGGTGTGGGGGTGGACTGGAAGAACACCACATGGGAGGGTGACGGGATGCAAGTAGGGCATTACAACGGAATCCCCCCCAGACATTCCCAGGGTCGGGATTGCCAAGAGTTCAGTCAAGAGGGTTGTATCGAGATACCTGTTGTTCCCTCAATTGAGAGGGACTGCGATACGGATGTCAATGGTTCACTGGGAGAAGACGAATGTAGGACAGAGCTATGGCTGAATGCGACAATGACCATACAAGGCATCTCAGATCCCAACGACTTCACTATAGCGTTCAACTCATCAAACATGAGCAACGCAAGACTGGAGTTTACCTTCCCAGTGTTACCAGACTTGAGGATGGACATGTGGGAGGAGTGCGAGGGTAGGTTCGTGGGGCCTGACGAGGACAATCCTGGAACTGACTCTGCCCCCATTAGGGGGAGTTGCATAGGCGATGGTACGGCTGACCACGAATTGAGAGAAAACGATGATGGAAGTCTGACATACACTCTAGAGTCAAACTTCTCGAGAGATATCTGGCCTCTGGGCGAGGACGTTTTCGCAGACTTCACTACATCTCCGATCCCCGTGGACGACCCCCCAGTCTGGACAGATTCAGCTCCACCCAACGGAACCTGGGTGCCAGTCCCCCAGGAAGGCCAGGCAAAGCTGGCGACATGGCAGGAAGTATCGTCATGGTTCGACGACGAATCTGGCGTATCGAGCCTAGAGATCCACTGCGACGCTGACTCGGGAGGAGCGGTTTCTGAGAGTATAGACCGTTCGCTGTGGTTGAACGTGGAAGGTTTGGTCCAAGTTTCGTGCGAGTCCATAGACTCATCTGGTCAGTCATCGGGAGCCCGGACTTGGAACATTGGCGTCCCATTGTCGATTTCATCATCGGTGCTAGAACTACAGGATCCACATCCAATTTCAATTGGATTGGCCCCGGGGTGGCCGGAGATTTCTGTAGAGGTTGGCTTAGTCCAAGGAGGCGATGCACAGAACGTAATCTCGACTACTATCGGGGAAGAGGGCACATTGAGTGTTCCTTCTACCGGAATGGTCCCGGGTGCAGTCATAGTCTGGGTCAAAGCCTACCAGGATCCCGATTTTTACATGCAGAACTTGTACGACTTGGGAATATCGAAGGAGAGCTCCCCTCCACAGATCTTCTTCTCCGAATACAACTGGGATGGGTCAGACTTGAAGATCTCCGGCCAGTATAGTGATCCAGATGGTGAAGACGTCACTTTTACCGCAGAAATATTGGGAGTATCTTCTGACCAGATTGGAGAGATTGTAGTTAGCAGAAACGCATGGGAATTTGTGTGGGGAGATCCTAGCTCATCATCGTCAATTGGGGATTACGAATTGGTGGTTACGGGGTGCGATCAGTCTGGAAAGTGCACTTCTGAGACGTTTGCCATTAGCAACGAAGGGATGCCCGTCCAACCGGGCGAGAATATCGTAGAAGTGGTTGATTCCGGAGAAGGAGCGCTTCCAGCATCGGGAGTTTTCTCAATATCCATCTCTGCACTAGCTGCAGTTATTCTTGGAAGGCGCAGGGACTGATCAAATGAGCTTCTCCGGTAGAGTGAAGGAGACTTCCCACGAAGGAGGAGTGCTTGTCTCCTTCGAAGGAAAGGCACCTAGACTTGGAGCTAGCATCAGGATATCGGGAGGCAAGACAATCGGAAGGGTAGACACCGTACTGGGTCCGGTAGATGACCCCCTGATCCATGTCCATCCACTCTCTGAGGGGATCGACCCTCGGGCTACTTTGGGATCCCCCGTGGAGATAGCACCTCGAGTTAGGGCTGGGAAGGGTCGCTCAAGACGTAGGTCGGCCGGTTACAAAGTAAGGGGCTCCGGAAGAGGCGTTGGGAGAGGGCCAAGAGGAAAAAAGGGAGATTACAGAGGTGGTGGGAGAGGGCCGAGCAAGCGTGGTGGCCGCCCCGGCAGCTCAGGCGTCAGGAAGGGGCCCCGAGGTGGGGGAGGGCCGAGCAAGCGTGGTGGCCGCCCCGGCAGCTCAGGCGTCAGGAAGGGGCCCAAGAGGAAGGGAAGTTCCAGAAGGAGACGTTGAGCCCCCCAACCCGAGCATTCTTCATTGGTCCTAGTCTGCAGGAATCGTGTCGAAGAGCCCCGAGATGCTCTGGCTGGATGCCATCGAGGCAAATGAAGAAGGTGACAGGGAGACTGCGCTGACATTGGCAGAGAAAGTTGTGCTCGCAGACGCAACCCACTCAGATGCTTGGATCGCCGTCGCCCAGTGGACGTTGCCAACGGATTCGAGAGGAAGGCAATTGATGCCGGACCTCGCTCAGGCATCCAAATCGATGTCGGCCCTTAGGAAGGCGGTGGCTCTAGACCCTGAAAACGAGAATGCCTGGAGGCTGGGGGGAGAAATCATGGTCGGTCATCTGGGGATGCTGGAGCACGCCCTACGGTGGTGGGAGGAGAGAAAGCAAGTAGCCCCAACCGACGTCATGCCACATTTCGAGCAGGTCTCAATCCTAATTCGGCTAGGTTACTTCGAAGAGGCCGCGGAGTGCCTAGATTCCCTGGACCAAGTTGTAGCCTCCCAGCCAAATCGGTCCCTAGAGGCCAGAGCGCAGAGGCTGAGGGAGATTTTCGAGGAGGAGTCGAGAATGGAGAAAGAGGTGGGGTTCTCCCCCCAAAACAGCAAGGACGACTCATGGGGTCTGATCAGCAGGATGAGCAAGAAGAAGCCGATTACCGAGACATACTTCCTTATCATGTTCGTCATGCCGATAGTATTCTTGCTAGGGACTCTGGCGATGTACCTGTTCTCGGACGCCAAGTACGGTACGGCCATAGTGATGGTTCTGATTATAGTCATGTACTTCTGGATTGCCAGAGTCTCAAGGAGGCTCTTGCTCAAGGTAAACAGACCAGAAAACTTTCTGAACAGGGCTCTGGACTTCGAGACGGCTGCGGGCAAGGTGTGCATTCCTCAAGAAGTCAGGTCCTCGAAGCTATACTCTCACGTGATGAAGACCAGGATGCCAGCATTCAAGGAGAGGCTTGATCTAATCGAGGACTCGGGAGAGGCGATGCCCAGTAAGTGGGATATCAGAGTCCCCTTCTGAGTCAGCCACCTCCTCCATTCTGCTGTTTCGAGTAGTACTGGGAGTAGTACTGGGTTGCGTACTGCCTGGCCATCTGCTCGTCGTAGCCCTGTGCAACTAGCTGCTGCACGTATGCCTCCACAGGATCCATCTGCTCCACTCCACCAAAGGTCTCTACCGAATCCTGTCCGGAGTCGTCTCTGCGACCCCTCATGAACATCATAGTAGCTCCGAGGACCGCGATTAGCAGGATGGCCCCGATTCCTGCGTATAGGACCGTTGTTGTCCCACCGCTGTCGGTCTCGCATGAGGATGGGTCTATCTCACAGGGGTCAGTTGGCCTTGGAACGGTGTAAAGCTGGATCTGCTCGTCCACAACGTAAGATCCCTCGGTCACCCTGATATGTATGATTCCGGCGTTACCATCCTGCTCCATGTAGAGGTGCGAAATGTTCAGAGACAGTGTGTATGTGTCACCGTCGCAGAGGTTCTTCTGCCAGTCGAACCTGCCTAGTGCCTTCTGGGCTGTCTTAATGCCCTCTCCCTTGTCGAAAATCGAGGTGTCGTCAAGGGAAACCTCGACCTTTACGTCGCACTCGCTTCCAGCGTCGTTGTCTACCACGGTTCCAGTTATGTTCACGATGTCGGACTCTAGGGCCGCGAAAGAGTCGCCGTCTGCAGTTGAGACGCTGTCGAAGTTAACCTCCGGCTCGTCGTCACCGAACATCTCGCCTACCACCTCGAAGAATACTCTGGTGGGCTCCTCGTTCCTCTGGTCTCTCTTGTCGAAGACCGTGAGCTCAACCATTATCGTGTTCTGCCCCGAGGTTAGGTTCCTGAACGTGTAGGTCCACTCGGTCTCGCTGCTAGGCAGTTCGTACTCGTGGACGCTGTCACCATCCCCGTTAACCGACCAGGTGAACTTCCCTATCCCAGTCCCCTCGTCGCTGCTATTCGCGGCTGAGAACATGACGCTAGTGTCGCCTGTGTCGGACAGCCTCACCCTGTACTTGGGTGAGTCCACCATGATCCAGTTGCCATCCGCGTCCTGCTTACCGGTTGGGGTCTGTTGGTACCCAACAAACTCGACGAAGTCTTGGAAGGACGAGTCCTCCACGATTTCTATGTGTGCTATTGGGGGTACGCTGTCGGCATTGATGTCGTTCGTGTAGATCGAGATGTTGGTGATCCTAGTGTTGCCGGCAGAGTCGTGTAGGTAAAGCCAGATTCTCCACTCTGCGTCAATCTTGCAACCGAGCTCTGCGTTCTCGTCTGAGACGCAGAAGGTCGCTGTGACCGAGCCGGAGGAGTCTGGCTGGTGAACGTGCCTGTTGTCGTCGCTCAGAGTCTGTCCGTCCCACCCTGTCACTGACTCCCCATCTGCGGACTCTATCACCCAGTCTGCGTGGATCCCAGAGACCTCGGTCTGGAAACCTAGCTCCAGCTCCGCTCCGCTCTTGATCGCCTTCCTGGCATAGGCCCCAGTCAAGACGTCCAAGGACTGAGCGACGCCGTCAATGGTTAGCTCGAAGCCCTCTCCTGCAATCTCGAAGCCCTCCGGATAGGGTGTGATGTGGAAGTCAAGCATGTTCGATAGGAGTGGGAAGTTAGCATCTCCGTATGGCTGCGAAACCGCAGGATTCTCCACGTCCATTGTGGTTACAATCATCCCCCCAAGGTGGTAGTTGCAAGTCGACATTAGCGATTGGCTTGGGTTGTCCTTGTCCTTAATTAGGACGTGGAACGTTCCGCCGTCGCTCACTCTTCCTCCCTCGGTCCCCCCTACAGGCGCATCACTGCAAACCTGGGGGATATTGTACGAGTTCACCTGGTTGGTATCAAGGCCAGAGAGGGCCACGTGAGTCCCGCCGTTTATGCCCGCAAAGGATGACGGGTTTACTCCCGACATCATTGGATGGAATTGGTCAACAAGGCTGACGTTGTCTGAACTGATTCTGTGGTCGACTGTGTCGTTGAAGTGGTTCCTCATCACTATGTCCATCGCGAACGGTAGCCTGTCTGGTTCGTTTGCCGAGGCCAGGTAATCGCTGCGATATGGCCCTAAGTGGACTTGCAGGGTACCCCCGTCCCTCATGAACTCGATCAGGGTCTCTGTCAGAGTGATGTCTGAGTTATCGGGGTTAGGATTACCAAGAAGGTCGTAGTAGTCCCCGTACTCTACGTTGTAGTCTGTCTGCCAGGGTAGTAGAACCTTGGAGTAGTGCTCTAGCCAGTCCTCCTTTCCGTAGAAGTCCCATTCTTCGACTTCCATCTGCGTATAGGTCTTGTTCATGGCGTTAAGGTCCTCTTTCACCCTCTGAAGCCTGTTTTGATCTGTGGGATTTGACAGTATCGCGATGTCAATGTGATCCATGAACAGGATGGAGAAGAACCTCTCGTTACCCGAGGACTCGTCGCTCTCCACTAGGGTTGCGAAGAAGCTAATGTTGTACTTGTGGGCGTCGAACCACTGGTCGTATGGGGCCGTCCAGTTGGCCTGAGATCTCTGGTGAGGGTCTAGAATGAAGGGGCCGTTGTCTGAGTCCTGCTCGTAGACAGTCTGCCCCGTTTCCTCGTCTACTATCTTCATCGTGACTTCGTATACCCCTTCAATGACCCCGTTTAGCATGGGGACGGAGAAGTCATGGGAGTTCTGGCCCTGGGAGTTGGTGGCGTAGACGCAGGAGTAGACGGCGTCGGCAACGCAATCTAGGACGTCGGGCTGAAGTAGTGTGATGTCGGCGTTAGCTATCTCGAAGAGAATGGTGGAGACGTTGTTCGCCTGGCTGATCTCCGGCTTGTCGAACCACTTCGAGGTGTTGTCTGTGTTATTGTACAGGGTCATCAGATCGATCCTGTAGAGTCCACTGGTGAAGGCGTGGACTCCCATCTCAACAGTCCTCTTCTGAGCAGCGTCCATACCAGTAACTGCCGCCATGTACGTGCCGTCGTCCGTGAATGTGTAGTCGTCGACCCTGATGTTGTCTATGGCGAAGCCTGCGTATCCTGCGTTTCCGTTAACACCGTCGTCGTTAGAGTAGAATCTCCAAGTGAACGTCACATCTGACCCGGCCAGCGTTGTGCACTCTTCCCTCCATGCGAGAGAGTCCTCGCTGGTCTGGTTAAGCAAGTGGACGTGAGTCAGGTCTATTCTCGTAGTGGCCACCAGGTTGTCTGAGTCGAACCAGGTTACGAAACCGTCCTCCCCTATGCCTCCGGAGTGGTCTCCAGCGTACTCTACCTCCTCGTAGAGTCCGTTCTGGTCGAAGTCCTCGCAGTAATGGTATCTTGTGCCATCTACACCGTTGATCCCTGGGCGTAGACCGTTCTCATTGAGGTCGGTCCAGCTTCCGTAGATTATCCCCTCGTAGACCTGGGTCTGGTTATCTACCTCCTTGACCCAAGTGATCTCTAGGTAGGAGAAGTCTCTCACGGACTGCACATTTCCGTTCCTGTCGGCAATGTGATCCCCCTCTGCGAAGTAGTCGAAGGTCAGGAAAGTGAAGTCAGCGCCGCTGTCGGATATCTCTATGGGTTCCAAAGTCAGGGTCTCGTTCCAGTTATCCCCGTAGCCATCTGATGGGTGTCCCAACCAGTATGCCTGGTTCTTGAACACCCCCTGGTTCTGGGGGAGCATCTCGTTTGAGCCTGTAGAGTCGTCCAACCTGGTTCCGTTTTCGTTATCGTCATCCTCCCAAATAGAGAGCCCTGCTCCGGAATCTGAAGCGAAGTCCTCGACGGCGATCAACTCAGGTAGAGCGTTCCTTACCTTGGCCTCGACGTCGAAATCTACGAAGGTGTTGCCCCAGTTCTGCACTCCGATTGTTATCGGCCTGTCCCCAGATGCGTATCGCTCACCGTTGAGCAAGTCTAGCCAGGGCTCCTCGAAAAGCCCAGGATCGTACAGATTCCTCACGGTAAGCTGAAATCTAGTCTGGTCGTTTGTGTCGTCTTGGTCAACCTGACCGCCTCCGAGGTTAGCGTTTGATAGAACCGTGGAAACGTAGTAGGTTGTGTTGTCTACGAAGTCAGCAGTGAGCTGGACCTGTATCGACTCGCCGGCAACCAGATTGAGGCCCGTTAGTTGCTGGCTCTCGATCGTTGACTCGCCGAAGTTAACATCCCTCTTCCTTATGGTAACGTTGTCGATCGCGAACCCGTCTAGTCCCGAGTCGTCCGCAGAGCCATCGGGTCCTACGGATCCCTCGAGCCCGCTTCGGAAGCGGAATCTGATGTCTATGGTCTGACCGGCGTAAGGAGTGAGGTCAATTGTATCACCCTTCTGATCAAGCCCTCCGTCATCGTAACACTCTCCATAGGCAAAGCCAAACCCAAGGTATGGCATGTAGCAAGAGTCCCTGATGCCCCCATCCTCGGTGTAGTTGTTCCAGAGGGTGCTGTGCCAGTCGCCGTAGAAGTCCCCGTTGTAGTCGTTGTACTCCGGGTCAGGAGCGCTAGAAACGCGATCCTCGATACGGTACTTCCTCTCGTTATCCCATCCGCCGAATCTCCAAACTGTCTCCCAGCCGGATCCATCACTCCACACCTCGACGCTACAGGAGTCCTCGTACAGCCACCTCTCTATTACGTCGTATGGCTCTGATAGGAACAGTTGGAAGAATCCAGCACTGCATATGGCATCCATGTCCAAGAACGCGGCATCAGCTCCTTGGAGATCCACATCCTCTAAAATTAGGGCCTCGTCCATGTGGTTGAAGTATCCAGTTCCTTCGGAGGAGTTGCCGTCATCGAATTGGTAAGTGTGAGTCACTCCGGCCCACATGTAGTCCGTAGGGTTAGCATCTGCCTCCCATGGGTAGAATACAACCTCTTCCCATGAGGTGTTATCCTGCTCGGGGTTAGAATTGCACGAGGTTGTGTTTTCGTTTCCGCACTTGTAGTCGGAGTTGTTGTAGTGTACTACGTCGTCCTCCTGATAGGTCGTCCCATTAACCCAGTATCTGTTTTCGTCGACGTGCCAAGAGGAATTTCCTGTATCATATTCTCCCGTGTAGGAATACTTGCTGAATTGGGCCCCGCCAATGTTTACGTTCGCGTTAGAAGACTCGAAGTCGTTGAAGTAGACAATTGTGTCAGTACCTCCTAGGACCTCCTTTACCTCAAGGTCAACGTCTAGGCTGCCTCCGGAAATTGGCATCAGACCCGTGTTCTTCACTGTGACGTTGACCCAGCGATTACCCTCTCCCACTATACTCTGGAAGGTGGCTGGATCCATTACCGAGGGCTCTATCTCTACCCTAGTGATTCCTAGATCGTAGTTGTCCAAGACGAGTACGGAAAGGTAGTCTCCCTGGCCCGCATAGCCCTGTGTGTCGAGCCACATCGCGTTGTTTGAGAACCGGTAAGTGTAGTCCTCCTGGCCGATGACGACCTCTAGAGCGCTTCCCTCTCCTCCCTGCAGCTGTCCAGGCATAGCCATTGTCGGCCTTCGCCCTACATCGAAAGACAAAGGGGACAGGTATCCGTTCCCGTCGGGATCGGCGAGAAGGATCTGGACTGTGTTAAGTGCCCTGAGGTTGGGCCGAAGAAGGAAAGTCTGGTTCTGCACGGTGGACTCCTGAGTGTCCAGCAGGGTTACCTCTGTCGGAACGAAGAAGTCTAGCTCACCATCCTGGTTAACGTCTGCAATTGTGACCGAAGCCCCAAGGAAGTCTCCGAAGTCTACGTAGTTCTGAGTGTCCCATGTGTTTCCGTTCTTGGTGGCATAGGAGATGTTGCCTGTTATCCCGTCCACTGCGGCGATGATGTCAATCTCGTTAACTTCGTCATCTGGGGTAGAGTCAGCTATGTCGATTCCGTACAGAGGGTAATCGTGCTCGGCATCCAGCTTGAACTCGTGGATCGTGCCCGACCCGGTCGGGTCCATCGGATTCGGGTACTGACCGGTGACGCAGTCGTACTCCAGTACAGTCATATTGTCGTATGTTCCTGAAGAGTAGCCCACTCCTGCGTTGTAGGGGGGTGTCCTGAGAAGCCAAATGTCAAGATCCTCGCACTCGCCAGGGACAGGGTCTCCTGTTAGGGGGTTGGTGAGGAGGTCCTCATTCCAGTTACCTAGCTTCAGGTATTGGTAGTAGCCACTAGTTAGCGGAACCGAAATCGGAGCATGCTGGTTGGCTGGTATACTGTAGTCGGGCCCCTTGTATATCTGGATGAACTGGTTGGCGAAGGTGGAGTCGGTAGACGAGAATGCCACATCCATATACCCGTCATCATTGATGTCACCTACGTCGAAATCTGCCAGGTATGGGTTGATCACAGTGATCGTCTCGAACATTTCCTCCCACTCGTTCACCCTAAGGTCACAATCACCCTTGAGGACCGTTAGATTGGCGGGCCTAACGAATGACTCGCCGACGAACCTGACGTTCTGCTGATAGTAGATGATGTCATTGACATCGTCACCATCCACGTCTGCTATCTCCACCCTGTTTCCATCAGCGACATCTCGGAATCCTGCCCTGAATGAGTCGTTGTTTGAAATCTGTACGTCTTGTCTGTCCCCGAAGCCCCCAGAGCCGTCATTGTAGAGGAAGCTCAGGAAGTGTCCGAAGCCGCTTCCAGATGCAATGTCGTTGTCCCCATCGCAGTCTAGATCTCCGATTGAGATGTATAGTGGATCTCGTTGAACTCCGTACTGTGTGGTATGTGAAGCCGAAGCATAAGGGACTGCAGAAACAAATAGTGAGGCCAACATAAGGAACACCAGTCCTACTGCCCTCCTGCTCTTTCCTAACCCATTTTTCTCGGCCCTACTGTCGTTCATCATGTGTGTCCGGACTTTCCGACCACTCTTATGCATTACCGAAGTGTGTGTTTTTGCTGCATTGCGGTATTGTGCCCCAATACTACTTCATCTCGAGCCAACTGGGGTTTGGAGAGTAGCTTACCTCAGCGCCTCCATACACTTTCTCGAGCCTGCCCATCATCCAAAGTCTATCGAGAAAAAGCTCGAGGTCTATGCCTTCTCGGTTCATTTTCTCTCCCACAAGGTATTCTATTGTCCCAACCGGAAGTGAGGACGTCCCGTGTTCCCTTACCACAAGGGTGAGTAGGATTTGGAGCCAAGACTCGGCCATTGGATCCCCAGAGAGGTTGTTGCTCAGGGGCTCAAGGTCCTCGACCTCTTCCAGAAATTCCTTGATTTCGGAGATATCTGGGTCTGTCTCCTTTGAAATTCCATGCTCGTCTGCTCGTGCCTCAACGTCTAGACCCCCTACTGACCTCACTATGGATGGTATGCTAGAAGGGTCTGGAGGTGGGCCAGGAAGTCCGCCTTCCTCCTCGTTCTCTGGTTCTTCCAAATTCTCCCCTCCATGCAATATCCGGTCTCGGAATTCAACCTTTTGCCAGGTTTCGCAGAACCGTCTGCAAAATTCCTCCGTTCCGGTAGTACTCGACTTCTACAGGCGTCTCAAGCCTCACTATGGCTGAGAATGTGGTTTCAGTTCCGTCTTCTCTCCTAGCAGTAACCTGGATTTCAGAGAATGGCTCAAGTTCGCCCGAGGCAGGTATGTCGAATGACTCGGTTCCATCGATCCCGAGGGAGTCTGGGTCTTGGCCCTCGGCGAATGCTAGAGGAAGTACACCCATGCCTACTAGGTTGGACCTGTGTATCCTCTCGTAGGACTTTGCAATTACTGCTCTCACACCAAGCAGGAGTGTTCCTTTCGCCGCCCAGTCCCTGCTGCTTCCGGAGCCGTACTGTGAGCCTGCGAGTACAACAAGTTGTGTGGAGTCCCTCATGTACCTCTGGCTGGCTTCGTGTATGCTGGTAACTTCTCCAGTTGGGAAGTGGGTTGTGAAACCGCCCTCAGTCTCAGGAGCAATCTGGTTTCTCATCCTGATGTTCGCGAAGGTCCCCCTGACCATTACCTCATGATTGCCCCTGCGACTGCCAAAGGAGTTGAAGTCCCTCGGGCTGACCCCCTTGCTGAGAAGGTACTGTCCGGCTGGACCGCTGCTTGGGAAAGCCCCAGCGGGGCTGATGTGGTCTGTTGTCACCGAGTCCCCCACCTTTACCAGCACCCTTGCACCCACAATCGGCTCGATGGGTGATGGTTCGGGGGAGATTCCCTGTAAGAAAGATGGGAGGCGAATGTAGGTTGATTCTTCTTCCCAAGGGTAAAGCTCGCTTCCCAGACTGGGGATTGCATCCCAACGGGGCTCTCTAAGTACGTCCGAGTACCTGCTAACGAACATCTCGGGCCCTATCGCCATCTCTACCGTGTTTTGGATCTCTTCGTCACCGGGCCAGATGTCTGCAAGCATTACTGGCTCCCCTGACTGATCAACACCGAGTGGGTCCTCGGAGAAGTCGATGTCCAGTGTCCCTGCGATAGCGTATGCGACCACCAGAGGGGGGCTAGCGAGGTAGTTCGCCTTGATCTTCTGATGGATCCTTCCCTCGAAGTTCCGATTTCCAGAAAGAACGCTGCCAACGACGAGATCTGCGTTGTCTATAGCTTCCTCTATCTCGGTGTCCAGTGGTCCCGAGTTGCCTATGCAGGTCGTGCACCCGTAACCCACTACGCTGAATCCGAGCGAGTCCAGCTCTTCTGTGAGCCCTGCGGCATCGTAGTACTCGGTAACCACCCTGCTCCCCGGAGCTAGGCTGGGCTTAACCCATGGTTTGATTGAGAGGCCCTTTGATCTGGCATTCCTAGCCAGCAGTCCTGCAGCAATCATCACGCTGGGGTTGCTGGTGTTAGTGCAGCTGGTGATCGCAGCAATTACCACGTCACCATGGCTAAGATCGGTCCCACGCCCCTCTATTTCCGAACTGTCATCGTTCCTGGAAGGATCGATCCCATGTCCTTTGTGGCCCAGGGGGGCATTCAGGCTTTCTCTCCAATGGGACTTCATGTGCGAAAGAGGGACCCTGTCCTGTGGCCTCTTTGGGCCAGAAAGTGAGGGCTCGACTGTGGACAAGTCTAGCTCTAGGTTCGAAGTGAAGGCAGGTGAAGAGGAATTCTCCGAATACAGCAGCCCCTGTGCTGATAGGTACCTCTTTACGTTCTCGACGTGGGAAGGGTCCCTCCCAGAGAGAAGCATGTAGTCGAGTGTAGTCTGATCGACAGGAAAGAAGCCACAAGTTGCCCCGTACTCCGGGGCCATGTTTGCTATGGTGGCTCTGTCTGGGAGGCTGAGGCTAGAGAGGCCAGATCCATGGAACTCTACGAACTTCCCCACGCACCCGTGCTCCCTCAGCATCTGTACTATGCGAAGAGTCATGTCCGTGGCAGTGACTCCTGGATTGAGGGCCCCGTTCAGTTCGAAGCCCACCACTTTTGGAAGGAGCATGTAGATTGGCTGTCCCAGCATAACTGCTTCGGCCTCGATCCCCCCTACTCCCCAACCCAATACCCCGAGTCCGTTGATCATGGTGGTGTGTGAGTCGGTTCCAACCAGTGAGTCTGGGACCCAAACGCCGCCTTCCTCTCTGGCTACGCTAGCTATCCATTCCAAGTTGACCTGGTGAACGATCCCCCTGCCTGGGGGGACGGCACGAAAGTTATCCAGACTCAGTTGACCCCACTTCAGGAACTTGTACCTCTCCAGGTTTCTCTCGTACTCGATCTCCAGGTTTCTCTCTCTGGCGTCAGGGAATAACCCGGACACGTCGACCTGGACAGAGTGATCGATTACCAGGTCGACTGGAACTTGCGGGTTCACTACACCAGGGTCTCCACCCATATCGGTCATTGCGTCTCTAAGTGCTGCTATGTCCACAAGTGCGGGAACTCCGGTGAAGTCCTGCAGAATCACCCTGCTAGGACTGAAAGGGATCTCTTCTGGACTCATTGTTGGGGACCAGGCTGCTATTCGCTTAACGTCGTCCTGGTTGACTAGGAATCCGTCGCAGTTCCTCAATGCCGATTCCAACAATATCCTTATCGAAAAGGGTATGTCATCCAAATTTCCCTGACAATGCCCCCGTAGGGAATTCAGATCCATGAATGAGGCTTCGCTTCCGTCTGATTTCTCGAACTTGGAGAGAGCGCCGAATGGATCGATTCCAACCAAGAACTCACCCGAGATTAACCCCAAGGGAGGGGTAAATGAAGTTCACCTAGAGCAAGGGAGGCCTAATTGCTGACTCTAGCAGTCAATATAGTGACCTCGTCAACTGGAGAATCCCGGTTGTCGGTCTGCAAATCGCTGATCGCATCAACGTGCTCCATTCCTGAGACTACGTATCCGAAAACGGTGTGACAGCTGCTAGTGGAGCAATCCTTCCCCGGTTCCCAGTCTAGGTGACTGGCTGAGCCGTCGGATGGAACGATGTAGAACTGGCTCCCGTCGGTGTTCAATCCTGCATGTGCCGCAGCTACGGCACCCACCGTGTGCTTCAGGCCATTCTCATGCTCGTGCGGAATGGTCCACTCCTCCTTCTGTCGGCACTCTGATTCGGGGATCTGCTCACCATTACACCACCCATAGTAATGCGCAGCGTACCCTCCAGAGCCACCCATGTTCTCGATGTCCCCGCCCTGAATCATGAAACCGTTGATGACCCTGTGGAATACTTTGTCGTCGTACTGGAAGTTTTCGGTATGGGTCAGGAAGCTCTCGACGTGCTTTGGTGCATCTTCTCTGTACATCTCTATCTCAATCTGACCAGTGACTGGTTGGCCGTTGAGCACATACTGAACATCCAAAACGACGATTGGTTTCTCATCGTCATCGAACAGATCGGAGACTAGCTTTATCGAAGAGAGCAATAATGCAACTGAGGCCAACATAACCAACAGGCCGAGAGGGGTAGGGTTTCCCTGGTCGAACATCTGGAACCCCAAACCGAGTGATATCGCCTTCTCGTCCATCATCGAAGCGAGCTTGTTCATTTTCCTGCGGGTTTCCTTATTCTTCGGGTCTATTTCCATTGACTTGGCGTAGTTCTTGTACGCCTTCTGCCAGTGGGACTTCTGGTTTCCCTGGTCAGATAGACCCAACTCTGTACCCGCGTCTGCTGCCAGGGTTAGCGTCTTGGCCCTCTGGGCATCGTTTTCGATACTTCCCCATGCCGATCTAAGTGCGGCAAGCGCTGCTTCTGGGTCTTCCTTGACCTCGGTATTCTCGACAGCCTCGTCCCAGGCTCTCTGCAGGTCCTCCGGAATCGGCACGGGCGGGCGAACCCTCCATCATTGAAAACTGCAACGGAAGGAGTAGTTGTTCCCTGAGAGGGGGTTTTGGCATGGTAACGCATAAGACCCAGCGTCATCGCCGGCACTCTGCGAGCGGCAGTTGAAGTGACTCAGGCTGGGGAAAAGAGAGCAATGGGAATTATCGCGAACGATTTCGTAATCAACGTCGCTACTGCGAACGGCACTGGTTCGCAGTCCTCCAATCTAGTAATACTCCACTCGATGTTCGAGATGGGAGTACCTGTTAGCGGGAAGAACCTCTTCCCCAGCAACATATCTGGGCTGCCTACCTGGTTCATTATCAGAGCAAGCGACAAGGGTTACCAGGCTCCTGGAGACGTGACTAACATCCAGGTCCTAATGAACAAGGACACGTGGATCGAGGACCTAGAGAAGCTCGAACCCGGAACCATTGTGGTATTCAACGAAAACGTCAGGCTGCCCGTAGAAAGAGAGGACTGCGTCGTCCTAGGGATGCCGATGACCAAGATGGCGAGGAAGATAAACCCCAAGCTCGGCAGGCTGATGGCAAACATGTACTACGTCGGAGCAATTGCCCATCTCCTCGGAATAGACGAGGGGGCAATTGAGAAGGCGGTAAGCGGGCAGTTCAAGGGAAAGGAGAAGGCCATAGAGCTCAATATTCAGGCCATAGCAGAGGGGAGGGCGTACGCTAGTGAAAACTGGGATTTCGACTGCGAGTTTTGCGTTGAACCCAGAGATAAGAGTCCAGATTCGTACCTAATAGAGGGTAACGAGGCAACCGCACTGGGGGCAATATACGGAGGCATAAACATGCTATCTTGGTACCCAATAACCCCTTCTTCCTCATTGGCCGAGTCAGTCATAGGATGGTTGCCTGAGCTAAGGAGCGACGGTAGCGGGGGGAGCACTTGCGCTGTAATCCAAGCCGAGGACGAGCTAGCAGCAGCTGGAATGGTGATCGGAGCTGGCTGGGCAGGAGGGAGGGGGATGACCTGCACGAGCGGACCAGGGATTTCTCTGATGTCCGAGTTCATCGGACTTTCATACTTCGCTGAGGTTCCGGGGGTAATCTGGGACGTCAACAGAGTGGGGCCATCAACTGGCCTGCCCACTAGAACCCAGCAGGGAGATCTGACGATGCTCTACGAGGCCAGTCACGGGGACACCCAGCACATCGTGCTAATTCCCGGTACCGTGGACGAGTGCTTCGAATTCGGCTGGAGGGCCTTCGACTATGCAGAGAGATTCCAGACCATGGTTTTCGGTTTCAGCGATCTAGACCTGGGGATGAATAGGTGGTTGACCAATGGGTTCCAGTACCCCGATGGCCCGATGGACAGGGGCAAGGTGATCCGTTCGCAGGAGGAGATGGACGCCATACCCAATTATGGAAGATACAGGGACGTTGATGGGGATGGCATACCATACAGGACCCTGCCCGGGAGCGGTCTTGACCCCATACTGTACAGGGGGACCGGGCACGACGAAGACGGGGTCTACTCAGAGGACCCGCAAGTATACCACGACGCCATGGCTAGACTGAAGAAGAAGATTGACGGCTCCAGAGCACTCCTGCCCGCCCCCAAGATAAGGGAGGAGGAGGAGAAGCAGGTCGGAGTAGTGTTCTACGGCTCCATGGAGAACACTATTGTGGAGATTGACGACATGCTAGAGGAGACGGGACTCTCTGTCAGCACATGCAGGGTAAGGGCCCTCCCCCTGCACCCGGAGGTCGAGGATTTCGTGGATAGGCACGAGAGGACTATTGTTCTGGAAATCAACCGAGATGGGCAGCTTTACGGCATAATGCGAAAGGAGTTGCCCGTAGAACTGGTGCCTAAACTAAACAGCGTGGCCTACAGCGACGGAATGCCCCCGAGGGCGCGAGTCTATGCGGACAAGATACTGGAAGTACTGAGTGAGGCTATCGAATGACTGTTCTGAAGCTAAACGTGCTAGAGCTCGAGAAGTCGGAGTACACTGGAGGGAAGTCTTCTCTCTGCCCCGGGTGCGGACACGATCAGATATCCAACATCATCATTCAGGCGGCATGGGAGAACGGGATAGAGCCAGAAAAGATCGCCAAGATGAGCGGAATTGGCTGCTCTTCCAAGACCCCTGCATACTTCCTGGGCAAGAGCCACGGATTCAACACGGTTCACGGAAGGATGCCCTCGGTAACCACCGGAGCCAACGTGGTAAACAAGGGCCTTTCCTTCTTGGCAGTATCAGGTGACGGAGACACGGCCAGCATCGGAATAGGCCAGTTCATCCACGCCATCCGCAGAAACCTGGATATGGTCTACATCATCGAGAACAACGGGGTGTACGGCCTCACAAAGGGACAGTACAGCGCCACCGTGGAAAAGGGGTCCAAGAAGAAGAAGGGCACAACAAACCAGCAGGCCCCCATTGACCTCTGTGCAATGGCGATAAACCTAGGTTGCAGCTTCGTAGCACGTTCTTTCTCCGGTAGCAAAAAGCAGTTGACTGCACTGGTGAAGGCGGCCATGAGCCACAGGGGCATGGCAGTGATCGACGTCATCTCCCCATGCGTGACTTTCGCCAACAACGACGAGTCTTACAAGTCCTACAACTACGTAAAGGAGAACGACGAGGTTCTTCACATCCTGGACTACATCCCCCACTTCTCACCCATAGACGAGGTCGACGTCCCAGAGGGGGAGTTCAGGGAAGTCAGCCTGTTTGACGGCTCCACGCTGAGGCTAGAGGCCATAGGATCGGACCACGACTACACCGATGCGGTCTCGGCGTTGAGCGCCATCCACGAAGCCGATAGGTCAGATAGGCACGTTACCGGGCTTCTTTACTACGATCCGGAAGTCCCTACTGCGACAGACACCCTTGGCCTGTGCGAGTCCCCGCTGGTCGACCTCCCGGAGGACTTGCAGCGACCGAGCGAGGAGAGCCTGGAGAAGGTTAACGCTGGCTTCAGGTAGTGAGCCGCCGGCGATTTTACACTCGGTCTTCTTGAAATATCCAGCCCCAGTCCGTCGAACGCCAGTCCCTTGGTGTAGCGGTCCATCATATGGCACTCTGGATGCCATGACCC
>CAYPWN010000016.1:0-23285 GCA_964414525.1 uncultured Candidatus Poseidoniales archaeon | reverse complement strand
CGTTACTCATCCACGTCAGCCTGAGCGGGTACTTCTCCTCGAACTCCAGGGAGACTTCTGCTGTCAGTCCTCCTGCTAGCTTCTTGGTCAGCTCGCCAAGGTACTGCAAAGAGTACGTTGAGTGCGTGGGTGATCCGCAAGTAAGCTCGCTGAGCTCTCCAGACTCGAACTTGACGTTCACGCCCTCGCCCGCCTCTACGGTGACTGATACGGCGAGGTGGTTCTTGTCCATTGTCAGGTCGACCTCCCCGCCTACAAACTTGGCAGCTCTGAGGGCCCTCGACAGCTTCTCTGAGTCGATGGTTGCCTTCGACTTGAACTCCAGGTCGGGCAGATTGGGGTTGTCCATCGTGCTGGTGTCGATACCCCTCAGGATCATCAGGACCTCGCCGACCCTGACGTTGATTGCGCCCACGGCGTCGTCGAAGTCTATCTGCACTAGGTCACTGGGCCCGGCCAGCGTGAGCAAGTCGCGCATCTTGCTTAGGTCCAGCCCGATTTCGACCTGCTCGGCCTCATAGGTCTCGAAGCACTCGTCTGCAATCGTGGCGGAGAGTAGTGCCACGTGAGACCCGTCCACCACGGAAACGCTGAGCCCCTTTTCACCCCAGATCAGCTTGGCTTCTGTCGTCAGGACGGACAGGATGTCCACGATTTCCTTCATCAGTTGCTGCTTCGCAGTGATCTTCAGCATGTGCTCACCAGTGCCCGCTTCTAACTAGGAGGCTCTTGATGCTTGTTGGGGTCCGGCCAGTGCGTGCCTACTGGTACTCCCTCCATCTGTGGCCACATGTTTCGCACGTGCAGATTTTGGTCTCTGGCTCGTCCGAGGACCTAGTCTGGCGCATCTCTACGAACGTCCTGTCCCCGTCGCACTTGGGGCAGAGGTAGTCCCCTACTCGCAGGGTACCCCTTGGCCCGTCCTCTTCAACTACCTCGGTGAGGTGCTTCAGGGACTTCGAATCGGTCGTAGCCAAAGTCTTCGAGAGGTCGATCGTCTCGCCTGTCATCGGGTCAGTGAACTCGGAGCCCTTGCCGTCCTGTCCAGACAAGGGGCCCTCGTAGCCGCATTTGTAATCGGGGCACTTGATCCACCCTCTGTCGTCGGGGTAGGAAAGGGAACCGCACTCGGGACAAAACATGACTCGCACTCCATTACCGCATTAACGCGAACCATCTCCCGCTTTGCCTACCGACTATTCAACTATTCGTTTTGGCTGACAGGCCACTCCGCACCGTTCAAGCCTTCACGCTCCTTGGCCTAGTCGTGAAAATCCACTTCGACTGGCGTCTGGCTAGGGTTGTCGACGACGAGGGCAACGTCCTCGACGAGATAGAGTGGGACGGCCACGTGGGGCCTTCGATAGTTGCAAAACGCCTGAGTCTGATTCAGCAGGGGAGGAATCTTCCGGAGGTGAACACTCTTTTCGAGAGGTTCCCGGATGCGGAGGTTGACCCGATGGGGGCGATGTCAGACCCCGACTGGCCAGAGCTGGAGGTTTCTGCGGAACTCTTCCAGAGCGCCACCGAGAAGCTAGCCAGGATGGGCGTCGCCGACTCTTCGGGGGATATCGACAGGAGGCTCGACATGCTAGTCTCCTCCGCACTAGAACTCAGAGCGTCTTGGACAACCTCAGAGGCAAGGTGCGTCGAGTGGGTCGGGCTGTTTATCACAGAGGCGGATCTTGATGTACAGAGGATGGAGATACCCAAGGCAGTAGCCAGTGCCTCCGACATATCGGAGGTAGCAGAGAGCCTCGGGGTGAGCCAGCCTCAGCACGATCCTTCCGACTCTGAGTGGGAGTCAATGAGATCTCAGGCCTCCTTCGTGGTGGAGGCCTCGGATATGCTTGACCAGCAGGAAGGTGCCATCAGGGAAATCGCAAACTCCCACGTCGCATCGCTGAGCGCACTGCTGGGACCTATATCCGCGGCCAAGCTGGTCGTGCTTGCAGGGAGTAGGGAGAGGCTGGCCAGGATGCCCTCGGGCTCCCTACAGGTTCTCGGTGCCCACGCTGCAATGTCGGCACACAGGAAGGGAGCCCCACCCCCTAAGCACGGGGCGGTTCTGTTCTCCATGCCCCAGGTGAGCCGCTCACCCAGGTGGGTCAGGGGCAAGATAGCTCGATACTTGGCAGGGAAGGCTAGCATAGCAGTGAGAGTCGACCACTTCGGGGGCGAGCCTTGGGGCGATGAAGAGGTGGACCAGATCAACAGAGAGATTGATGCTATCAAGGACAAGTTCCCCAAGCCACCCAAGAGGAGGTGAGGAATTGGCACCCAAGGAGACGCCTCTGGGATGGGGGGTGAAGAGGCAGGGGAGATCGCTCTGGACCAGGAATGCAGTCAAGGGCACCTCGGTCAGGGGGGAAAGGAGGAAGCGCGAGGGGAGGATAGAATGGAGGAGGTGGGACCCGACGAGGTCCAAGATCGCCGCAGCTCTACTTAGGACCAAGGAAGACCCCTCAGAGTTACTTCCAGTTACTGGGTCAACCTGCCTCTACCTAGGTGCCTCTAGCGGGGGTACCGTCAGCCACATACACGACATGGTCTGCGGTGCAGACAACCACCACGGAGGACAGGTCGTCGCCGTGGAGATTTCCCCTAGGATGGTGAGGGACCTGGTATCCCTTTCAGAGCGAAGACGGGGGCTTGTCACAGTGCTAGGCGATGCCAGGAGGCCCGAGCAGGTCGCTCCGTTCATGAGGGGCAAGGCAGACTGGATTCACCAGGATCTAAGCATCGCGGACCAGGCAGACACTTTCGTCAGGATGACAAAATCCTTCCTCTCCTCAGAGGGAGTGGCACTACTCAGCCTGAAGGCTGCAAGTGAGAGGTCTTCCGACGGGGACGACGAATCGAGGTTCACTAAGGCGGAGAGAATCCTAGAGGGGTCCCAGTTGAGACTACTGGAGAGGATCGACCTTTCTGGACTAGAGGAGCAGCACGTGGTCTTCGTCTGTGTTTCAGCCTAGTGAAGATGCGATTAATTCAGTCACCTTTGCCATCGAAGGAATTAGCCTATAACGAATACATCTGACCGCAACTGTAAGAACAACTGGAAGAACACCACGATAAACAGAATGATCGCGGCCCAAAGAACCAGTGTGAAGATTGAGATCCACTTCGAGGCCACAGCTGGATCATGATCAGGGTGTCCGGGGATCCCTGAAGTCACTGCTAGTGCTCTTTGAGCTATTATCAGAGCTGGAATGGCAGTCAAAGGCCCGCATATCAGAAGTCCAGAGATGGCGAGTATCAGTGCCAATGTAGCGTTGGTCTCTGGGAAACCCGTCTCGCCGAAGTGCCCATTATGAACCAAAATCTGCTTCCCGACGCCATCCTCCACGGTTTCCCCTTAAGGTCCGCTTGAATAACCATGCCGTAGGTGGATTACGAAGAGTAATGACCCATCCCCTCCCCTGTTGAAACGTGCCAGAGTTGCCCGAAGTCGAGACCGTCCGAATCGGTCTGGAAAGGCACCTTGTCGGCCAGAAAATCTCAGACGTTGAGCTCCGCCGCAAGGACCTCAGATTTCCTTTCCCCGGGGACTTCGGCTCCAGCCTTAGGGGCAGGGTGGTAAGGTCCGTGGACAGGCGCGCAAAGTACCTCCTAATTCGGTTGGACAGGGGTCTGACATGGCTCTGTCACCTAGGCATGAGCGGCAGGTGGACCCTGATGGGGGATGACATAGAGAGCAGGCCAGGGAGGTTCGCAAACGGATCCCCAGTAGGGAGTGGAGACGGCCCTCACGACTGGGTAGTCGTTCATCTTGGAAATGGAAGCAGAGCAGTTTACTCCGACCACCGCAGGTTCGGCTTCATGGACTGCTTTCCAACATCGGAGCAGAGTAGCCACAAACTCCTCGAGGGCATTGGTCCTGAACCCACTCCAAATCACCTCGTTCCTGCAGATCTTGCAGAAGGCCTCCGGGGAAAGAGGACACCGATCAAGGCGGCTCTCCTTGACCAGAGGGTGGTTGCAGGACTCGGCAACATATACGTCTGCGAGATCCTGCACAGGGCGGGTGTATCGCCGAGGAGGCTGGCCAGCAGCGTGGCCGGGAAGTCTGGCGTCTCTCGCAGGGTCGAGAGGATCACGGCCGCGACTCACGACGTGATAACCGAGGCAATCGATGCTGGAGGGTCGACCCTGCAGGACTTCCGAGGCGTCGACGGGGACGAGGCTATGGGATACTTCGTCCACAACTTCCTCGTTTACGGTAGAGAGGGAGAGGCCTGCACGAAGGTGGGTTGCTCCGGTACTGTGAAGAGGGTTGTTCAGTCAAACCGCTCCACCTTCTTCTGTTCGAACTGCCAACGTTGATGGGCGTCCTAGACTGAACCTGCTCCATGCCGGACGACAACGACATGAATGCCAAAATAATCACCGAGTTCATTGGGACCTTCTTCCTGTGCCTGACCATCTGCATCGCAGCCGCCTTCGGGGTGGCCGGAGACTTTGCTCCCTTCGCGATTGCCGGGACTCTAATGGTCATGATTTACGCAGGAGGCCACATTTCGGGGGCACACTACAACCCAGCAGTGACCATTTCGATATGGATAAGGGGTGCTTGCGATAGGTCTGACCTAATCCCCTACATCCTGTCCCAGATGGTAGCAGGTGCGGTAGCCGCACTCGTCACTGCTAACCTGATCATCACCGGCCCAGTGGCCGACGAGTTCACCATGCAGATGTTCGACCCTCACTCGGACCAGACCATCCCGATATTGGTTTCTGAGCTCCTATTCACTTTCGCATTGGTTTACGTCATACTGAACGTTGCTACTTCAGAATCCACTGAGGGAAATGGGTACTACGGCGCTGCCATAGCTTCTGTCGTCCTTGCGGGAGCCCTGACCGTTGGGACAATATCCCTTGCCTCGTTCAACCCCGCAGTAACCCTCTCCCTTTCCATCGCGGGGAAGATGGCCTATGCCGACATGTGGATCCACCTAGTGCCCCAGCTTCTCGGAGGTTGCGCGGCATCCTACGCATTCCTGTCCACAGATGGCTAGTCGAAGTGCTGAGACATCTCGATACCCCTTACTAGGGCGAGCAGTATCTCGTTCCTAGGGGTAGGGATACCCAGGTCTTCGCCCTTAGCGACCACTGCCCCGCACAGGACTTCGATCTCCGTCTTCCTTCCCGCCATCAGATCCTGCAGCATCGAGACCCTGTTTTCTGCTGTGTACTCCACCACCTTCCTCAGGTACGACTCCGTGTCCAAGCTCCCGAGGTCAACCCCGGACGCGCGAGCCACGGCCTCTGCCTCCCTCATGGCCTCCAAGGACTGGGCCCATAGCTCCGGGACCTCGATGAGGGCCCCGTTCCTCACGCCTGCTATTGCGCATACTGGATTGATTGCCACGTTAATCAGGAGCTTCCCCCAGATCACGCTTCTGATGTCTGATGACCACTTCGGATTCAGACACGCGTCTCCTAGAGTATCTATCAGATCGGATGTGACCTGCCGCGGGTCGGAACCGTCGTTCCTCCCAAGGCCGATTGAGCCCCTGCCAGTCCAGTGGACCGCCCCGTCTCCATCCCTCCATGCGGAGTGAGTGGTCGAGCCTCCAACAACCCTGTGTGCTCCGATCCTCCTCGAGAGAATCTCCGCGTGGCCGAGCCCGTTCTGGATGCTCATCGCTACTCCCTCTGAGGAAAGCAGGTCTTCCGCTACTGAGGAGAGGGCTTCAGTGGAGTCGGCCTTGCCGGTGATGATGGCCGCGTCACAGGACCCGAACAGAGTCTCGGGGAGTGGCCCCGACTCGCTGTCAAGTACGACGTACCTCTCGCCCGGAATCATCTCCACAGTTCCCTCCGGGGTGTGAAGGGTAAGCCCCGCCTCCAAGGACTCGGCAGTAGACCCCCTTGATACACAGACAATCTCAGAGTCCGTGTCCGAGAGGCAACCCAGCAGGACCCCCCCCACCGACCCCACTCCGAGAATCGCTATCCGCAATCAGCAGCCCCCCTGGGGGCATCTTGCGGAGAGATGGACGGTGATCACCGAGGAGTCCGCCGTTACCCAAACGGACCTCTCTAGGGGAGACTCGCCGACAGGGGTGGCCCTCACTCGAACGCTCTCGCCAGTACCGACTCCGTCTGGCATCTCAACCTCCCAGATGCTACTCTGGGGGGAGTCGCCGTGCCACTCCACCGATAGGCTCATCCTGTTCGCGGCCCTGTTGTAGATTGTGAACTCCTCCTCGGAAATGCCCACTCCGATGCCTCCCGGAGAGACGTAGACGTCGACAGACTGCAGTATCCTGTAGGAGTCCATCGAACCGTCCTCATGACACACTGCGAGCCACCCGGTGCTCCCTATTCCTATGGTGCCGTTGCCGGACAGGCCCCCCAGAATCCTGAGTGAGGAGTAGTTCCCAAGATCTGCTGACCAGTCTTCTACGGTGTCGACCTGTGCCACTACTTCGCTTGAGGGGCAGAACGGAGCACCCGAGTCGGCGTGGAAGATCACGTCCCCAGCAGAAGCGAAGCCGGTCGGCACCTCCCACGACCCGTTTTCGGACTGCACGGACTTTCCCGAGCCCTCTATTGCCAGGACCCATGGACCCGACGAGGAGTTATTCGAGTGCAGGACCAACCCGGGCCCTAACGCCCTTCCTTGGGCGTCGAATTCTCCGGAGCCGAGGATGGCCCCCTCGTGCCCCTCAAGGCAGACCAAGCTTACTCCCGAGCTCAGGCTCGATTTGTTCATCGGGCTCCAGTAGGATCCCTCGATTGTGAGGTTACCCCCGTCATCCCCAGCTCTCAGGCTTGTGCAGATCACCGGCCTATCACCCCTTTCGACGATTTCCCAGAATGGCCCTGTGGGACCGTTATGGGTTGAGTTTGACAGCGATATTAAGTGCTCCTCTTCGAATCCGCTGACGTCTACGAGTATCCTGAGGAGGTGAGGTACGATGTCCCCCGCAGGCGGGGTGACTCGGATCGTCACCATCCCGGGTTTGATCTGAGTGACCCCTGAGATCCTACAGGCCCCAACGTCTTCCGAGCACGAGGATTGTATCTCCCATTCGTCAGATTGGGGGCCCTCTACCCTCATCTGCAGCCACCCGTAAACTGGCAGCACTCCTGATGGGGCGATATCTAGTTCGATTATCGACTCCTCGCCGGGGGAGACGCTCACCTCTTCAGCCCACCCTAAGGTGGTCAGCCCCGAGTCGTAGTCCTCTAGTTCGTAGGAAGGGACGGCTCCTGGCATCCCAGCTAGAAGGATTATCATAGACAGGGAAACGAACCTGCTCCTGAACCTCTCGTCGAGCTCCTCGTACTCGTTCAGGACCACTGGCTGGGGGACATTGTCGGGACTGAACCTCTGCCATGCAGCGAAGAATGCCAGGAAGATCCACGGGCTCCACTCCGCTGTCGCGAAGACCAATACCATGACCACTAGGACTGCTACGAATATCGAGGTCTGGGCACCCCCTTTCCTCATCTCCGAGGGCCCGATTACCGATTGTAGGACTCTGTCTCCAGGCAACCCGGGGATAGGGAGCATCAGCCCCCAGCCCACCAGGGACAGTGCAATTCCAGCTATCCCCGTCGGGTGGAGCCACTGAAGGCGAATCTCCATTTCGCCTCCCATCCAGGAGTCCGCGAGAGAGCTTGCTAACAGGCCCGCCTCGAAAACGACGGGCGGGCCGTCCAGCTCGGGAGGGCTGCTGGAGGTCATCATCAGTCCCGCAATGGTCAGTAGGAATCCTGAGACGGAGATTACGAGGGGTGCTGCAATTTCGATCGAGCCCAGAGCTCGACGGCTGGGCATCGGGACAAGGTCTGGCCTTCTTTGGCCGAGGACCCCCACAAGCCCGAATGGCCACCATGCTGGGATGGGGAATACTATTGGGATCATGTGCCCTATGTCCACGTCGAACCTACGTGCTACAGCGGCCCTGGCCTGGCTCGCGACCAGTAGGGTCAGGATCACGGGGAGAGTGAAGTAGAGCACAGACTGCCCGAACTCACCCGTCCCCGCTGGGTTGCTCCCATGCCCGTAATGTGCAACCCAGTGCGAACCCACAGAGGTTAGGAAGGTGGCCATAACCGCCCACAGTAGGCCCTGCTGCCACCCATGCATCACGTCTCTCCCCGGAGGTAGTTTGGAGATTGCGAGTATCGGGGGGTTGCTCTCCTCTAGCGATCCCACCATCCCCATCGAGCTGAGGTGCTTGTTAAGGCTCAACAGCTGCCTGCTGACGTCCTCTCCATCAGCCCCTCTGACCTCCCAGGATGGCGGGTAGGGTCCCTCGTTTCCCAGATCGAAGTATCTCGAGCAGATTACTTCGAACAACTCTCTGGCCCCCCAGGTCTCCTTGTCGATGACAATTCTTCCTGGGTCCTGAGACTGACTTTCGGGATCGCTGATGTGACCGCCTCATTACTATCCCCGAGGGACGTGGGATTTGATCCCTGCTCTCTGCCAACTCACTTGTTCTTGAAGCGCTTTAGGCGGAAAGTCTCCTCTCGTTCCATCTCCTCGAGCCTTAGCTGTATGAAAGTCTGGGCCTCCTTCATCTCCGGTATCACCTTGAACTCGAGAGCATTAACTCTCCTCTTTGTGGCCTCGATCTCTTCTAGAAGCCTCTTCAGGGTGGCTTCCATCTCTGCGGCCTTTACCACCTTCTCTACGAGTAGCGAGTATGCGTCCGCTGCCTCGTCAATGTAGGGCGAGCCACCGACCATCCCCAGCCCCCTGTCTTCGGCGGATAGCTTGAGGTTCTGCCCCTCTACCTTCGGGACAACGACTCCCATGATGTTCCTCCTGGAGACCTCGACTTCGGGATGCTTCGAAGCTGCAATGGCAGCGCTCTTCACCGAAAGGCCACCTTCTATCGAGGATGCTAGGTTGATGGCCTGCAAGGCCTCCCTGTAGGTGCCAACCAGCTCCTCCCGGGCCGCTATCATTTCGGACAGCAGAGTCCTGAACTCGTGGAATAGCCCGTCCCTCTTCATCTTGAGTAGGTTGTAGCCGCTTGAGGTCTGCTTTATCCTGCGCTTCAGGTTGATTAGCTCGGACCTCGTGGGCTTTATGTCTAGGGCCATTAATTCACTTCCATGTGTTGACTACTCTTTCTTGTCTGTGGGGTGGTACTTGTCTATCCACTTCTGATCGAGTCTGACTAGGTACTTCGTGTCGATGTTCGAGAGTAGGTTCCATGCCAGATCAAGGGTGCCATCCTGGATTGAGCGATCCTCGTCCCTGCTCTGCCTGAGGAACTGGTCCTCGAAGATGTCCGAGAACTTTAGAAGCTGCAGGTCTCTTTCGTTAAGGGCGTCCTCCCCCACGATTGCAACCAGTCCCCTGAGCTCTCTGCCCTGGGCGTAAGCGGCGTATAGCTGGTCTGAGACGGACTTGTGATCCTCCCTGGTCTTCCCAGGTCCGATTCCTGCGTTCATCAGCCTACTCAGAGAAGGTAGAACGTTGATCGGTGGGTAGATTCCCTTCTGGTGAAGCTCCCTAGATATCACTATCTGCCCCTCTGTGATATACCCAGAGAGGTCTGGTATGGGATGTGTGATGTCGTCACCAGGCATGGTCAGGATTGGGAATTGCGTGATCGACCCCTTCTTGCCCTTGACTAGCCCCGCTCTCTCGTAGAGCATCGCTAGGTCGGTGTACATGTATCCTGGGTAACCCCTTCTGCCAGGCACCTCCTCCCTTGCCGCTCCGATTTGCCGGAGCGACTCGCAGTAGTTTGTCATGTCAGTGTAAATCACCAGAACGTGGTAGTCGTGCTCGAAGGCGAGGTATTCCGCTGCCGTGAGAGCCAGTCTAGGGGTGATCAGCCTCTCGACGGCCGGGTCGTCGGCCAGATTGACGAAGAGTGCGGCATTCTCGAGCGCCCCGGTCCTCTCTAGGTCATGGACGAAGAAGTTGTACTCTTCGGCGGTAATCCCCATAGCGCAGAACACGACCACGAAGTCGTCGTCGCTGTCGACTAGCTTTGCCTGCCTCGCGATCTGCAGGGCTATGTCGTTGTGAGGTAGTCCGCTGGCGCTGAAGATCGGTAGTTTCTGCCCCCTGACAAGGGAAGTGCACGCGTCTATGGCCGAGATTCCGGTCTGTATGAAAGACTCGGGGCTCTGTCTGGAGTAGGGGTTAATCGCTGCACCAATAATGTCCGCCATGTCATCGGCTACTATCTCTGGACCGCCGTCCCTGGGCCTGCCAGCCCCGTCAAGGATGCGGCCTATCAGGCCCTTGCTAACCGGCAGCTTGAACACGTCTCCCAGGAACTTCACTCCGGTTTGTCTGTCCACTGAAGCCGTCCCTTCGAAGACTTGCACGATCACTTGGTCGTCTGATGTGTCTAGGACCTGGCCGTTCTTCATCGAGCCATCGCTCAGTCTCAGCTGCACGATCTCCCCGAACGAAACTGGCTCTGTCTTGTTTAGGAACACCAGTGGGCCCTTCACGTCTGTTATTGTTCTGTACTCCTTTCCGGTCATAGTATCACCTCAACTGGCCTCCATGCTAGCAGCGATCTGCTTGCCCATCTCGGATACGAGCTCCCCTATCCTGGAGTCGTAGCCCTTCTCGAATCTGCCCCTCATCAGGTCGGTCCTTGCAGGGACGTTGACAACGTCCTCGAGCTGAGCTCCCCCTGCAATCGCCTTCTTCCCCTCCTCCTCGAAGGACAGAATCGCCTTGGCCATGTCATATTGGAGCTTCAGATCGCTGTATGTGTCAACGTCGTGGAAGGCGTTCTGCTGCAGGAAGAACTCCCTGATCATCCTAGCAACCTCTAGAGTGAGCTGCTGGTCGATTGGCAACGCATCTGATCCCACAAGCTGGACGATCTCTTGGAGTTCGGCCTCCACTTGCAGCAGCGTGCTGATCTGGGTTCTGACCTCCGGGAAGTCACTTGATATGTTGTCGCGGTACCATTGGTCCAAAGCCTGTGGGTATAGGCTGTAGGAGCTAAGCCAGTTGATTGCCGGGAAGTGTCTCTGTCTTGCAAGCCCTGCATCCAGCCCCCAGAAGACCTTCACGATCCTCAGAGTACCCTGGCTCACTGGCTCCGATATGTCTCCTCCAGGCGGAGAAACGGCGCCGATGACCGAAACCGAGCCGTCTTCTCCGGAAAGGGTCTGGACCCTTCCGGCTCTCTCGTAGAACTCTGCTAGTCTGCTCGACAGGTATGCTGGGTAACCTTCCTCGCCGGGCATCTCCTCCAGTCTGGAGGATATTTCCCTCATGGCCTCTGCCCACCTGCTGGTTGAGTCTGCCATCAGTGCGACGTTATATCCCATGTCACGGAAGTACTCCGCGATAGTGACTCCTGTGTACACGGAAGCCTCTCTTGCTGCAACTGGCATGTTTGACGTGTTGGCTATCATCACGGTCCTGTTCATCAGGGGCTTGTTCGTGTTAGGGTCGATCAGGTGGGGGAACTCGTCGAGCACCTCCGTCATCTCGTTCCCCCTCTCACCGCATCCGATGTATACGACTATCTGGGCGTCAGACCACTTGGCCAACTGCTGCTGGGTGACCGTCTTTCCCGATCCAAACGGACCGGGGATCCCGGCCGTGCCGCCCTTGGCCAGAGGGAAAAGGAAGTCTAGTATCCTCTGGCCCGTCATCAGCGGAACGTCTGGGGCGTACTTCTGCACGAATGGCCTAGGGTGCCTTACAGGCCACTCCTGCATCATTGCTATCTCCGTGCCATCGTCAAGTTTGCAAACTGTCTGTGTGATGTTGAAGGTTCCGGACTCTATGTTCTTCACCACTCCTTCTTTTCCCGGTGGAACCATGACCCTGTGTTCTATCGTCTCTGTCTCCTGCACCGTCCCAATGACGTGTCCCGATGAGACCTCGTCTCCAGCCTTGACCTTGGGGATGAACTCCCATTCCTTGGTTAGGTCTAGGCCATCTGCATCCACCCCTCTAGTGATGAACACTCCCATGGTCTCCTCTAGCTTTGGCAGCGGCCTCTGTATCCCGTCGTAGATCTGTGTTAGCAGTCCGGGCCCCAGTTGGACCGAAAGCGTCTGCCCGGTCCTAACCACTGGCTCGCCAGGCTTGATGCCGGACGTCTCTTCATACACTTGGATGACCGATTGGTCCCCATGCAGTTCGATTACTTCTCCCATCAAACCTTCATTCCCGACACGGACAACCTCATACATTCGGGGGGCTATCCCTGTCGCAGTCACAACTGGTCCGGAAATCCGGTATATCACTCCATTTTCTTTACTCATTTCATTCACTTCCTTTCTATTTCGAATCTATTTCCATAGGTCGACACCAAGTGCCGACTTGATTGACTCTCGGAGGGTGTTGTCCTCCTCGGTCCCTATGCCCAAAACTGTGGGCTTAACGCTCTCAGATAGCTGCAACCGCAGCCTCTCTGGGAGCCTAATAAGGTCGAAGTTGTCGACTACGACAACCCCGACCTCTGACTGATTTAGAAGGGAGCGGAGGATCTCCGCCATCTCATCGTCATCAGTCGGATTATACAGGTTTTCTACACCTGCAAGCTGGAATCCAAGGGTGAATTCCAGCTGCCCTACTACTGCTATTTCCATCTATATCACCTCAGTAGTCCATGTGCGCCTCAAGTACCTCGTCGGGGAGTCCTACAGCCTTGCCGCGCACCAGCAATCGTAGGTTCCTTACTTCCAGTGATTTTCGCTCAATGTAGTAAATAATGGGGAATGGGGAAACTGGGCTCAGGTGCGAGAACCTCTTCAGGACCGCGTGCCTTTGGTGTGACAACAACTCCGCGTAAGGGTCAAGGCTACCCAGCCTCCCTGAGTCCGTCATAGCTTCGTCGAAACCAGAGTCGTCGAAAGAGCCGCTTCTTCGGAGGGATTCAATCAGCTCTTCGTCGCTTTCGGATTGGCAAGCCTGCCTCATCGTGCCGGGGTCTATCTTGCCTCCCGGGATCACCATTGACTGGCGCTTTTCTGTTGTGATCTCCATCCTGATTGCCCTTAGTTGGTTTATCACGTTCCTGTGGTCTATCTCCATCCTCAGGTACCTAAGCAGTCTCGGACCGCCGTCCCTTCCCCTCACGGACTTCAGGGCGTCCGAGAAGTACTGCATGTCCAGGGCGTTTTCCATGTCCTCAAGGGAGGGCTCGCCCTCCAGCTTGGCCAGAGTCTGCCCCCATGGCGTCCCCGACATCGCATCAACGGCCTCTTGTAGCCCCTCTGTGTTTCTGACGATGTTAAGCCAAGGGGCGTTTCGTGGGTTCTCTGAGGGCAGTATTTGCGTCTCTATGATATCGTCCGATGCCCCGCCATTTATCGCGCGTAGTACAGTTTTTGCCTTCTCGTAGTCGAACCTCTCCACGTATATGGCAACGAGAGACTTCAGGTTGCCTTGGCAGAATCTCAGTACTCCTGCGAGGTCGTTGTCCAGATTGTGGAATAGCGCCGCCTCTATAGCGTCCGCGCCGGCCATCCTCGAGGCGTAGAGGTCCATTTCTGACCTATACCCCATCTCCCCGATACTTGCCCCTATTGAGTCTGGGCCCTGCTGGACGAGTTGACGCATCCTAGTGGAGTCGATCAGAGAGGCCTTACGTGCCTTCGCACGCGCAGCCGCGTTGTACACATTCGACCGTCCACTAGCTCTTGCCATAGTCTTCCCTCGTCACTCTCCGAATAGGATACTGTTTACCCGTCCAAGGCTGTCCTTCCATGCCTGTTCAAGACGGAAGTCGAACCTGTAGTCGAGTAGGGTGGTTCCGTCCTTGGACTCGAGCACGAAGCCCCCCAGTCCCTCGATGTCTTCACCCATGGTGAATCCGCTCTTAGATAGGGAGCCCCTATCGGTAGAGACTGGCCTCATTACCATCCCTGACTTGGACCCGCTGGCTTCCTTCACCAACGAGTCCAGCATCTGCTTTCTTCCTTTCATCTTCGGGGAGGAAACCTCTTCCTTCACCGACTCCCAAGTTGCATCGAGCTCCTCTCTTCTTGCTATCAGGGCCCTCTTCTGGTTGGCCTGTCTGGCCGATGCTACGACCTCTACGGACAGCTGCTGGCTCTCCCTTTCCGCTTTGTTCGCTGCCATTGAGGAGGCCTCAGAAGCCTCATTTCGAGCATCTTCCTCGATACGCCCCGCCTCTTCTTTGGCAGCCTCTACTATGGACCTAGCTTCCGCCTCGGCCTGACTGGCAATCTCGGCTGCTAGTGCATCCAATGTCATCTTCTTACCTCATCTGGTTCGTTTACGGAACTCGCATCCTGCTTAGAGCAGGAAAACTGCGAGGAATCCGAAAAGCACGATGGTCTCTGGCAGGGCAGTGAATATCAGTCCAGTCACGAACTTGCTAGAGTCCTCTGCGATCATTCCTACCGCAGCAGCCCCTATAGGTCCCTGGCTCAGTCCTGTTCCTACCCCCGCAAGTCCCAGAGCAATACCCGCTCCGAGTTTTGCGTATGCGGTTACGGTGTCCGCGTTGTCCGCATCTTGGGCCTGCACGCCGCTAGCCACTAGGACTATGGCGAGCAATACCATCATCATACTCATTCCCCTAATCATTTTCTTGTTGTTCATTTTTTTTCCTCCATTTAGTCAAGCCTTGGCTTGGAATCTGATTTAGTCAACCTCCACATATCGGGAACGTAGGCCGAACGGTTTGAAGGCCTCCCCGCTTGAGTCGTAGTACTGTCTCATCCACTCCACGAAGTGTAGCCTCGCGGCGTGGATGTTCGGGCTGAAGACCCCAAGGCCCCAGGCGAAGAACTGCACTGCTAGCCAGCCAATGACCAGAACTACGGCCATTGCCGGGTCGTCAAGGCTGATCTTTTCGTAGAGCATGTGGTTACCCGTCTCAGCTATCTTGACCCCCACGACGCCGACTGCGAACAGTCTGACATAGGAGATCACGGTGGGCATCATCCCAACCGCCTCTATAGGTGCAAGACCCACGTTGATCGGGAAAGGAACGCCGTGATACCTGTATAGGGTCCACATGAGGAGTACAGTTGCTACGAGGGCTATCCCCGCCCCAGTATCTCTGACTTCTGAAGATGCGGGGCCGATGAACCCGTATGCGAACATGAATCCTCCAACGAGCAGTATCATCCATGCGCCCTTCTCGAAGAAGGCGCAGACTATTCCGAACCCCCCATGTCCGTTACCATACAGCATTATGTCTCTGAAACCTATAGTCAGACCTAGGAATACGTGGATTACTCCTAGATAGATGGTAAGCAGAATTAGATGCTCTAGATTGCCCCCGTCTTCAACTGCGGAGACTCTGTGGAAAGGGTATGCCAGCGTCATACTGAAAGGCCCCTCTAGGACGTAGTGCACTTCCCCTCCGTTGGGGTAAAGGGCAGTCATCCATGAAACCCAGGAAGGCACGTGGCTTTCCTTCCAGTGGTAGTGCCCGTGGGTCGTGCCGTCAGCTAGGTAAGCTGCCTCGCACTGGGCGACCCCAATGATGTGGTCAACGTCGCAGTGCCCGTGAGGTAGGAACTCGAATCCGGCAAACTCCCCATAGATATAGCCGAAAACGACTGTTCCGAAACCGATGTAGGTCAGGAACTTCCCTCCCATGCTCATCATCTCGTTAGTTCCAGATTTACTCAGAAGGAGGAAACCCACTCCCATGGTAACTAGCCCGTAGGCCATGTCGCCCAGCATCATTCCAAAGAATATGGGGTATGTGATGAACATGAATACGGTAGGGTCGATCCGTCCGTAGGCCGGTCTGCCTACAGCGTCCGTGAGTAGTTCCATGGGCCTGCTCGAGCTCCTCTCTTGGAACGCTATCGGAGGCATCTCCTGGCTATGGTGGTGGTCGGAGTGACCGTGTCCGCCTCCTCCTGCTTCCATCTGGAATGGGGTGACTTCAGTGAATAGGCAGGACTCTCTTAGCCCCCTCTGGACCTCTTCCGCTCTCTCCATGACTAGCCAACCGTCGATTACGAAGGCATGTTCTGAAACCGCTATCCTGACCGGGGCAGTGAGCACGTCGTGGTCTCTTTCGAGGACCTCAAGGCCGCATAGGAGCATCTCACCATTCGAATTTGACCAATCCTCTAGCCTCTTTTCCAAGTCGTACTTCTCCCCCTCTAGGGACCCCTTCGCTTTCCTAACCTCGGACAACCTATCTGCAGCGGACCCTTTTCCTTCCGGTACTTGGATCGGCTCGAAGCCTGCGTCTTCCAGCAGAGCTGCAGCGGAATCAGCACCATCATTCCTGACGAAGACCGCCACAAGACTCCTATTCCCCTCCTTAGCCTCGATAATAAGGCCTGATTCGGCAGCCCTTCTGGCTCCTTCGATGCTATCAACAGTTCCAACAAACGAGGCTACCGACTCGTAGCTCCCAAGGAGTTCCAAGTCAACTCCCAGCGGTGCTACTAGGGAAAGCCCACCTTCCTCCTCTGAGAGCGACGAGATTTCATTTGACAAGTCGTCAATCCTGGAACTATCGGACAACACCTCCTCTATCTTCGATGGTAGGTCGCTCCCGAGGGAGTCCCTTACTGGTCTAGCTGAGACGGCCCTGTCCGGGCCGGACGCATTGACAATGGATGCCGCAGCCCGGGCCTTTACAAGTCCCCGACCAATTTCTTCAGATCCTGTGTCAGGGGATCCGAGCGCGAAACCCTCCTCTCCTCCATCGTAGTCGATGATGTGTAGAGCTTCCATCCTAGCCAGAATCTGCACTGCATCCGACAGCTTGTCCTTGTTACCAGCAGCCACCAGCCTTCCCATCTGCTGGGTGTTGACTTGTGACATCTAATTCCTCTGAGAATTTCAGGACTTGAATGCATCCAGTACTGTGTTCACTGCGTCCACTCTGCTTCCTTCGCCACCGTCGTGAATAGAGCCGATAGCAGAATCACCTTCCTTGGATACCTTCTCGGCCTCGCTCTCGGCCTCGCTCCTAGCATCTGAAATCAGACTCTGGGAGTTGGCCTCTGAGTCTGACCTCCCGGCTTGGACGATCTCGGTTGCTGAAAGCCTAGCCCTAGAAATTATTTCCGAGGCCTCTGACTCAGCCTTGGCAATCGTCTCCTTGGCCTCGCTCTCGGCCCGCCTAATCGCTTGAAGAACTTCTTCACGTCCCATTTCTATGCACCTACGGTGCATTATGCGACCGTTGAGGAGTTTATGATGATAACCACGTGAGTTCCACTACTCAGCCATCCGCATTCTACTGAACTTCGGGAACGTTCCAAATATGTCCCTCTCTAGGATTGGCCGATGGACGCTCACGGAATGGAGGGGGGTGAGTGGGACGAACTCCAGAGGAACTTACTAGAAACAATACCCGTTTACGACCGCATCAATCGTTTTGCTACTCTTGGACAGGTAGCCAGATGGAGAAGGATGGTTCGTGACATGCTTCCCGGGGGCAGGGTCCTCGAGGTGGGATGTGGCCCGGGGAGTTTCGCAGAGGACGTAGTTGGCAGAGATTTGGTCTGCCTTGACCCAATTCCTGAGATGCTAAACTCAGCAGAGGAGAGGGTAAACCGCTCTAGATACTCACGAGGAGAGTCCGCTGCAACATTTGTAGAGGGGACAGCTGAGAGCCTCCCATTCGAAGACGATTCCTTCGACGCCGTTTGCTCCCTATTCTCATTCAGAGACTGGTATGACAAGAAGGCAGGCCTGGACGAGGCACTGAGGGTTCTGAAGCCCGGTGCCCCGATCATTATAGTCGACCCTGCCAAGATAAATCGGATACACGGGATGATGGGTATCCTATGGATGAAGGTCTGGGTAGGATCTTACGCCAGAATTGTCTGCGGCAAGAGGGACCATCCCTGGAAGTGGCTAACGAAGACGTACTCCGAGTTCGGGACAACTAGGGAATATGTGGAAATGCTGAAGCAGGCTGGATTCTCAGACGTTAAAGCTAGGCTGATATTCCCTGGGATGGCCACGATTTGGAAAGCACGAGCTCCCTCAGAATAGCCAGAAGACTCTCCTACAGGTCACTGCCCTCCAGATAATTCCCTTGGTTAAGCGGTTGAATGACATGTTAAGGGCCCAGTCGGGTAGCCGGAAGATGAAGCTCCCCAGGCCAAAGGCCCTCTTTGAGTTGCGCATTACTTTCCCCATCTGGCTCTCCCATCTCCCCTTGTACTCATCGAGTCCTAACCCTTCGTTGATATGTTCCGAAATGACCTGGCCTGCTATCCTGCCGCCAATCATCGCGATTGTAATCCCTGCTCCGTTTGATGGCAGTACCATCCCGGCGGAATCCCCAACAAGCAGGTATCTCCCCTTAACGAACGAGCTTATTGTTCCCGACATTGGAAGAGAACCAGCACCCCTGAAGGTCACCTCCCCCTCGAACTTTGAGATGAATTCGTCAGCGTACTGGTTGAGGCTCCTTCCACCAGACATCTTCCTCTGAATGCCCACTCCTATGTTCGAGCCAGAGTCCTTTGGGAATACCCATGCATAACCTCCCGGAGCGACCGAGCCGAAATGCAACTCCAACGCATCTGAGTGGCTGCCCTCTTTTAGGACAAATTTGACTGGGATGTTCAATGATCCCTCCTCCCAGAATTGCCTCCTGACAGGATCGTTATGGCCACCAGCACCGACTATAATCCTCCCTCGTAGGGACTCCCCATTCGACAGTATCACCGATTCTCCATCGATATTCTCTACTCTATGGCCCAGCAGGTATTCCACCCCCGCCGAAGAGGCAAGTTCGACTAGCGCCTCGTCGTGCGCGACCCTGTCAAGTACCACGCCTTCGAAATCGTACTCCAGCCCCTTCCCGTTCGGTGGGACCAGACGCATCTTCTTGGTTATCCTTGAAACCGCATCTTCGGGAGTTCTGAACAGGTCATCCATGTCTGGAACATCTGGGCAAAGCCTCCTCATCTCGTCGTTGGTCGGAACTAGCTCGCCACACTGAAGTGGCGAACCGATGGGGTCTCTGCCATCGACAACCAAGACACTGAGGCCGCCCTGCGCTGCATATCGAGCTGTTGTACTCCCTGCCGGCCCCCCTCCAACAATGATAACATCCCAATACCTCCCTTCAGGCATTTGGCCACACACCTCACGTAGTTCTTGACTCCGATAGCAGCACTATCTCCGATAGCAGACTCTTAGCTTCCGACTCAGGAAGAGTGCTGATGTAATCCAGAGAACGTTGTATGTGGTTGGATATCAGAACTCTACAGTATTCGAATGATCCAGCGCTCTCCAGTAGCTCGACTAGTTCCTCCAGCCTGTTGTCGCTGAAGTTCGTTAGCACGTCCTTCAGGTGTTCCCTGTCAGGCCCATGCAGCATCGTTAGCCCGTAGATAATTGGCAGCGTCATCTTGCCTTCGTGCACGTCGGTCCCCCTGGGCTTCCCGATGATGTCGTCGCCAGTCAGATCCAGCAGATCGTCGATCAGTTGGAATGCCCTACCCAACTCCATTCCGTAACCCCAGAGGGCATCGACGTAGTCTTGACTGGAACCGGCAATCATTGCCGCACACGAGCAACCCGAGGCGAATGGCCTCGCAGTCTTTCCGTCAATGATCTCGTAGTAGTCCTCAGGGCTTGTACTGAGGTCGCGAATATGCTTGAACTGCATAATCTCCCCAGAGGCGATGCCCGCACACGAGTCTCTGACCTTGCCAACTACTCTGCTGTCGTATTTCGCACCTAGCTCGAAGCCCAATGAGAAAAGGTAGTCCCCAGCGATTATTGCATGCGAGATGCCATGCGTCGAATGAATGGTCGGCTTACCCCGCCTCATCTTCGACTGATCATAGACGTCGTCGTGGATTAGGGTTGCAGTGTGAATCAGCTCAGAAGAAAGCGCTAGGTCGATAGCCTCGTTGAGGTCATCACCCCCTGCTGCTGCGTATGAGGTTACACCAAGAATGGGCCTGTACCTCTTGCCGCCCCCTAGCAATACTTCACTGGCCACCGACATTGCTGGGCGATCTAGTGCCGAGCTCATTTTCTCTAGAACCAAATGCTCTATGGCATCCTCTACTAGGTTCTTCACCGAATCCATTGTCAATGACTCGATTTTTACTACTCCCATGTGCCTCGTTCACAGGGGTCGCATATATCAACAGGTGCGCACGCCGATCAAACGGGCACGACACCTGCCCCCCCCCTGAGGTGGATGCGATGGAAAACCGGCTAGTTGTGGGGGCTATGGATACTGCCGAATGCATCGTAGGGGAGCAACTCAGATCTCACTTAGATTCGATAGAACCGGAAGAAATGGAGACTTCAGTCACCGAGGTAGATGATTTCGAGTCCGGCTTGAAAGATCTTTCTTCAGGAAAACTGGATATCTTTGCAGTCCCTGCAACAGAGACCCTAGGGGAAACGGAGTCCATCTCAAGCCTTGGATGTCAGGTAATCGGTGCAAGGGCGCCCCGAAGACCCAGCATGGTCCTCGTCTCACCTGACCGACTGATGTACCAACCCAAGTCTGCGATTATCGTTAGCGGCTCGGACCTTGTCAGGAGGCAGCTCCTAAGGGCGAGATCCGACTTGGCCGTGATCTCCCCCGAAGCAGTCGAGGATGCAGTCGAGGGATCCGAGCTCCCTGCAGACCCTTCAGATTGGGCCAGATGGCTGGGCGCCCTTCTCTCAGAGGGCAAAATAGACGGCTTCGTAATTTCAAGGACGGAATACGAAACCTCCGACCAGTCCGAGAGAAGGCACACACTGCTTCCGTTCCCCAAGGAGAGGGGCGGCCCGCACTTCCTCCCCAAACCATTCTCAGACCTCATAGCAATCATTTGCAGGGCCGGCTTCCCTTCTAGGATGGCCCAAATCGTGACAGAACCGGAGGGGAACACGGCACTCTGGGTCCAGAGCAGGATAATGGGCGACTTGGCCGATTCTTTCGGCGACACTATCGGGATCCAGGTCAGGCACCGACAGGTTGGAGGTCTACTCAGGCAGGCAGAAGAGGATAGGGATATTGTCCTTGAGCAGGCTTGTCACGACCCAGAAGGGGAGATATCGGAAGACGAAGTCAGGGTCGAGATCAGAATGGAGACGATTTCAGCTGATGGTACTAGGACGCTCGCTCTAGAAAGACTGATCCGAAGGAGCGAGTTCCAACACGCCACAATAAGCCTACTTTTGGACTGGGGTAGGCTAGTGAAGGAGACAACACGGGAAGTCCCCCGGGACCACCCTACAGACGACGAGGCCCCGTCCTTTCTAAGGTGACTTCCCGGTAAACTAAACCCCCGCGAAAAACCGCCTCTAAACGTACGCCATCGGGGGAACCGATAACTAAGGGGCCATGACGAGAAGACAGGTGTTGCCATGAGGGTGGACTCGGATCTTCTCAACTCGATATACACGGGGCGCCTACAGAATCTGAGACAGAGGGCAGAGGACTGCGGCATCCCCAAGACCGGTTCAGTAGAGGTTCTCCGTGCCAAGCTGATATGCGAGGAGATTCTGCCCGACCTGGACCTTACTTGGGAGGGGATTCAGTCTATGTCCCACAAGGAGATTGGGGATGTCCTAAAGGTGTTCGGCATTAAGTCATCAGGATCTCACAAGGAGAGGAGGCAACGCCTCTGGCTCCACCTAAACTACGACTCCCGAAGGATGACCATCGAGAACCTGGCAGAGATGAGCAGAGACGACCTTCACGAGTTGTGCAAAAGACTGGAGCTGGACCTAACGGGGAACAGAACAGTGTTGATGGGCAGGGTCGCCGGAGTCCTTACCAGCCAGATGAACGGATGGGGCAGGATTAAGAGGAGCCTGAGGAGGAACGGACTCCAGCCCTCATCCTTCGAGAGTCCCGTCGAGAGGCAGTCGCCGACCCCTTCCGAGGAAATCGACGAGAGCATGTTCCAGACTTTGCCAGGCGAGGCTCTTCTCGAGGATGTCAGGGACTCCATAGTCATGGGAATCGACAAGCAGCCCTCCTCCGTACAGGGGGATCTCCTGACAATACAAGCCAGGGCCGAGGACCTGGAGAGGATGGTCGGAACTATCCTTAGGGGTCACGGGGGGTCTTGGGGAGAGGTAGAGAGGGATCTTCTCCTCAGGCTGACTGACAGGAGGGGGTGGCCGATCATGGACCAGTTCGTCAGGCATCGCATCCTAATGGTGGCTACCAACATTGCAGAGGTGAAGGGGGCACAGATGGTTTCCTCAGACGAGTCAAACGAGCTAGTAGAAGACTCTGAGACCACCATAAGCAGGATCAGATCCAAGCTCTCGGCTCTGGACGACCCATCAGAATGATGGCTATTCAGATTTGATCGAGAAGAAACCAAACCTAGGCTCGGATATCTCCATGCTTACGTCCCTTAGGTGCTCAATTGTGTCTTCTGCCTCCTCTCTGGATGAACCTGCCGAAATGCATGCCCCAACAAGCGTGTCGTAGTCCACAAGACCATCTCCGCTGTTCGAAAGAGCCCGCATGACAGCCTCCTTGGGTTCGGAAACTCCGACCGCCTCAGGACCTGGATCGTCTACTGTTTCTACAGCTGGTGTAATGGCTACCTCTACCGACTCCTCCGACTCCCCTCTGGCGGCGGATAGGGCCTTCAGAACAAAGAGTTGGTACGCCTCGGTGTCGAAATCTGAGTAGTGCGCTCTTGACTGAAGTAGGCCAGACACAAGTTCTTCCGGCACTTCAGCAGCCACTAGAGAGCCCCGGTCCAGTTCGCATCCCAAGGACTTCGAGTAGGCGTCAAGGCGTCTTAGTGTAGCCTCAGAAGCTTCAACCAGCCATGATTGGTATGCCGTTCGATCGATTACTGAAAAGCTCTCGGTGTTTATCGACGTGAATATCCCTCCTTCTTCCGACTCATTCCACCTGCTCCTTCCTACAATGATCATCAAGAAACGGTCTCCTGAATCGAACCTCGCTAGTAGCTCTTCTATATCGGGGTGAAGTTCCGGTTTGAACGGTGGTACGCTGAAGTAGTGAACCCCGGATGGATCCCTGATTTGCCCAGAGTAGTATGGCCCACTATCGGCATCTCTCCTCTCTAGCCTTTCTATTACCCCGCCTACGAGACAGCGATTCACTCTGGCTCCGATCTTGGTCACTACGAAGGAAGGATCGAACTCGCCTACTCCCTGCTCTACCAAGGAAGCCTCGGAGTACTCTTGTGCGAACATCCTTATCGCACTCTGCCTCACTCTTGTCGACGCTGACTGGGCAATCACAGAACCAACCCCCATCTTTTCATGACTTCTTCCGCTTCTTCCGCAGGTTTTTGTTCTATAATCTCTGCTCTTTCAGCGAATACCATTGCCCCCTGCCCATCCACTGAGCACCTCCCATGAACTAGCATTTTTCTACCCAAAACCAGACTCTGTAGGC
>CAYPWN010000015.1:0-23793 GCA_964414525.1 uncultured Candidatus Poseidoniales archaeon | reverse complement strand
AGATACAGAAAACGTAACTATCTATGATACCTCTGGCGGTGGTGGAGGAGTCTAAGATTTGATTAATTTAATGGAGAAATATTATGGCATATAGAGCAAAAGACACAAGACGATCAGCAGCAAAGGCTTCAGCAAGGCGAAGGGATGTTGAAGATAAGGTGAACCAGTCTATTGGAGCCCTTGAAAGATTTGATAGTCGCATGAAAGATATAGCAAGAGTACAAAAGTTAGGATCGGATATCCAGGATGCATCTTTGCTGTATGGCTATTTTAAGAAGCAGGACAAGGCTGATAGGGCAGACTATAAAGCTTATAAATCTTCTTTTGATGAGATATTGATGAAGAAAACGGAAGAAGATCCATCTATCACATCTTTTTTCCCATCTTATAAGGATTATAAAAAAGGTGATTTTTCTCCGACTATAGGTGATACTGTATATAATAGAACTTCTTTAGATTATAGCAAGTCTGGGATTGGGTCTGATATACTTGATATAATTATGAAAGGATCAAAATAATGGCAGCTAGAAAACCAAGCAGTGGCTTCTCAACCATGTCTCCTTACGTTGACTCATTTATGGATATGGGCGAGGACTGGAGAACTAAACATGCATATCAATCTGCTCCAAGTCAAACATATGTACCAATGGATAATCAAGCTCCAGGAATGAAAACAAATAATATGAAGTTAGGAGATCCGACAAATCTTACAGATACAAGGTCTAATCCTCTTGTTGCGGCAAAGAATGCTTTAACCGATCCTCCAGGTTTAACTATAGATGCAGCCGTTAGAGCTAGGAATAAAACTGTTACAGATGGAATAGATGGTGGATTTGATTATTATCAATCTGGAATAAATAAAGCTGTTAAGCATTATGGTGATTATGCCTCAACTCAAGGAAAAGATATTTCAAGATTTTATGAAGGGAGTGCACCAACTGGCGCGCAAAGTGTTCCCACGCAAGATGGAAAGGATTGGTATGGAAGTCTTCCTGATACTAGAGGGCAAACCAATTATAATCCTAATGCTCCAAGACCAAAACTTGGTCGTACTGTTACAGAAGAAGATTTAGATACAATGAAAGACATTTCATATGCTCAAGATAATTACGCAAGAGAGCGACGTTCTATAAGTGGACCAAATTCAATGTATACATCTAGCGTTGGTCAGGCTTCTTCTCCTAATCCTGTACAATCTGGAGAGTTATCTACTACTATGGGAGGAGCTGATAATTTAGCAAACTATGGAGTAGAGGAGTTTGACCTTTCGAAACCACCTCCTCCACCAGGATTTTTAAGTGACGAGCAGATGTCTTCTATATTAGAAGCTCCAATTCCTGAAGCTACTGAGATTCTTGATGTTGCTCAAGATAGCGACTCCACAGCTCCAACTTCGACTGACCCATTAAGAAGATTGAGAGATATGTGGGCAAATAAAGATGAAGTGCCTGATGTCCCAGCAGAAGAAGCAGCTGGTAAACTCGGAGATAAGCTTGGCAAAGCTCTTGCGTTTGCTCCGCTTGTTACAGGAGCAGTTAATTTCCACCAAAATCAACAAGTTATAGGTGATTTGAGATCAGCGAAAACAAAAGCTTTAGGAGCTAGAGGAGATTTAGCTAATCAACGAGAGGCTGAATCTGATGCAATTAGCGATCAACTTGGCGAAGACAGAAGAAGAACTGGAGAATTAGAGAAAAATAGAATGAGGGGCGATTTAAGAAAAATAGCACAATATAAAGGAGGGGGACTGAGTTCTGGTTCTGCGGTTGAAGCTGCAGAAGATGTTTTAGATACTGCTCATGCAAGAACAGATATTACTTTAGCAGATCTTTATGAGAAATCATCTGAAGCTCAAACTACAGTTCTTGATAAGAACAGAGAAACAAGGCAAAAACTTACAGAGCAGATAGACACACTTGATGCTAAGATAGATGAAATGCAAAAGCAGCAAATTACTGGACCAATTAAAGCATTTGCAGATGTGGGATCCAACTTACTTATGGCAAGTAACCCCGCGCTAGCAATGGGAATGAAAGTAGGTTCATCATTATTAGGATAGGAGCTAGAGATGGCATTAGATAGTTATTTAAGATACCAATATCTTGACGAAAGAGTTAGGGCTAGAGAGCAAGCCAGGGAAAAGGCTAATCTTGACAGAGCACTTGCTCAATTAGCAAGAAGAACAACTACTGCGAAAGCAACGGCAGAGGATATATCTGGTACTTCACAAAGGGTGACAGATATTGATACTTTAAATCAATATTTAGAAGACATTGAATCAATGAAAGTTGGCGTTGATTATGTTGATACATTTTTAGATGCTCACAAAGATAAGGTAGAATTAAGAAAACATACTGTAAGCACTTATAATGCTATTGATGATAATATAAATAAACTCTTAGACAATGCTGTTACATCTGGAGAGCCTACAGATGGGTTCATGTCAATTCTTCGTGATAATAAAAAGAATTTAACAGATATAGCAAGCGGGTTAACTCAACCTGCTCTTAAAAGGGTTAATGATAATATAGAAAGAGCTGAAGGCGCTTTAGAGTTCGTTAATCGAATTAGTGCATATGATACTGATCCAACAACTCCAAAAATAGATTGGGAGCAGACTGGAGAAAGAGAAGTTGTTGATGCTCAAGGAGTTAAGAGCATGCAGCCTATTTATGCTCATGATGCTCATACGAGGGGATATATAGAAAGCATAGTAAAACCCGAAGCAGACGTTAATAGAAAAATGAAAGATTTTACGATTTCGAATAAATTATTGGCACTTGCTCCAGGAAATATAAGGGCAGAGAGATTGCAACTTAACGTTAGAGCTGCAAAAGAAGGACAAGAAAACTTAGAGAAGTTAAGAGAAGATGTTATTACACATCAATATTCCAAAGCTATGGGATCATTAGGAAAGTCTAAGGATTCTCTTGCATCCCTATTTAAACCAGGAAGATCTGACATTAGTTCTTTATTAGGAAGCACATCAGCGCAACTTGAAAAATGGGGAGGAATGAGTAAAGATGCTCAAAGAAATCTACCCGTTAGCGATGTTATTAAAACAATAGAATCTAATATGTTTATGTTAGCAGGCATAGTTAGTAAAAAGATTATAACTCCTTATATGGCAAATCCGAAGAGTGGTAAGTCGCTAATTAAATATCCAGACACTTATGACCCAATAAATCCTTCTAACAGAGGTGTGATTGATAAATGGATAAATGATAATCTATACAATGAAAAAACTGGATTTAAACGTAGTTCAAAATTCTTTACAAAGACAAAGAAAACGCACGATGCTGGATTTAAAACAGCAATGAAAGGATATATAGATGCCAGAAGATCATTGCTAGAAGGTGTTGATATGCGTATTGAAGGTAGTCAGGGATGGTTTTATCCTGAATTTCCAGCAGCAGGAGATGCCACAGAAGATGACATTATCAATCCTTATGATCTGGAGGGTTAAGGTATGCCTCAAGTAGTTCAATTGGGTAGAAAATTAAATCAATTGGAGAAAAACATTCTTCCAGCTGAAGATGTGGATCTTTTTGAAGACAAATACTCTGGCACAAGACTTTTAGACAGATTACAATTTGATCCATCTTTAACTTTTATAGATGAGAATGGAAATGATACTGGTCAATCTGTATATGGTCTGATATTTAATCCAATTGAAGATGCATACAAGCAAATGATGGGTACTGGCTTAGATTTATCCAAGGGCGATATTAAATCTGTATTATGGAATCCACAAGAAGATTTAGCGATGGAGAAAGAGATAGCTCGTTATTCTGCTCCAATTGATCAGATGATGGAAAGAGATGCAGCTTTTAGTTCTAATGTAATTGGTGAACGCAGAGATCTTATAAAAAGAGATATGGCTAAGGAACTTTATGGACTTAGAGCTTATGTAGATAATCATCCTTCGCTTCCACCAAAAGAGAGCACGGAAAGAATTGCTTTAGATAAGGTCATTAATGACTCATTTAGAAATGGTTGGAGAAATATTAGACATATGGTTGAATCTGAGCTTGGAAGTGAAGGCGCAAGACATTCTCAAGATCAATCATTTGCTGCTCAAAGATTCTTACCATCTGCAAAGAAAGCTGTTGGTGAGATTTTAATAGATAAAAGTGAAGGAATAGGAAGTTTACTAGAGTTTTTAAATAGTGGAGACGGAGGAAGATGGAAAAGAGTAGAGTGGGGGAAAGAAGGTGAGCCTGAGATTAGCTCAGATGGAGTTATATCATGGGCAGAAAAAGTTAGAGAGTTTGGAGCGGGCTGGACAAAGCAGGAAGTATTAGAAGATCCAGAATACCAACCAACTGGGATATATGCAATGTCTATGAAGGATTTAGATGTTATGCAGGGGATTGCTAATCCAAAATATGCTGTAGCAACTATGGCTGAGTCTGGAATGACTAATATGATTATCTCTGGCTCTGGTCTTCTTGCTGGATACATATCTCCAGGAAAGAAATTGAAGATGTTAGCTGGCTTTGCAGGCGCGGCTATTCCAGGGTTCTTACTTGAAAGCGTATCTGCTAAGAACGAAGCAATAGAAGAATTGAATAAGATCAGAGCTCAAGCTATGATAGATAAGAAAAATATGACTCCAGAAGCTTTTAAAGCTCTTTATTCTTATCAGTTAAGTCAATCTTATTCTAAAACTGCTGATGAATTATCTGATGAGAACATAGATGATATAGCTGACAGAATAGGTCAGGTTTATGGTATCCTTTCTTCTGGTGTTGAAGGCTTAAGTACTGCGATTGAGATTAGTGCCGCAACTAAGTTTTTTAAAAGCGCAAAGTCCATGAAGTCAATTGCTAGCTCTGCTGCAAAGGGCAAACTTGGCAAAACAATTATGGGCGCTAAAGATATTGGAAAATTTTTATTAAAGGGAGTTGGTCTTGAAGGAGCGGAAGAGGCAACTCAAGAAACTATTAACATGCAACTTATGGAGAGAAATGTTCCATTTTATAAGTTTGATCCTCAAAGAGTTTGGAAGGCTGCTTATTCTGGAGCAGTATTTGGTGGAGCGATGGCTGGAGGTGGATCTGTTGTTGGTAGAGTTAAGCGTGGATGGGAGCAAAAAAGATTAGAAACGGGAGCTAGAGAGAAATTAGAAGAAAGAAAGGGTAAGGCGAAACCTGGTGAAGACCCAACTCCTTTTGATAAAGATATTAAGGCTGGACTCTTTTTAGAGTTTACGCCAACTAGATTTGTTGATAGACTGGCTAATATACATTCAGATAATGCGTTTGAGCTTGAATTAAGAGCTGGTGAATTATCTGCTACAGCCAGAAATTGGATGAATGCAGAACATTTGACTAATGTTTTAAGCGATAAGAAGGTTAGGGAGAATTTTCTTATCACAGAAGAGAAGCTTATGTCAAGACCTGGATTCTTTACCGATAAGCAAGTTGCTAAGATATTGGGCAAAGATGTTAAAGATCTTAAATATGAACATAGTAAAGTTAGTCGCGCTGCGGCTCCATCAAAGCGAAAGCCTAAGATTACAGCTAAGATGAAGAAAAGGAATATGGCTAAAAAACGTCGTAAAGGAAAAAAAGTTTTAGGTGATATAGAGAGGACAGAGCCAGACGAAAGAAGTTATGAGTTAGCTATGATGAGGAGTGAATTTTCTGAGGTAATGAATGATATCCTTGATCTTAAAGAAATCGCTGGGACTGGAAGAATGGATGAGGACCTTAGAAAGGAAAAGTTAAAAGAATTAGAAAAGCATAAAAAGGAGCTTGCGTCTAAAATAAAAGGGGTTAATAAAAAGAAACCAAAAAGAGTTTCAAAAGATCCTTTGGCTCAAGAAAAGCAGAGATTGATTAATGAAGTTAATGCTCTGGGGGACGAATCGTTTACTCCAGAAGAATTGGCAAGCTTAAAGTTAATATCTAAAGCTAAAACAAAAGCAGATCTTAAAAAGTTTAAGCCTATTATAGATAAGGCTGAAAAAAGAAATGAACAAGAAGAGGTTAAAGAGGGACAGGAAAAAGAAAAGGTAAAGATAAGTTTAAATAATTTGAGAGACAATCTTATTGCAACTGAAAAAGAGATTGAAGAATATGAAGGAGATAAAAGAAGTAAAGAATATAAAGAATTAGTTAAGGAGCAAAAAAAGCAAGAACTGCTATTATTGGAAACAGAACAGGAAACAGTGGAAGCTATTACTGATGAATCTTTAAATAATCAAGCTGAGAATATTTATCTAGAAGTAGCGAACATGGATGGTTTGACCGTTCAACATAGCAGACATCAGTTAGAGCAAATGAATAATGCTAAACTATTAGAGATTGCTCAAAAGCATGGAATCGAATCTTCTGACCGTAATAAGATTATTGCTGAATATCTAGATAAGCTTGGAGTTGATGAGAGCGAACAAACTTTAATGCATATGGGAGTTCCACTTAAAATGCCAAAAATGTTTCTGGATAAAATCTCCAAGAAAAAAGCAGAGGCTTGGTTTATGCATACTTGGAACCAATCAAAGGAAAAGCATGGGTTGGATGATTTTACTTTTGATACTTGGGCAGCAAACATTGCAGGAAGATTGCCGTCTAATGTTCGAGATCATTTTGTTGAATGGGCTCAATCTACTAGTCCAAACCAAACTTGGATGGAGTCAGCTGAGGGAAGAGCAATTACTGGACTATTTGGACCTCCAGATACATTTACTCCTGACAACATGGACGATATAAGTAATACAGCAGATGAAGAAGCTGCTTTTATTAAAGAAACTATTGCGGCTGTGAATGATGAAGATTCAGATCTTAATGCTGCCAGTGAGAATGTTATAAATACTAGAGCCTTTGCTCCTTTTAAAACAACTATAGATTCTGAAGTTTTTAATGCTATAGTAACTCAAGTGAATGATGGAAATTTTGATTCTTTTGAGGATTTTCTTGCAGAGATTAGCCAACCAGGATATGACCTAATAACAGATAACGGAGAAACTCCTTTATCTTTATCTAATAAAAATCCAATAACAAGGACAGAGTTAAAACAGTTTTATGTTTCTAAACTACCAGAAAATTTTGTTCTAATAAACCAGGGGAATGCTCCTGGCATTAGAAAAAACATATCAATACTTTACACTTCAAGCACTGGGAAATTTGGTAAAAAGATTGAGTACAAAAGTGATTCAAAGCCATATGTCAGTACATCTTATGCTCGAGCGATGGTTGCAGAGAATGTTGTTGACGGGATTAATGATGATATAGTTTGGCTTGACAAATCAGATCTTAAGCAAAGAAGTCCTGATAATTTTAAAAAATGGATCACAAGAACTGAACCTTTAACGAGAGCTGAAATTGCTGAATTAACAAGAGGTCAGTTCCGAGATGCTAATTTAGTTCCATTAATGATGAGAGGCGACAGTGGAAGATTGATTCTTGCTAATGTAAAAGATGAACACAAACAGTCTGCATTGACATATTTAACCTATTGGAAAAAAGAGCAGGAGAATGGCAATGTGAGTCAAGAGTTAGCTGATGAATATAGTGGAAAGAATTTGACAGAAAAGCAAATGAAAGCAATTTATGGGAGTTCTCACGATTATAGAGCTGCTCAAATTGCGAGACATGAGGTGCTGAAGAAATTATTTGGGACCACATATCATGAGCTTACTCAACAGGATATTATGCTTAGAAACTCTGTTATGTTTTCAACTGCGCTTACGAATCGAAACGGAAGGAATAGTTCTATTTATGTTTTTAATCATCGTAAGGATTCCCCAGGAGATGTTCAGTTTGTTACAGAGTTTGAAGATGGTTCAACTGAATCGGTAGATGCTGTTCAATTTATAGATGGTGAATGGCAGTATATTGGAGACGGGACTACCTGGACATCAGAAAGAGTATTTTCTGAGAAATACGTTGAAGAAGTAGGAGCTTTATCTACAGCTAAAAGGGCAAAAACAATAAAGTTTGGTCATGATGAAACTGGTGTTTTATTAGAGAAACATCAAGAGATGAGTTATTCTCTTCCTGCGGGAGCGGTTAAATCATCATTAATAGATGGTAAAGAAAAGATTGCAGAAATAAGAAGAGATCCTGATGGTATTAATATATATGTAAAAGGAGATTCTGGGAATTATGATCAGTATGTAGACCATTTAGCCTCTAGAGACGAAGTGAAGGTTGTCACTGGTGAGTTTGAAAAGAAGATGAAAAACAATGAAGTTATATCACTGCCATCTGAAGCTACTGGTCATATACAATTAACTGGAAGAGATAAGGATAGGGCTAATTTCCCAATGCAGGTTCTTAATTATTTAACTGACCCGCAGCTTTTAGAGTATGTATCTACTAGATATATGAGAAGAAGTAAGGATGTTCTTTCTCCTCAGAAGCAGTTATTTAATATGTTTCAAATACTTCAAGACTCAAATAAAATGAATGAATTTATTAAAAAAGCAAAGATAAGTTATCCAGGGTCTGTCTCAAGAATGATTGAAAACTTTGCAGATGTTGGAGTTGGGCTTCATCCTGCGGGCTTAAGCTTAACAATGAGCATGCTTAAAAATAGACTCCTTCTTAAATCTCAAGATTTTTTGCATAGAGGTGGAGTTTTGGATTTTAGAGCCAGTGTAACTGAAAAGTTAGCTGACGATGAAATGATTGCTTCTGCGGATCACTCAATGAGAAAACATATTGAGTTTCAATTATCTGAGAAACTACAAATGGATATGCAAGATATAAAAAGAATGTCTTTAGCGGATCTTAATTCGTTACTTAAGAAAAACCCTGTTGATGTTATGATGGTTAGATTCCCTGTTCCGTCACAAAGTGGATATAGAATTATGAAAGTAACGGGTCTTGAGCTGGGGTTAGGCGATTCTTTTAAAATCAATCCTAAAGTTGTTAAAGAAGTGTTTGAAGGGGATCACGATCACGATTCTGGTCATATTACAATATTAGACAATAAGCTTACCAAGATGCTAAAAGAAAACCAAGTGTCTACAGCTGGTATAAATATAGGAAAATATGAACAACAAGAAAGTTCAGGAAGTATTGCTAATATAGTAGGGTCTACTCAAGCTATGGCTGCTTTAACTCAAGGCAAAATGGCAATAGGAAAGATCGCTTCTTTACAGAGAAATCATGGTGTGGTTTCTTATTATTTAAATCACTTAGTAATTGATGGTAAAAAGATTATAATTAGAAGTCTTGATTCTCCTGTAACAGATCCTGATATGATAATTGCTGAGACAGGTAAACCAGAAAAACAATCATTGGGGATGATGTTAAGAACTTACGCTCAGGCTGCTTTTGATAATCCAAAATTAAGATTGCTTGATAAGTGGAAGTTTAGTGATACTAAGTTAATTGGAATGATGTTTCAAGCTGAGGATGGCTCCGCTTTAACAGAGGCTCAAGTAAACACCTTAGCTTTGTATCTATCAGAGCATAATAAGGCAAGCCAAATAAGAAATGGTAAGAGCTCTAAGAGAGTTTATAAGCTTGAAGAGCTTTTATCTTTAAGTAAAGATTATACTGAAATGGTACAAAATAGAGAGAGACATATTGTTGATAATGTTGATTCTAAAATTAAAGAAGTTTCTGTTTTTAATAACAGACCATATGGAAGACTTTCTAGTTTAAGCGCAAATGAAAATGTTCATCCAATGGAAGTTAGGGCTATGGCTCCATATCAAAAGCTTGATGATCTTGGTCTTGGTCTTGCTGAGATAACGAATCAAGAGAACATAACTAGCTCTCAGGCTCATTATAATGCAAAAGAAAGGCTCATGCAGGATAATTTCAGGACGCAAATGACAGCTCAAGCAGCTGGGTTAACATTAGAACAGTTTAAAAAGATTAGCTTAGACGAGTTTTCAGTTATTAATGAAGAGGTTCAATCTGGAGTTGATTGGGGAAGAGCTGTTCACTCCAAACTTCTTGCTCTTTATTCAAAAATGTATGATTCAGACAATTTAGAATCAGCTAGACCAATCGATCCAAATGCATGGGATCATAATCAAGATTTTAATGACTTTTATCATAATTTGTATAAAGATGGCATTGGAGGGCTTTCTGCCTATAAGGATTTATCAAAGGTGCAGCAAACTTCTGCAACATTTGCTTTTTTAGATAGGTTTATTAAAGATGACGGCGTTCATGCGGATTATGCTGGGAAAATTCTTCCTGTTAGTAAAGATGGAATAACTCTTCTTGACCCTGATGTAATGAAAAGATATTTTAATTTATACAATGAGGCTGCTGAAAAGATTGTTGTTGGTCAAGATATGCCTATGGTTGAATCTGGAGCCATATCTAGCGTTCATGAAAACCAAGTAACTGAATTAAGGAGGATTTACGGTTGTGAGTAAAAAAGCTTGTGGAGATCTAAGAAAACAATTGCCAATACAGAGAAATCTTGATTGGTATGAAAGAAGAATGGTTGAAGACCATTATGCTCAAAATTATGGAGATAATAGAAAGTCTCCTTGGTATGCAAAACTTACCACTTTTCTATCAGATAAATATGGCAGTCTGGTTGGGAAAGAGAGCATTGCATCAGTTGATTCTCAAAGAAGATATTTAAACAAGAGATATAAAAAGAGAGAGGCTGAAAGAGTTCTTTTAATGTCTCAGATAGAAGCGCTGCTTGAAAGTAATCCAGGAGTTAGTAAACACTTTTGGAAGTTTGTTCAATCTGAGATGACCTTATTAGATCCAGAACTAATGAGAAGAAGGTTCCCTGAGTATGAGATAAAAACATTTAAAAATGAAGCTGGTCAAATGGTCCCTCATTTAGATACTTTGCCTCCTGATTTTTTAAGACCTATATATGCAGAGCTTTATGGTTGGGTAAATGATGGAAAATTTTGGAAGAAGAAGACTTCCCGTTTAAGAACCATTCAATTAGAAATGCTTACTCCAGATAGCGTTGTTAGAAAAGACTCTACTGGATTGATAGGAGATATGAATAGCAGCCTTTCTACTTGGACAAATAATGCAGCTGCTAGAGCATCAGATTTTTATCAAGGATCTATGGATGGGAAAAGACCTGGGCTTTATGATATATCAAATAAAATAAAAGAATTATATGATAGTTTTGGCAATCTGCCAATAGATCAGGTATGGGATATATTTTTTAGATTTAAACGCGGACAAGCTTTCTTTAAAAAGGGTGACAATAGATTGTGGATGAGTACAAAATGGGTTCAACCAAAACCTGGAGAACCTCACAAGTGGATAAGATCTGAAGATGCAATCACACCTTATGTTTGGAAAGATGAACAGCATAATGAATTCACTGTTGAGTTTACCGAAGATAAGGTTGGATCATTGGGTCAGACTCAATTAGAGTTGTTAGTAGAAGCAAACAAGATGTTAGTTAAGTGGTATGATTCTGTATTTGAAACAGCTGAAGCGATTACAGAAGCTCATAATAAAAGAAGAAGAAAGATTAATGAGATTGCAGATAAAAATGGAACCCATGATTTATTAGAAGAAATAACAGAATTTGGAATATTGGCTGACAATGTTGATATCCAGGGTCTTTCTAAAGTGGATAAAAAGAATAAGTATCATTTTACAAGAATGTATTATCAAGATCAAATCCCTAGATTGCTAGAAGAAGCTTTAATGGGCGAACACGGGATGATTAACAAAAGAGATATGTTAGCATCTAAACTTAGAGAGTGGGATCCATCGGTTGAGCATACTCAAGCTGAAGTTGATAAACAGTTACAGTATGAAGAGAGATTGAACTCTCTTAATGCAGATATTCATATATTAAACGAGAAGGTGGAGAAATTTAATGACGGTCTTTTTGATACACAGTTTAATGAATATATACAAGCACAACATGTATTGAAAAACTTTAAGCATGTTACCGAAATGATTCATCCTGATAACGCAAGAACAGACTCAAATGTTTTAGTAGACTATATTGATGGGCTCTTTAGAACTTCTGTCAGAAATGATGTTACCTTAGATCTTATGGAAGCAGTTGCAAGTAAAGGACATCTCGCAAGACCTGGTGTTGTTGATTATGCTATTGATCATTACAAATCATCTTTTTATTTCCCAGATGCTAAAACTACCTACTTAGGATTTAAAACAGATGCAAAAACCTGGGCAAATAGAATTAGTGCTCTTGGATATCCAATTACGGCTGAAGAGTTATCTACTCAATTAAGAACTCTTTCTTCCTTTTTTATATTTAATACACTAAACGGTCCTTTGCAGGGGATGACTAATTATTCAGCTTTTATGTTAAAAATACATGAGCAAGGAGTAGATAAAGTAACTCGATACCTTGATGAATTTGATAGAAATCCAGAATATTGGAGAAATCTTGCAGCAAAGTCTGGTGTAACTAAGTTTACAAATTTTATTGAAGGATATGTTCAAAAGGGATTAAGACCAGATGAGATAGTTGTTTATAAAAAGGAAATGGAAAAACTTCTTGATGAAATAGATTTGCTGGATGAGACTGGTAATGAAAAAAGATTATTAAGATTAAAAAAGAGATGGAAAAAGCTAAAGAATAAAGAGTGGGGAGATAGAATGAGTCGAGCTGCTCAGTGGGCTATTACCAGAAAGATTTATTATTATCAACATGATAGTAGACTTAAAAAAGCAATTAAAGCAAGTGCTGGCAACTTTTACGGTAAGGTCCTTCCTAGCATAGCTCAGACTGAAGAAGAATTAAGAACTATGAGTTTTCTTATTGGTGTTCAAAACTTCTTAGAAAGAAATCGAGGAATGAAAGCAGACAGTCCTGAAGCTATTGCTGCTGGAGTTGATTATACTCAGAGAACAGACTTTGGATTATCTCATCAGCATGTAGGATTAGCCTTTAGAGGACCTCTTGGAGGATTTTTAACAAGAATGAGAATATGGCATGTTCAAAGATTCGGCAATGATATTAATGTTTATAAAAGAGCTTTTAGAGAAAACACAAGACCAGAAATGTTAGACAGAACTGAAGATGGTGAATATGTATTTAACTCAGGATGGATGAAAAGAGCTGCTAGATCTGGATCTGGACTTGTAAAAACATTTGGATCGCTGGTTATGCCTCCTGGTCCATTAGCTACAAAACAAAGATTAGATAGAAAATATAGCGCAAGAGCAAGAAGTCATTTTTGGACACATGCTGTCATGACTGGTATTATGGATTTTGGACTATATGCATTAGCTCCTCCAGGAACAGGAACTATGATGAGTTATGTTGCTAGAGGTGCAGGAATTGCATATTATAGAAGTCCTATGGGGAAAGGATTAGCTGGGTTTGGGAGTTCGTTAATGAGTTTAACTTTTGGAGCTGCGCATTTATTGGGTATTATGGCAACGGGAGGATTTGAAGATAAAGAATATACTCCAGAACAATTTTTCATGAAGTACGCTTATCATATACCGATTTTAGGTTTGGGGGCATCTGTAATGATTGATTTGGCTTTACATGCAAGTCATAATCACAGATTAGATAGGGCGAGAGGAAGACATTCACATCAACAAGACCATCTTAAAAAGATTAGAAATGTTTCTAGTCCAGGGGGAAGGGTTCCTTGGGAGTTCAAGGAATTTCTTGAATATGTATTTGGTGTAAGAAAAGATCCAGAATGGCTTGAAAGTGATTATGTGAGATAGCTATATTCAATATATTAAATAGATCTTTGTCGGTTGGGATTGGGCATCCAATTGACATTCAGGGTGAGCAAAGCCAGAGTTGGACGGTTTCTCTGGCTTTTGCATTTATAAAGTAGTTCCGATTCCGACATTACCGCTAAAAAACATCATTCTGAGAGCTTCTTGCTGTATTTATCCCAGCAACCTGCCATAGCGAAGTGTAACATTTCCAGCCAGTCATCATATTTCATTACAATTAAAGGTTCTTCACGGTCAGCTTTAATAACCTGTGCGTCAACGTTTTTATTGGGTATCATCCACTGACCCATAGCTCTTCTGCATTTAGCCTGGAGTTTAATATCATCACCAATTAGAACATCCACCTCTTCGTGTTGTCCCATTGCTGCACCATTGGATCCCCAAGCTCGTTTAATTTTTATTTCTCCATCGAAAAAATCTTTTGTCATGTCAACTATTAATCTTTCAAAGCGGTTACCTTTAGCTTTAGATTTGCTTGGCATCTTTAGTTGTCCTTTCTACGGTAAATTCTTTAATCAATGATTCTTTTTTATCATTAGTATGCATAACAATAGCATCTACAAAGCCCTGAATATAAGCATGTCCTTCAATTGTGGTATCAAATGCTTGCATGGGTGCAGAACCTTGTCCTTTTGTTAACATATCTTTCCAATAAACTATATATTTCATTTTGTTTCTCCTTTACTTTGGTAGTTAAGTGGAACTTCTTTAGCTTCACCAACTAATGATCTCATTTTATCAAAATGCTCATCACAAGTAGATGCAATAGTGTATGTTAATTGCTCTGATGTATAATCTGTAAATTCATATTCTGCTAATTTATCACAATCTTTCATCATACATTTTGGTAACTTTATTCTTTGGATTCTCATTGCTCTCTCCTAATTAATTGGGGTGGGAGGTATGATAATAATGAAAGGACATCTAGATTCATAGATGATATAAAACCCACCCCATTATTTTTTTGTAAAGTCTATTTGTTTTACTCTTTTTAGCATATCTTTAACTTCTTGATCTTCTTCTATAGTTTTAATTTTTGACGATTCATCATCTAGGTTCTCATGGAATAATACTCTATCTCCATCAAATCCGAAGATTAGTTTTCTATTTTCACCATAACGAACTTTAGCTGCTACAATCTGTGTTTTATTTCTACCAAGATCACTTTCCTCATAATTAACCTTATAATCATAATACACAAATAATACATTTTCTGCAACTTGTTCAATGGATCCAGATTCAGCCAGGTCTGACATCTTTGGTACGGGATCAATTCTTTTCTCAATATCTCTATTAAGTTGACTAATTAACACTGGAACAATTTTATAAGTTTTAGCAAGCCACTTGTATTCATTCATTACAGTTTCTAATTCAAATCTTCTTTGATCATATCCTTCCATTTTAATTAATTGAATATAATCATCAATAACAACATCAGGATTATGTCTCATTATTTGCGCTGTAGATGAACTTAAATCTCTAGCTGTATCACACATTATTAATCTATTCTTATATTTCTCAGCTATCTTATCATTAACAATCAAAAGTTCCTTGTAAGATTGATCTGTTAAGGTATTCATTCTAATATCTGAATAACTTAGTTTTCCGCTTTCTAAAACAATTAACTTTTTCATCATTTCTATATTAGTCATCTCTCTATTGATACATAAAACTTTTAATCCTTGATCAATGAAATTCTTTACAAGATTAATGGCAAATGTAGTCTTGCCGTGAGAAGGTCTACCAGCTATAACGGTTATTTCGCCTTTTGTCATTCCTCCTGCTAGATTATCTAATCTATTAAATCCAAATTTTACATAATTACCACTAGTCTCAATTGATTCAATGGTATCATATATTATACTATCTAAAGTTGGTTCTTTATTGGGAGTTAATGAACTTAGTTCATCTGTTCTTTTCTTTATTGATTCAATTAATGTGTCAAAGTTCTCATCATTATCAAAAGCTGACTTCTGGATCTCAAAAGTTGTATTTATTATTTCTCTTTGTAAAAATTTCTCTAGAACAATATTAGCATAGCTAGATACATTTGCTGTTGACGGTATAGATTGAGGTAGCCCCGTTATATAATAAGCAGTAACCTTTTTCTTTTCTGAGTCAGATAGTTTAGCCATTATTGTAACAGCATCTATCTCTTCATGATCATCATTCATCTTTAACATTTTATTCCATATTATTCTACTAGTATCATAATAGAATATATCTGCTTTGGGGATGAATTCTTTTATTTCGGTAATTAATTCAGGCTTTAGAAGTGCAGAACCTAATACAGATTCTTCAGCTTCAAGACTTTGGGGTTGGGCTTTAAGTTGAGTCTTTTTGCTTATTAATTTCTTTTTACTTAATCTAGGCATGACGCACAAGACTCTGGAGCTTGATAAGAACCATTTAGTTTATCAGGCGTACCGTCTAGTGCTTTACCTATTTCATTAATTGCCTTTTGCAGGCTTGAGGTGTCTGGCGCATTAGTCGCTTCAATGGAGTTGAACGATTTTAATGCTGCTAATAATACTTTACATTCTTTGGAATTAATCCTTAATAAGTATTTATTTTTTGAATCTTGTATGAATGTGTTTGGGTCTGAATATATTTGCATTTTAATCTCCATTTCTTTATTTAAATTTGTAATAGCAACGAGCCAATTATCACTAATTTTCGATTGTCAGCCAACGCAAAAAAAACCAGTTAACAACTGGCTCGTTTATTTATGTTTTTCCGATTAACGAATTTACTTCGAATTCGTTTTGGGGGTAGGGAAAGTTTAATCTTTTATCAGATCATATCCAACTTTAAAAGCCGTTTGCTTTATGTTTTTACCCCAGCCAAAACCAATTGAAGACATTGGATCTGTGTAGTTTTTATTGTGATCAACATATTCTGTTATAGCATTATACGCATCCCACATTGTTTTCCCGTGATTACCTTTACCATGCCTAAAATTATTAACTAAAGTATCATATTGAGGTTTAGCAAAATTAGGAATCTTTCTCTTGGTTATAGGATGAAATGAAACATTATCACGATTAACTAAGGTTGGAAATACAGTTTCAAAATATTTAGTCATCACTCTTTCATTGACTTCTGCATCGTTCATAGCCCTCATTATTGTAACTGCTGCATCAATATTACCTTCACAAGTCTTTAAAGCGCTTGTTAAGCTGGCTAATCGATCCTTTACGCCCGTTGTATGTCTTAAGGCAATACCATTATCGGTTCCTTTATTTAACGCGTATTCAAGCGTATTATTACATACAACTCTAATCATTGTTGGTTTCATTGTTACACCTGTAGAACCATTGTGACTATTAAATAAAAGAACATATCTTTCTACATCGTCTCCGCTGTGTCCAATCGTACTCTTTTCTGGTGCTTTAGCAAGTATCCAGATTTTTTGACCATCTTTAACAGCACCAGCTGTTTCATATGTATATCCATGATCCAATAAAACTTCATCAAACGGTTGAAATGCATCTTCATTTTGAAGGACTTCATATTTTTTAGAAACATGACCTAATACAACAACTCTTTCTGATCCTTTTTTATCTGGATCAATTCTATAAGTTGAACAATATCCCGTTTCTACAGGAGTTGGAGACATTGCGTTTGCAAATGATAAAATTTTAGATTTAGCAATTCTTTTCATTGGAACATTGATATAAGTTTCGTCTTTATATACTTTCCAATCAAGTTTTGCAAGCTTTAAAGCTTCATCTGTATTAGGTGATATTTCAAGTTTCTTACCAAGTCCATGCCAAGGCGTTTTACCTACATAGAACATGGCATTATTATTCATTAATTCGTGAGCCATTGTTACTCCTCTTCTGGGGGATCAATCCCCCTTAGACGTTTTTCTGCTTTTAGGGTGATATCTTTACGTTCTGCATTGTTTCGTATTATTGCAGCTAGATAATCTAGCGTAAAGCCTTTCTTATACATCTTATCTGACATATAAATATTTATTCCATGCACAATGTCTTTAACATCTTTAGTTGCTCCAACGGTGTACATGAATTTGCTTCGTTGTTGTTTGTTTAATCTTCCGTTATAAACATAACGATTGCATATATTAAATAGTTTTTTTATTAAATCCTTGATCCCAGGTTTTAATTCATTATAATAAAGGCGCGCCTCGCGATTCATAACCGCTTTGTCGGTTGTATATCCGCAGCGAGGACAGCGCCAATTACTATATTTAGGCATCAAGTTATAGCTACAGGAGCGTTGTAATCGATTTTCTTTCTGACACTTTCTCCGTCTTCGCCAACACCTTTTACATACATTCTTTCTCCATCTCTCCACATTAATGCAGCTTCCACTGTTTCTTCTTCAATCCCGTCTCTCCCTCCTCTATTGCTATTATTATATGGACCTACGCCTTCAAGATGAGTTTCACCAGTAGACGGATTAAGCATCTTTAAATAGTATGCAAATTCTTTTTCTACTGGATTAATCTCGAACTTGATTAGTTCATATTCACTATTGTTGACAGTTGATTTATCCAAAGATACTGGGTCCATACTATTAACTATTTCTTCTACAGAGAAATGATCAAGGTATAACCTTCTTGTACTAACATTTCGAACTTTAAATGTGTCAGCAGGATTAACTAGCAACCAATTATCCGTTGCTTTAGCATGTTCTGCAGCAGCAATGGCTTTCTTTTCATCTCTTCTAGCTTTAGCCATCCGATTTGTTCGTTTTCTCATTAGATCCAAATATTTATCTAGTTCAGCTTGAACCTCTTTTGCTTCTTCTGAATCCATGTTAAGACAATCGCCACTGTAATCAAGAACCATTGTTTTAAAGAGTGGAATCTTCTTATTTACATTATGTCCATTCTTATCCTCTTTATAGCTGTAGAGATAATAATTAGGACATTGGGATCTCCATTGATTATCTTTTGATAGTTCATCAAATTGAATCCAATGTTGCTTAAATGTAATTTTCCAAGAACTATGTGCTAAAGCCTCAACCATCCCTTCTGCTCCATATTTACCAGCTTTTTCCATCATTTGTACTTTCTTTTTATCAGCTATAAAGTCATATGACTTATTCTTCCATTCTTCTTTTGTTGGATATGAACTTGGAAAACCATAGACCTTTAGTCCTTTTCTTACTAAGTAGTAATGCCTGAATCGTTTGTGATCTTTATCGTTTATTATGATTCGTTTCCAGTTAAGTAATGTGCGTACTTCATTTAATAACATCAGTCTACCACCGTTCTTGTTTCGCGTCTCATATAATCAAATTCACGAACTTGAGTTATTTCATATTCACCAGGTGGAATTGTGATAGCATTATGCTCTTCATGTGTTAGAACGCCATCCCCACCTTCAATTCGCATTACTCCAGGAGTATCTCCACCAGTTATTTTCCTACCATATTCACTAACTCTATGAAAAAGAGTAATGTCAACTCCAGGATTATTAGTCATATTAAATGCATGGGCATGACCAGTTACTTCACCTTCAGCTATTACAGTTCTACTTGCTTGATTCCATCGATCACTTTTATCTAATGCAGTAGATTTATTTCCATTATAATCTTCTGTATGTTCTTTAATAGGGCTTTCAAGCTTGCGAATTATTACATCGCCTTGTTGATATTTTATCATTATTATTGTTCCTCTAAGTAAGATCCATATTTATCTAAGAAAACATGAATCAGTATTTTATCACCATCCTCCTTCTTGATTTGCCATGTGAATTCCTGTCCGTCTAGGAGCTCTGACATCTCAGTTGCCGTTAATGGTAATTTGATTTGCGGTTTTTCGGACTTTTTTTCTTCAGGGTGTTCCATAAGAAAATCTTTCTATTTAAATATTAGGGCGATACCCCGATTTACCGTCATCGGTTAAGGTTAAGGATTCGAACCTTGTATTGCAGCGAGCCAAAGCATCGCCCTTTATGTGGAAGGGTTAGAATGGAAGATCGTCGCCATCTTCCTCAACTGGAGCTGGCGCATTCTCCCACTTACTCACCTTTACCTCTTTAGCATAAATTTTATCTTTATACTCTTCGTGAGTAACTTCAATTATAACGGGTTGCCCCATTAGTTTGGTTTCGTCAATAGTTTCAGGAATTACGGTTACTTCTCTCTTCTGTCCTTTAATACTCATTTCCTTCTTTTCAAGTTCATAACCAGTAGCAGCAAGAAATATAGAGATCCGTTTATTCCCACCAGGATTAGTTTTAAATTCATCTTTCTCAGGAGATTTCCATAAGAAGAATCCTTTACTTTTAACTTCTCTGTTAATAAACTGTGATGCATTTATTTCATCACCTTTTTCATCACGGAGAGTCATATCAGCCACAGCATTATCAAGCTTATAAGTAGCTTCATAAATATCAGCGACTTGATTTTCATTATTTGTCCAGGTCTTTTTGTATTCAAAAGAATTAACTCTTGCTTTATATAAACCTTTGGGCAACACTACAAATTCATCGCTTTCAGATGGGTCATAGTATGTCATTTTTTCTTCAAAACTCATTTTTTATGTTCCTTTATTTTTTAGGACCTTTTTCGATCCATTCAAGTAATTCAGGAAGATCGGTTTGATTTATCTTTCCTTTCCTGATGTTCATTTGTATTCGTTCTATTTCTGATTGAGAGAACTTAGCTTCAAGCATTTTCTCTTTAACCAAAACTTTTTCTTCAGGCGTTAATTCAATAACCTGATTTCTATAAACATCATCAGCGATGTTCATAAAAGTGTTAAAGGCTTTCTTCATAGCATTAGTATTAGCAGCCTTAAGCGTGTTACTAACTCCAACAAATTTTCCAGATTCTTTTCCTTTTTGAAAAGGATGTGATGCTACAACATCTCCTGTTCTTCTAACTCCAGCGTCGAACCATGTTAATCTTGCATGAACTTCATATTCTACATCACCAAGATTACCACATTTGATTATTCTCCAAGACCATCCAGGATAATGCATATCAGCCATTAGTCTCATATATCCTAATTCTACATATTCTTGACCATCAAATCCGCGTTTCTTTACTTGAGACTCAGGTGTTTTAATATCGCTAACCATTTTATGGTGTTCAGTAATTTTATGTAATTGTTCCTCTATTTGAGGCAACATATTTGACACAACTGTTAATTCGTGTTCTTGATCTCTACTCATTGTTACTCCTAGTTGCTTTATTCATTATACTTAGGTTTAATTTTGTTTTATATCTTTTTCTTCTTACTACCTTTTTCTTTTCATTGGCTGGTTTTAATAATTCTATGAATCCTTTACGGACTTGATTAAAGAATTTATCTTCTATACCTCTCCAATTGCCTTGGACATTCTTTTTACGCGGCATTATATTTTCTCTTTCTTTTTATAGGGTGAATCGCAATGATTTCTAAAGGCACAATACTTTCCACACTCCCATTCTTTATAAGGAGCTCTACCACTTTCACCAAGTGAAAATGCTGGTGGTTCTTCCTTCATTTGATATTTATTAACTATGTGCCAATAATTTCTTGCAGCAGTCATATATTTAAGATCTGCTTCTTTAGTTTTTATAACACTATTGTCTTTATTAATATATATGTTAGCCATATAAACAATGTGGTCACAAAATTCATTAGAGTCTTCTATCATGAATCCATATGTTCCTAATTGAAACTCATAATTATTTGATGGATTGGGATCAGGTTTTTGACCGAATAGTCCTTTAAATTTCCAGGAATGAGCAGTCTTATAATCAAATAGGTATCCCAACTTAACTAAATTAGGTCCATCGGGCTCTTCAACTACAATTAATAAATCAAAATGACCATTTAACTTTAAATCTTTATGTGAAACAGCAGTTTCATAATAATATTTAATGTTATTACCTGGTATTTGAGCATTTGTTTCTCTATCTATCCACCATTGGATTGCATCATCGAAATCTTCTCCCATTACAGTACCAAGTCTCATTTTTCTTACATCTTCTGGTTCCTGATCTGCATATCCGTACTCATTATAGTCATACCAATGTTTACGAATACATAACCCAGCACCTGATGCTGAATATTTTTGGAAATTATTTCTTTTACGAACTGCTAGTTTCTCTTCATTCTTTACGGCAAGATATCTATCGTAAATTTCTACTGGATTAGGGCATTTTATATCGTTCACTGTGGGCTCCTGAGAATATATATTTTAATTGTTCAGAGTGTATTTTACCATTGAAATTCTTCAAAGAATTTAAGGCTGAATGATGCAATTTTAAAAGAAGTCTTGCATCTGAAAGGTTACTTTCTATCTTCTCCCTTAATTCTTTATCTATCTCTGAATGAGGATTATCCAAGAAAGACTTAGTGTGTTTCATTAGGTCTTTTATTAGTATTACCATTCGGGCTGCTGTTTTAGTTTGCAGTAGACTATGGTCATATTTTTTTGCAGTCATAATCCGAGCTCCTTTAGTTGATTATCAAGATCCGTTCTTGCATCGCTGGGTAATTCTTCCCAGTATCCCATAAAAGCATTAATTGCTTGTTTATGTCTTTCAATATGACTTTGTTTTTCAATTAATAAGGATGATAAGTAAATTGATAGATCCAGAGCTTCTTCTATTGCCTCTTTTAAATTGTCCCTATTCTTTTCACCATTTATTGGGATGTCTCCACCATATCTGTTTCTTCCGATCTCTAATCGTTCATATATTTTCGTTATCACCTTTTGTTCATTAGGTTGTAATTCGTTCATTTTTCCTCAACTCTCCAGTGCTTTAATGGCACTATTAGTTTAAGCTCTCCCGCGAGCTGTTTTATGAAACCTTTATCAAATGCTTTGCTGTAACTTATCCTGTAAATGTTCCGTTCCGTGAAGTATACAATGTTCTTTATTTCTTTATTATTTACTTCGTCTAGGTTTATCGTCCAGGCTCCACCTGACATTCTTAATTTATCTTTTTCAGATTCTTTTTTGATATACATGTCTCCATCTATTAAGCCGTGCATAATTAACCTAAGATGTCTTTAGCATATTCATATTCAATGTAATCTGCAAGATCAGTTAAACTTTGATTTGTTTCATCGTTTCTTTGTACAAGTTCATCAAAGAATGCCATATTAATAGGATGATTTTCATCTTGAACTGCCTGATTTTTTATAGTATCAAAGAATGGTTCATATAAAATTTCAACTTCAGGATCTGATTCTATATAATCACCTACATCTTCAGGGTGAGTATGACCATAAAGATGACTAGGATGCATATCTTTTGTTGCAACCATACATCCAACACCAAGAACACAGAAAGCATCTTCTGTTTCACTATAAAGAGAGCCTTCTACTTGTTTATAATCACCACTTCTGAGTGCTTTAACCCACTTCTTAAAAAATTCTTTAGTCTCCATATTCAATTACCTCCTCAAATGGTTTTCTATATGTTTTTAACCAATTTGTCCCTTCAATGCTGTTATGTATATGACTATTAACTCTTTCTGTTGTCTGACGTACTTCTTTTGAGATCTCTGACGTTGCTAATGGTCCACTAACAGAAATCTTACCAAAGTCTTTAATAAATGTATTATCTTTTATAAAATCAGCAACAATTCTGTTCGCGTATTCACCTAAGAGTGTTGTTCTCTGGCTATGTTTTAATTCTTCACCAACTACCTGATCCTTTTTATTATAAATGGGAACTTTTACCGTCAAATCTTTTTTAGCTATTACTTGATAAATTATATTTTTCATACTATTGCCTTCCCAGGATCCAAATATCCTCTGCTTACTGAATGATCTTCACTAAATATCATCTTTATGGTATTATTTTGACCTTGAATGGTCTGAAATTTTACTATTGTCCCTTCTTCAATATCATTAGCCTCAAGAAATTTCTTAGGCAATGTAATTCTTCCCTTGTTATCAATTCTGGTTTCACTTATGTACATCATTTGTTATTTACTCTCTTTCTTTATGTTTAAATTAACCTTCACCACCTAAATCATATTCTTCATCATCGTCAGATCTTCCGCCTGTGCTATCTAGATTATCGTAATCTTCTTCTGTTTCAAGTTCATTAATATTTGTATCCCATTCAGCAAGGACATCCTTACTTACTGGCTTGTGAAGGTTTGTTACTTCTTTATCTATTGAGACATCAAGACCTATTTCTTCTAACCTTTTTGGATGAGATTCATAGTC
>CAYPWN010000014.1:0-23879 GCA_964414525.1 uncultured Candidatus Poseidoniales archaeon | reverse complement strand
ATCAGCCCTACTCGCGGGCGCCCTGCGCCCATCCGAACCCCCCGCCAAGTTGGCGAAAAAGGGGGCAAGGCCCCGGTTTGGGGCCGAAAGGCAACAAGGAATTGGAAATATGCCAAGTGAAGGAAAATATGTGATACACGCAACAATTAGAGTCGACGGCACCGTTGCCCGAAAGGACGTTGTCGGGGCCATTTTTGGCCAGACCGAGGGTCTTCTTGGAGAAGGCCTACAACTAAGGAAACTCCAGAGGACTGGGAGAATCGGACACGTCGATGTAAATTTGAATAACAACAAGGGAAGGGTCCAAGGACAGATCGAGGTATCTTCTTCCATAGACCAAGTAAGCACTGCTGTGATAGGGGCCGCACTGGAGACCATAGATAGGATTGGTCCCTGCAAGGCAGTAATCAAAGTGAAAGAGATTGAGAACATCCGCTCTGCAAAGAGGGATCACGTAATCGACAGAGCGAAGCAGCTTCTGTTGGGAATAGTCAACTCAGCTTCTGGGGAATCGAAGAATATCCTTGACGAAGTTAGATCGGTCCTTACTCTGGATACGGAGATAGACTTCGAAGAGATGACCGCCGGCCCCAATGTGAGGGATTCAGATGCCATCATTATCGTCGAGGGTAGGAACGATGTCCGAAATCTTCTGAAATATGGGATAAACAACGCGATCGCCACAATGGGCTCTGGGATCAAGCCCAAGCTAGCAGAACTAGCTTCCAAGAAGAAGACGGTTACCGCGTTTCTCGATGGTGACAGAGGTGGCAAGCTGCTCCTAATGGAGATTAGCGGAACCCTCGGAAAGTCACTTACCCACGTAGCATTTGCCCCCCAGAGCAGAGAGGTAGAGCATCTAGAGGGAAAAGTCGTGACTAAGTGCCTAGGCCAAAAGGAACCCGCTTCGAAGGCAGTAGCCAGAATTCAGACAGAGATTCAGAAGGACGATGATGCTTCAGTCGGAAAGGGCAAACCATCGCTTGAGGCCCCCGAGGAAGTAAAGGGATGGGCCCCAATGATGGATGGTCTAAAGAGGAATCAGACTGTAATAGTTCTAGAGGACGGCTCTGGATCAAAACCATTGAGCCCTAAGGACTTAGAGACAGCCTTGGGTAAAACTGACGGGGCACAAGGACTGGTCTTTTCAGGCAAGGTTTCCGACAGGATTTACGAGTTAGCTTCTGGCGCTGGAATCAGTAATGTGGTGGGCAAGACGGTAGGCCCCCAATCACTGAAACTGGGAGTACAGGCATATTCAGTTAGCGACCTAGAATGAGCCAATTATTGGTGCCTTTCTGGCAGGGCATAGCCCTGCCAATAATGGCCCCCAACTAGTGGCCCCCAGCAGAAGCCATCAAAAGTCCCTCATGCCCGCTGGGGTCGATGCAAGACACCACCATGGCAATTCTAACTCTATACGGAGTATTGTCGATCGCGCTTCTGGCTCTCTGGATCAAGCATCAGACAGTAATCAGGCAGAGGCACAAAATGGCAGCCAAGTTGGGGTCCATGAGAGGCAACTTGAGTGAAACCACAGATAGACTGGATCTTCTATCCAGAGGGGTTGACACAATTCTCTCTGATGCCCCAGAGGTTCACGACCTTCTGGAGGTGCATAGGTCTCTAGAGTCAGCCGAGTCACTTCTATTCAACCAAGGAATTCCAATCAGCAACAGCGAGTCGTGTGCCATTGCCAGCCATGCAACGAAGGCCCTACTGAACCACTACCCGGAAACAAATGGAGAAGGCAAAACAGACGCTGTTCCCGGACTAATGCCTCTTTCCAAGAGACTAGCCGCAATCCTCACAGAGGCGGAGATGAAAGCCGAGGACATTGAGCTTTCTGCCGGTGAGCATAGGAGGCTGGGGGAGCTTTTCCACTTGGTGGAAAGGTTTGACTGGGCAGCGGATTGCTTCCAGCGGGCAAATGATCTCGACCCGGAAGACGAGTCGGCACTAAGGTCTCTTTCTGAGATTCAGAGGCAGAGCGGGGATCTTGAGGCTCTAGATAGAACTCTAGAGAGGCTACTAGCAATCGTGCCAGACGATGTGGGCATTCTCAACGAACAGTCGATACTCCTAGACGGTAGGCAAGACGAGAGAATAGGGAGGAACAGCAAGAGGCTAGAGGCGCTGGGTATCCTTACCGGAATTTCTGGAGAAGACCAGGAACTTTCTCAAATCGCTAAAAGAGCTAGGGCAGCAGACAGTGGGAAAGACACTCCGCCCCAGTCTCCTTCCACTGCATCTGGTCTCACAGAGACGGCCGCAAAGCAACTTATGCTAGGAGAGGTGCGAATCGCACTTGAGACAGTTGAGTCAGCTATAGAGGCCGACGCCAACTTCGGACCAGCTTGGTCTTTGAAGGCCAGACTGGTTGCTGCAAGGGGTGACAATACTAAGGCAGCGATAAAGTGCATAAGACGAGCAAACGCTCTGGGCGAGTACACTGCCATTCTTGAATCTGAGATTCTTGAGAATGACAGCAGAACCGACGCAGCAATAGAGGTCCTAGGCGAACATCTGGCACATTCACCAGGTGATGCAGAGGCCAGAGGAAGACTAAGCCAGCTCTGGCTCAGCAAGGGTTCAAGCGAATCTTCCGAGGCTATTCTGGATGAAGCTCCGGAGGAAACATGGGACTCAGCCACCATGCACGTCATGAAGGGAAGACTGGGCATCGTACACGCTGACAAGCACCGTGATGAAACCGGAAAGCTAGACCAAATGCGAGTAATTGACTCATTGGTTTCATTTGACAAGGCGATCGAAATCGATCGTGAGTCAGGATTGGCATGGCTGGGCAGGGCACGGGCTCTAAGGTACCAAGGAGCATTTGATGAAGCCGAGGTTGCATTAGTCAGAGCTAGAAGGCTGATTCCCGAGCACCCTTCAATCCCTCTAGAGGAAGCCCAACTGTCCCTAGATACAGGAAATCTAGAGCAGGCAAATGCTCTTTCGCTGGAAGCAACTACCACCCTCAAGAACAGCCCCACTGTCCCATTCATTAGAGGGATAATAGCTGCTAGGCTGGGAAGGTTAGAGGAAGCAAAGAACTTCTTCACGACTTCATTACAGATCGATCCCGAACACGTACGTGCAAGACTGAACCGATCCTCTGCTGCCCTTCTGTGCGATGATTTAGAAATGGCCTTAGATGACGCTAATCACCTAGTTGAGCTCCATCCGAATCACGAGCTTGCTAGGCTTAGGAGGTCAGAGATTCTCATGAACCAGGGAGACTGGGAATCAGCAGAGTCGGAGCTCAGGGAGTTGCTCAGGATAAATTCTAACCACTCGCTTGGACTTGTCCACCTAGGTACATGCATGATTGCTGTGGGCAAGTCTGAGCAGGCGGAAAAGCCTCTAAACAAAGCAATTGAAGCTGACCCAACCCTATCCGAGGCTTGGTACCAGAGAGGCCTTCTTTACTTGGACTTCGGAAGGTCAGAGGAGGCAATGTCTGACTTTGAGGACGCAGTTAGGACCGACTCTCAGCATATCGACGCAAGACTGAGGATTGCCGCATTATTGCATGATGGCGAGGACTCGGAAAAGGCCGTCGCAGCATGGAGAAAGGTGCTAGATGTAGATCCACAAAATAGGCTTGCAAGAAGGCGCTTGGAGGAGTGCAGAGATCGGATGGCACCAAGAAGCGAGACACTCGTTCCAAAGGATTGAACTGCACATACTCTAGCGGACAAACATGCATTTGGCACAGCCGGTTGAACCAGGATCAGAAGCTCCAGACTTCGAACTACCTAACGCAAACCAGAGCTCTGGCTCAGGTACAATGAGCCTATCGGACATAATGGGGGAGAAAGGGGCGATATTGTTCTTCACGTGCAATCACTGCCCATATGTTGTCGGCTCTGAGCCGAGAATAGAGAAGGCAGCAGATAGGGCAAGGAAAGAGGGCCTAGGTTTCGCCGGAATTAATTCGAATGATCCTGTAAAGTACGAGTCTGATTCCTGGGAGAACATGGTCAAGAGAGCCGACAGAGGGATGACTTACACATACCTGCACGACTCGTCCCAGGAAGTCGCCCTCTCCTATGGGGCAGAAAGAACTCCAGAGTTCTACTTGTTGGATTCCGAGTACAAAGTAGTGTATCGAGGGCGTCTGGATGATTCCCCCAGAGACCCATCGCATGCAACCACTTCAGAGCTAGATAACGCAATAGGAGAGCTCATTTCCGGAAAAGAAGTCTCTGTTCCAAGGACAGAGAGTATCGGTTGCTCCGTCAAGTGGAAGGAATAGGTGCTAATTTGGGGATGGGCATCCCGGCTAGGGCGTTCTATGCGATCATGAGGATCTCGCCACCCCGTGTGAGGAGCAGAATGTGGCGAGCCCTCTACCAAAGGATGGCACGATCTCAGGATAATCCAGAATTTAGATTCATGAACTACGGATTCAAGGACATCTCCGAGCCCCCACTTTCTGAGGCAGATGAGCCGGATAGGCTGTTCATTCAATTGTATCACATGAATATTAGAGACATCAATCTAGAGGGTAAGGACGTTCTGGAGGTAGGCTCGGGCAGAGGCGGGGGGGCCTACTGGATTTCGAGGACAATGGGGCCAGAGTCTCTTGTTGCAGTCGACTATTCAGAACAGGCAATTCTACGTTGCGTTGACTGGTACTCATCTCAAGACAACCTCTCCTTCATCGAGGGCAATGCAGAGAAACTACCACTGGAGGACGAAACTTTCGATGTTGTTTACAATGTCGAGTCATCACATTGCTACGGAGATATTCCAGCATTCCTAGGAGAGGTATTCAGAGTATTGAGGCCACAGGGCAAGTTCTGTTGGACAGATATGAGGGACCCAAAGGCGATGCTAGAATTGCACGAGCAGTTCACACTGACTGGATTCAATATTGAATCTAGGGCCGAAGTTACTAGCAATGTAATCGAAGCCTTGAATGATATAGATGAGGGTAGGAGAGAAATGATTCGGAACAGCGCACCCCCATCACTAAGGAAGAGCTTTGAGACATTCGGCGGGGTTCCTGGAACCCCAATTTACGAAGCCCTAAAATCTGGAAGAATAGGATATTTCAGATACCTTCTGTCAAAGCCCTAGAATCAGTACTGCTCTAGAACCAATTCGGTCTGAGTAGAGTCAATATCTCCTGGGGCCGCTAGCCACATCTTGTCCAGCATGTTTCGTAGTGCTACAGTGTCGTCAACGTGAACAACAGCGACCAAATCCGCGTCACCGCTGATTTCGTACACGCACTCTACTCCTGGCCACCCAGAAAACTCACCAGCAAGGCTACCGATCTCCGTGCCAGATCCCACCTTTAGCCGAATTAGTGCGGTTAGCCCAATTCCAGCCTCCCTTACGGTGTAACCTCTGATGACTCCGTCTTCCTCCAACCTCTTGATCCGTGTCCTAACGGTTCTTTCTGTTACCCCCACCCCCTTCGCTATGTCCACGTATGGAGCTCTAGCAGAGTCCCTGAGGAAAGAAAGAATTGCCCTATCGAGGGAATCTACGTTACTCATTGAATTCGCCGAAAAAAACTGAATTTATGTATTTTTCTTGATGTATTCAACCCATTTCTTCCCGAAACTTTCCGCTTTTCAGACTATGAAACATCAATTTCCATTGGTTGTATTGAAATGGGATGGCTTGTTTAGACGTTCTATGGGTCAGGAGGAGGCAGCCTCCCAACTCAGGATTCAGGAGTACTTGGATGACGTCACCGGACTTGATATTCCCAATTCTTTCTCACAATGGTACAATGTGGACGTCGCTTCTCTTCTGAGCGGAACCAAGATCCTTGGCCACGAGCTAGATCCGGTTTCCGGGTCATCCCTGATATTCCTAGAGAGGAGTGCTATGCTTTGCTGCCCCGAGACAGGCAGGATTCACCATTACCCAAAGGGCCTTCTACACTGTTTTGTTGATGATAATCGGTCTGAATGCAACGAGGCCGACGGCGTTCTAATGAGGGCTGAGTTGTTTTCTATTTCACCCAATAACGAGCAATTATGCTGGGAATGTTGCTGTAGGTCCGAACTGGAGGTACCCGAGATACAGAGCAAGGTTTCCAGATGGCTTGGTTGGCTAAATGCATAGGTGTGCGTTGCGCTACCTTGAGAAGTCTGAGGCCAGTCGGGGTTGCAATGGGTGCCGCGATCAGCGACATCTTCGCTCGGGCGATTCTAGACTCAAGGGGCAATCCTACAGTAGAGGTTGACTGCTTCGTGGACGGCACTTTGAGAGGCCGTGCAATGGTTCCATCCGGCGCCAGTACAGGAACTCACGAGGCAGCCGAGTTGAGGGATGGTGGGCAAGATTGGATGGGAAAGGGAGTAAGTGAAGCTGTAAATAACGTCAATGGTGAGATTAGGAAGGCGCTAATTGGGATGGACCCAGCAGATCAAGAATCCATAGACGCAGTTCTGATCAAACTGGACGGCACACCCAACAAGGCTAGACTTGGTGCAAACGCCACTCTTGGTGCTTCTTTGTGTTGCCTAAGAGCTTCTTCTGATGGGGATCTTTGGGCTCGAATTTCTTCAGGAGACGTCGTTAGCCTTCCAGTGCCGATGATGAACATACTAAACGGGGGGGCACACGCGTCTTCGAACGTCGACATACAGGAGTTCATGGTGGTACCACATGGTTTCGACGAATTCTCGGAGGCACTTCGAGCAGGAGTCGAAGTCTACCATTCCCTAAAGGGGATATTGAGGGAAGAAGGACTACTTGGGGGGGTGGGTGACGAAGGAGGCTTCGCTCCAAACCTACCCAGGAATGAAGATGGTCTAAGTTTCGTGCTTGAAGCGATAGGAAAGGCCGGTTACATTCCGGGCAAACAGGTTTCAATCGCACTGGATGTCGCCGCCCAGGAATTCTTTGAAGCAGGCTACTATCATCTCGACGGGAAGGAACTAACTGGGACCGAACTTGGAATGATGTACTCAAAATGGATAGATGACTATCCCATTGTTTCCATTGAGGACCCATTCGGAGAAGACGATTGGGGATCTTGGATTGAGTTCACCCGTCGCGAGGGGAAAAGAATCCAGATAGTGGGGGATGATCTGTATGTGACAAACCCCGCACGTCTTTACAGGGGGATAGAAGAGATTGCTTCGAACGCCATACTTGTCAAACTCAACCAGATTGGTACTGTTACAGAGACCATGGACGTAATTAGAATGGCAAAGCAGGCAGGATTTGGGACGATAATCAGCCACAGGTCGGGAGAGACAGCGGACGACCTGATTGCAGACTTTGCCGTAGGCACTAACTCCGGACAGATCAAAACCGGCGCACCTGCCCGCTCGGACCGAACATCGAAGTACAACCAGTTGATCAGAATCTCCGAGTCAGAAATACCCTACTCGTCTCTATTCTAGGGAAGACAAGAGCAACGGCAGGACGATGCTAGCATCGGACTCAATTACGAATCTAGGGGTCTCCACTGACAACTTGCCCCAACTAATTTTCTCGTTTGGGGGCGCTCCGGAGTACCCTCCGTAAGAGGGTCGAGACTCGGAAATCTGAGCGAACCAGGACCACAGAGGAACCTCTACGTTTGCGTCCTGTCTTAGCATGGGAACGACCGATATCGCAAAGTCTCCCGAAATTCCTCCTCCTACTTGGAGGATACCAGTAGGGGAGTCGTCCTCCCTGTACCAGTCCGCAAGCGACTGCATAGCATCAAGCCCCCCTCTGACAATTGAGTTGCTATTCAGTGTGCAGTCCAGAACCCTAGCGGCAAGAAGGTTTCCAAGCGTCGAATCTTCCCACCCAGGTGTAAAGATAGGGAGGTTTGCATCTGCTGCCGCCATTAGCCATGAGTCCTCTGGTGAAGAGGAGAACTCCAGCTCCCCATGAAGCAGAAGATCGTAGAGGTATTCGTGTGGGTATCGGCTGTCACCCACGGTCTCCGCTTCCTCCCAAAGCTCCAACAACCCGCTTCCAACTTTCGTGATGGTTCTCTCTGGTATCGCGACATCTGTGACTCTGTTCAGACCTCTCTTGGCTAGTTCTGCGTCGTCCTCTCCGCTCTGCTGCCTCCAATCCGGGATTCCTTCGTATTCTGATCGAGAGATTAGACTGAACAGATCCTCCTCCAGGTTTGCTCCCGTACAGCAAATAGCATGGACTCTCTGCTTCCTAATTGCCGGACCAAGACTCCTTCCTATTTCAGCAGTAGACATTGCCCCAGCAAGAGTAACAATCAGCCTCCCTCCCGATGCAAGAAATTCTCTGAGAGAATCCGCGCACCTAGCCAGCTCCCCCGCATTGAAGTGTTTGTAATGCTCGTCTACGAAATCCCGAATCTTCACCTAACCACCCCTGAACCTATTCACGCGGTTCCTGAAGACTAATCTCAGAGAAGGAACTTCAGAAAACAGCCTTTCGTGGACAACATCCGCAAGGGCGTCCGGATCATGGTCCCCGCAAGTGAAGACATCAACCGCCAACAGTCCTCTGTCGGTGTAGCAATGAGCGCTAACGTGGCTCTCGTCGATTAGGACTACTGCTGCGAACCCGGGTGGGCTGTTTTCTCCATCGAAAGACTCCACATGAGAGTGGACCTCCCTGACCCCCGAAACACGCACTGACTCCCTGAGTAAAGCCAGTATCAAATCCCCCTCGTCCTCCCTAGGTGAGAGATAGCCAACATAGTCCAGTAGGACATGCGCACCAGCCGAGTCAGTATCGCTCACGCAGTCACTGCCTAGTCACCAAGATTTCAAACTCACTCTTCGACCAACCAAGACCTGAGCCTACCCAATCCCTCATGAATCGCATCTTCGTTAGCAGCGTAGGAGACTCTCACGAAACCATCCCCGCCGGTTATCAAGGAAGCAGGAATGAGTTGAACACCAGCTTCCAATGCTCCGTCTGCAAACTCTATGTCTGTCATTCCGGTACCTGTGATATCGGCGAACACGTAGAAGGCTCCCTCCGGTTCTGGGACCCGAATTCCGGGGATTGAATCCAAGCCCTCCATCATGATCTCTCTTCTCTTGAGGTATTCTTCGTTAAACGACTCTACCGAGTCCTCGCATTCTAGGGCAACCCTTGCCGCTTTCATCATGAAAGTGGGGATGTGAGAAGCTGAGTTAGCCTGGCTCTTTTTCGCAGCGGCGATTGCTTTCTTGGGCCCCGTAAGGAACCCAACTCTCATGCCTGTCATCGCCCAAGACTTCGACCACCCGTTAACCACAATCGTCCTATCCTTTCCACCGGGGATGGTCGCGGGAGAAACATGTGGCCAGTCAACCCAAACCATTCGGGCGTATATCTCGTCTGAAACTATCCAAAGGTCGTGCTCGCGAGCAATCTCGACAATCTCGGCCACTTCTTCCGGGGTGAAGACTGCGCCGGTCGGATTGCATGGAGAGTTAATCAGAATCATCTTGGTCCTTTCAGAAATGGCCTCACGTATCGCTTGGAAATCTGGGTGAAAGTTTTCCATGTTTACCTGAACGTGGACTGGAACCGCCCCGATGAATTCTAGCATTGGTTCGTAAGAAGCCCAGGAGGGTGCCAGTAGAATTGCTTCGTCCCCGGGCATTGTGGTGATTAGGAACGAGTATAGTAGCGCTTGTTTGGCTCCAGGAGTTACGACAATATCATCTCCAGAGGCTTCAATGCCGTGATGTAGCCCCAGATATCTCGCCACGGATTGACAAAGCTCCACCGAGCCCGGCCCTCGGGTGTATTTCGTCCTCCCATCTCGAAGCTCTCCAATTGCAGCCTCAATGATTTCTTCGGGGGTTTCGAATCCGGGTTCACCAACCGTCCATCTGACTATGCCCGGCCCGGGCGGCTGTAGGTATGGGGCGAACCCAACCCCCAAACCTTCGAACCTTGATGACACACGAGGCATGCCTTCTCACGAACCACACCTCCCAATGAAGGTATGCCGACTACTCGGACAGTCTTCAAGAGAGAGAGGTAAGTCGGTGAGGAACAGCACGAGTGGCAGAGCAGCTATGCAATGGACTGCAGATCCATGGACCCGGGTGCAAATCCCGGCTCGTGCTCCACAATCAATCTCATTACGGCTATAGGGTTAGAATGGCAGAATCTCCTTGTCCACATTGGCTCCGCAGAGAATGATACCAATCGACTCTATCCCCTGCTTCTGTCTGAACTCTTCTTTCAGTACTGCGGCTAGAGAAATCGCACCGCTTGGCTCCACTACCATGTCAAAGACACGGTGTAGGATTTTCATGGCCCCAAGAACCTCCTCATCACTGACTCTGATTATCTGCTCAACGTGGTCTCTTATGATGGGCCACGTAAGCTCGCCCATGCTCGTCAGAAGACCATCGCAAATTGTGTCTGGACCAGTCTGGGGGGTGAATTCCCCAGACTCCAATGACTTAGCAGCGTCATCGGCTCCTTCTGGCTCTGCACCGTATACAGTGGCTTCGGGAAGGAGGCCCATGGTTGACATGCAGGTACCCGACATCAATCCCCCCCCTCCTATGGGAGATAGCACAGCATCCAGACTTCCACATTCCTCAATCATCTCTTTTGCTGCCGTTCCTTGGCCTGCTATGACGTTAGGATTGTCGAATGGGTGGATGAAGACTGCCCTCGTCCTATCGATTACTGAGTTCGCAGTCGTTACCCTAGCAGCTAGGTTCGGTTCACAAAGAATGACTTCTGCACCATGGCTCTTCACCCCCTCGATCTTGACTTTCGGGGCTGTCTTTGGCATTATGATGTATGCTGGAACCCCACGCTGCTTGGCTGCCAGTGCTACTGCCTGTCCATGATTCCCGCTACTGTGGGTGCAAATTCCAGACTCCGCCTCTTCACCTAGCTGCATCACAGCATTCGAAGCACCTCTGAATTTGAAGGCGCCAACGTGTTGAAGGTTCTCGCACTTCATGAATACCTTGCGTCCAGCGATCTCGTCAATTTTCTCGGAGTTGACCACGGGAGTCTTAGAAACTACCCCTTCAAGCCTTACTGCGGCGTCCTCAACGTCAGCAAAACTCACAGCGTACATGTTCACCCGAATCCCCCAGAGAAGAGCAATACATCATTACTGCGGCTCGACCTGGTCCGTCTGTGTCGGAGGATGCCACCCCCGAGTGGAGGGTTCTCGCAGCCGCCTCGTCATTGCTAGTTCTAGACTCACTGGTTTTTGGCGTAGCCCCTATTGGGCCATGGGACGACGTCGGTTTTTCCCTGGGGGTGATAGGGTTGGCAGGTGTAGCAATGGGCTACGTGGCTTGGTACCGGTTCAACTTCAAACGAAAGGGCTTGATACCTTGGATTGACCTCTGGGAGGATCCGGAACAGTCCGCAAAGAAAGAGATGTTAGCAGCCATACTTGTTCTGGTCCTGGCATGGTTGGTAGGGAACCCGTTCCAACCCTACTTACCAGATCCTACTGGATTGCTGCTTATTCTTGTAGGACTCCTGATGGCCCTTCAGTCGGGCTATGTATTGCTTAGCGTGGGGCCTCTGAAGGAGGACTGACTACCTCTTCCCAGGCTTCCAGAACTGAAGAGGCAAGGGGGGTTCTCCTAGCATTGCCCTATACGCTAAATGATCTGCTCTCTCGTTCCACCTATGGCCTCGATGGGCTCTAACATGCTTCCAACTTATTGGCATTAGGTTAGAAACCTCGACCCACATTTTCCGAACAAGATTTACCAGATCCAGATTTGCCTTAGCTTTCCAACTCCCACTGGAGATATTGCCCGCGTATGTGGAATCAGTACAAATCTCCACTCTGTATTCTCTCCCAGAGGAGAGAATCCACCTCAATGAACTGGCAATTGCTGTCAATTCTGCGGTATTGTTTGAACCGACTTCCGCACCAATGAATCCACCTTCTTCTGGATTTGTAATCACTGGACCATTAGATTCTGAGACCAAATTTCCCTTCCCATTTCCTGTACCGGTATCCCTCTCGATTACGCAGAAGCCCCAACCCGCCTTCGTAAATGCAGTTACGTTTTGATTATCTTCGCAGGACCCATCTACGTAGATATGCAGAGTCTGCAAAACCGTACTTTTTCTTCCCTCTGAACGGTCAAACGGATTCGATTGAGATATATTCTCCATGATCATTCTCCGATCAACGCGGAGTAGCCCGACGCATCGAGGAGTTCACACCCATCGATCCCACCCATAGTCTTGATTCTGCAAATCCATCCCGATCCATATGGGTCTTCGTTGATTTTCTCTGGGGCGTCCTCTAGCGAGTCGTTAACCTCGGAGACAGTTCCTGCTACAGGAGCGTAGATCTCACTCACGGATTTCACAGATTCCACGCTAGCGAATGACTCCATCACTTCCACGACTGCACCTACCTCTGGGAGCTCAACCCAGACGACTTCAGTTAGGGCGTTCTGAGCAAAATCGGTAATTCCTATGCTAACTTCATCGCCCTCATCCTTAACCCATTCATGTTCCGCAGTGTATCTAAGATCCTCAGGCACATCTCCCACGCTATCACCTATGCCTTCGTAGCGAGGGAGGGGGGTCAAGGTTTCGCTCGCTACTCCTCGCTGTGCTTGGACTCCAAGTGCTCCATCTCCATCTTTGCCCAACTCGATCCTATTCTTTGCATGCTGGCCTCTTCCATCTCATTCTCTAGCCTTAGCCTCATTTCATGCTCGTTTTCCCTGCTCACCCATTTGTCGGATGGCCACGATCCGTGTTGCTTACCCCTACCGGCAACTAATAGGATGATTAGGAGAAATGATGCCACAGCAAAAGATAATGGGACCGCCAGTACGTAGCTATCAGACCAATTCCCACTCTCATCGAGAACCGCAATCAGGAAGGTTGCTACGAGAGTTAAGGAGAACACACCGAGAATCCGAGAAAGCCTGATTGCCGGCGACTCCATGAACCCACGTTAGGTGTGTCAGGCATCAACTTGACCTAGTATAGTATCAGAACTCTTGGATTAGCTTGTGGATTTTGTAAGGCAGAAGAGACCTGTTAACCGGAGTAACCTCCAGAATCCGCGCATCGTCCCTCCTTCGGATGTCCTGGAGAAGGGGATGCCTGCTCTTCTTGTGGAGGGTTAGAAGTGTGGGCATGTCGTTTTTTAGTGCAAGCCTAACTGCATTGACGAAACCCTCACTCTCAACTGTAAACTTGCCCACTTCGTCAATTACCAGAATCTCGCAGTTCCCGATGCTGTCCAATATTGCAGGAACCCCCACTCTGTCTATTTCGCTAGGATCAATTCCGAAGCCGAGTACTCTGTTCCTGGAGTCAATCTCACGATGAGCCATTACCCCCTTCTCTCCAGTAAGGATGTTGATGCATGCGTAACCAACCCTCTCCCCGTCTTCTATCACGGGCTCACACCTCATGCCTCCTACAATGTGCTCTGGAGGCTTGGGCCCTTTGGTCCTCCTCGCACCCCCTCCCTCATCTTTGATCATGTCAACGACTTTTTGCAGGACTGCAGACTTTCCCGAGCGAGGTAGGCCGGTGATGCCAATCTTCGGATTTATTCCCATAATGCTCTCCTAGGTCTAATCCCGATGTAGGAACGCCCTCCGTATGCAAATCAAGGATATTAATCCATTCTTCAATTGGGCTGCTTCCGGAACTAGGAAAATAGAATCCTAATCAGATGGCAACTAGGACTAATCGTTTCCTAAAACCGAAAAGGTGGAATCATCTTCTAATGGGTCAAAAGGTAGCATCTCAATCTCATAGTTGTTGACGTTGTTGTTTGCAGCCCATGCCTTTGACCAGAGATCCAAGTCATCGGAGTTTAGACGAGAAGCTAGGAAGGAAAGTCCACTTTCTAATGAGCCAAACCTCTCCTCAAGATTCTTTGTTACTTGTCCGGGCAAGTCCAGAAAGCTGACCGAGTTCCCTAGGACACATCCAGAAGGCACTACTGCCCAAACCAAGCGCCTGTCTACAGTGGGGTTCACGATAGCTTGGCAAACTATTCTCGTTGGTCCAGCCATGTCTGATGGGCCCCTCCAACCAGCTTGATCCCATTTCGTTCCATCCGAAACGTCCCTTTCGAATGCAGGATGCCGAAGAATTGCGCCCTTGTTTGTGTATTCGATATGAGTTGCCCTGATGAACGGCACCATCTCCGAACTACCGTCCCAGTTGCAGATGCTCGTGGTCCATGATGCCCGGTCTATTTCTCCCACTCTTACCTTGATTGATCGCCCATTGGGATTCAGCCACGTCCCCTCTTCAATCAGCCTGGGCTTGTCTGATAGCGTGCCGATTGCTGTCAGAGTCCTGCTCCTTTCAATGTCTGCTCTAGGCATCTTAGGAACAGCCCACGAAGTGTCAGTCCAGATTGACCAAGGCCCCCTTTCCAACTCTAGGAAGGGGGCTTCAGGGCTTAGTCCTCTGTCGGGGGATATGTCACTGGTGGTAAGTGGACCAAAGCTAGTGAGAACTTCGGTTGTTCCCCCCACTGTGATCCCAAGGACAGACACCCCCTGAGAACCTCCGAAAAGAAGATTATTGTCTTCTGGGAAAGACCACACATTGTCCCACTCATTCTTTTGAACTAGTAACTTCCTTAGCGGTGCGCTGCTTTTCTCTCTTAGGACTGAATCGGGTACGATTAGCCTAACCCTTCCACCCTCATTGGCCAGCTGTAGAGACCTTTCTATGTACAATCGGTATAGATTTACGTTCCCCTTTATCGCTGAGAACCTGGTCTTGCCGTCTGCCCCCCTGAATTGCCGTAGCTCCTTTGAGAGCCGCTTCCTCATTCTACTTCCTTCTGGGTGACCTCTGAACCTATCCTTTATCCGAAGCCAAGGTGGCCTTGTCACTACAAGCTCTGGGCGCTCGTTCCAAGGCCACTCCCCCCTCAGCGGGTCTCCGCACCTTACGTTGCTTTCAAGGATCAACTCAGCTTCATTGCGACCTATCCTACCTTGATCGCCCTCTCCGTCCAGATCTACTAAATCAAGCCGGGCAAGGACAACAATCAACCTCTTCCTAGCACTATCAACGGCTACCTCTGACGAATCTACGAGCTGAAGCCCCTCCAATAATCTCAGAGTGTCCTCCCTCCTCTCTTTTGCGGAGTGTGAAGCCAATCTCTCAGAGTGGATTCTTAGCATCCTCTCCGCGAAAAGACCCGCTCCGACGCATGGGTCTGCAAATGGGAGGGGAATCCCTGACTTGGTCTGATTTTCACGCGAGTCATTCCCCCCATTTACTTCTACCACCTCCTCGTTAATGTTCTCGTTGAATTGCTTAGCAAATGCCCTGAAGCTTGGTGGCAATGCTGCAAGAGATAGGGTAGCGGGGGGCTCCCTCTTGCGATTCTTCCCGTGATGCAACTCGTCCTGCAGTATAGCGTCCACAAATCTTGCAGGAGTTGCGTACACCCCCCTTGGTGAACGACCGTCGCTCTCGGCTTCATATCTAGCCAGGAGATGGTCTAAGACTCCTCCAGGATTGCTTAGTAGACCAGCCGGAAGAGTGGGCCAACCCATAGGAAGGTTTGCTGCTATCGGCTGTCTATTCTTCGTCGCCGCCATCCAAGAATCCAACCAGATCGAAATCTGTTCTGTCCTGTCAGGACACTCGTGATCGAGTCTCGCATACCACCCAGAAGTCTCGCTAGTCATGTGGTAAACTGTCGGACACACTCTTCTTCTTTCAATGGTTGTATTGAGGTAGGCGAAACTGCTCACCCATCGATAACAAAAACGTCTCTTTCAATCTCTATAATCTCTTTTCTTTGTAGAAGCCAGGAGATAGACTCGTCAATGTCTTCAGCACTCACTACAGGGGACTGCAGTTCCCGTATGATATCGTCGAAATGTAAACCTTCTCCGGTGATATTCGAGTCTTCTATTGCAATCAAAATCTTTTGGCTTACATAGGCAAGCAGAGGATCGTCATCCGCGCCAAGGCTACCAAAATCCACTAGAGGTTCAGCAAACTCTCCGTCTTTGGAATCTTTGGGGCTCTCGTTGCTTGTTGGACCATAAACGTCGAACAGGTTCCTTTGTTTTGGGTCTGAAACAGGGGTCCCAGAAAACCCCTCTCTCCTTCTCTTCATCTGCTTGGCTAGATTCTCGATTCTATGTAGACGCTGCTCGAATCTGAGCTTCTCTCTTCCTAAGTGTGACTCCAATAACTCTAGCTCTTCGGTTGCCCTCTCATCAAGCCACTTAGACAAGTCCCAGTTAGGATTCTGCCTAAGCATAGACTCCCAGAGGAGAGAAACGGATTCCGGCAATGTCCTAATGTCTATCTTAGGCCCACCTCTATCTTCCTCGGGATTGCTTCCCATGCCGTGTTTGTCCACTTGGCCGTCTATCAATTATCTCCCTAATACATCAAAGAATTATGCAGGGTTGGATTGATGAATGAAAAGGTACTGCCGACATTAGATGGGAACCTATCGTGTGACTCTACTCCCCGGCGATGGAACCGGTAGGGAAGTAATGGAAGAGGTAAAGAGGATACTGTCGGTTTTCCAAGAATCCGGACCCACTTCGTTTGAAATAACCGAGATTCCTTGTGGCGGCCAGCACTTTCTAGAAACAGGAGAGGAATGGCCTGAGGGATCCTTTGAGCACTGTAGGGATGAGTCAGACGCAATCGTTGTGGGTGCTGTGGGTTGGCCAGGTGCTACTCTTCCAAATGGAGACGTGGCCGGAGGACAGGTTCTTCTCGGACTCAGGTCCGCGCTAGACCTCTATGCCAATGTACGACCAGTCAAGCTTTACAAGGGCGTAAATCACAAGGTTCACGGAGCATTCAGGGATGTCTGGGACCACGAATTAGTCGACATGGTCTTGGTCAGAGAAAACACCGAAGGCCTGTACCACGCCCTTCTAAGGAGGTCGGCAATGGCAGCCCAGGGCGGCAAGAAAGACGAGCCTATTGTTATCGATAAATTCCCCGGCCTAAACGGTCACGTAGAATGGGACGTAAGGCCGATTTCCAGAAAGGGAAGCGAGAGGGTAATTAGATTCGCATTCGAACTAGCCCATCGTCGAGAGTCCAGGACGGGTGTCTCCCAGAAGGTAACCTGTGTTGACAAGAGCAACGTAACTCGGGGGTGTCGGCTTTTCAGAGAAGTTTTCAGAGAGGTTTCATCCGAGAATGAGGGGATAGAAACCAACGAGGCCTTCATCGATGCCTTCTCTATGTGGATAGTCAGAAACCCAGAAGATCTCGATGTTGTGGTTCTACCAAATATGTTCGGGGATATCGCCACCGACCTCGCATCGGTTCTTCAGGGCGGGATGGGTATGGCAGCAAGTGCAAACATTGGCGACAAACATATGCTTTTTGAACCCGTTCACGGTTCTAGCCCCAAATATGCCGGACAGAACAAGGTCAACCCAATAGCCGCAATATCCTCTCTACAGTTAATGTTCGAGTCTCTGGGTTCAAGGAACGACGACGACGAGGTCATTACTTGCGCCGAGGTACTTGAGCGCGCCATCTCAGAGCATCTGTCTTCAGGCTCCCCAGTCACTTATGACCTAGGTGGCAAGGCATCCACAACCCAGGTTGGTCAGGCAATTGCCGATAGATGCAGGGTTCTACTGAATGAAAACTCTTCCTAAAACTTTCCAAACGAGTCTGCAATGCACGAGAGTGCTTCCCTCAAAGCTTCGGAATTGTCCCATTGAGTCGGCTTAGGATATCCTCCCAAAACTTCCTCGAGAAGAATTTTCGAAGCCCTTGAAATCTCGTCCACAATTGTAACTGTTGCACCAATTGAACTCCTTGATAGTGGATTAAGATCCACAACAATCACCTCCTTTCCTAATCTGACTAAAGCCTCGCACCTGTCCCCATCTTCAAGAGGCACCAGTATAGAATCAGCATTCCCAATGCCTTCTTCGGTACACAATGATCTTGGCCCCTCCAAACCCTCGATCCTGTAATCCGGGTCTCCGCCAAGAAGCCTAACTGATCCGACTGCTTGGGGCCAATCTCCTTCGAACCCTTCGGGATCAGGCTCTTCGGCAACCTGGCCCCTCTGTTCTCCGAGTAGAGACAATAGCCCGGAGACTCGCTCCTGAGTTCTATAGTACAGGTTTACCTCTATCGGACAAGAAAGTACTGCAGCCAATCTAACAATCTCCTTCCCAGCAAGAACCACTGTGTTTCCATTTACTGAGATGACAGGGTTATCCGAGTTCATCAATCTTGCAGCAGCTTCTCTGATTGCGCTTGAGGCTGAGTCTGTGGTTTTCTCACCCAGCATGTAGTCGAAAGCCTCCCCTCTGCCATGTGCTATCATAGCGGACGGTGCAAGAAGGCCCTTCTCACTAGCATCGACTATCGTTTGTCTGGCCAGAAGAGAAGACCTACGTGGGTGACTATCGGGGATTTCTGCCAAACTCTCCACCTCCAATGATCATAGAGAAATCAACCGGAACCACTCCAAGATTCAGGCCGCTCGATGAAACCACGTCTACACCGCTATATGACCAATCGCCGAGTGATTCCAAGGTCACTCCTCCTGAACCTTCGAGTACGCAACGTTCTCTGAGGCCCTCTTCCGATAGGTAGCTAACCACTTCAACGGCAGAGGCCGGACCCATGTTGTCTAGCATGATCACGACTCTGCTCCCGCGCTCCTGACCCCAAGCACGAGCCGCTGCCACTGCTTCGTCGCGTTTTGTCACCTCTACTGTAGTGAACGAATCGCTCTCGGCAGAAAGTCCGGGGACTATCCGCGCGATGGTGTCAGAGGGCTCTTCCCCTTCCTTCGACATGGCAGCTATGTCATTCTCCTTCAGCATCAAGGCATCGCAGCGATTTAGCCTGTGCGTCAGCCCACCCCCAACGTGTACGGCCCACTTGTCCAAAAGGCCCCATCCTGTTTTCCTGGTGCTTGCCACACCGATATTGCCGGCAGCAGAAACCCAACTTGCAGTATTTGTTGCGATTCCAGAGAGCCTCCCAAGAATATTGAGCATTACCCTCTCAGATCGTAGCATTTCCCCATAATCTCCCGTCATAGTAAGAGTTGTGCCTCCCTCATCGATTGAGCCACCCTCCTCAACGTTCCATTCGATGGTGCAAGATGGATAGTGGTTAGACAGCAGACTTTCCACAACTAACTGCCCGCAAATTACGCCAGAACCCTTGGCGATAACTACTGCCCCACCGTGCATGCTAGTCTCAGACCCTGGATTATTGACATCGTCGGCGACCATTGCGCCCACCCATCTTTCCGCAGAATCAACCAGTAATTTTGTTGGAGAACCCCCCGACCATAGGAGGTCCGACCTATCGTGCGGCAACCTCTCCACATATTCGGGAAAAGACGACATGACTTGAAGGGTCCTAGTTTGCGTCAGACAAGTCATTCTATAGAATCCAGCCCCGACTCTGCTGCCGATAGACATGCTAGAATGTCATCTACTGTGGTTCTAGATTGCCCCAATCCATCGGACTCGATCGATATTTTGAGCTCCACTGAATCTCCTTCTCCCACCAATTCTACGTGAAAACTCTCAGGATCGTCAGGACATATTGCCGCCAGTAAAGCCAACCCCCTTTGGCGGCCTCCCCTCCAGATTACTGAGGCTGTCGTCTTTGCCATTATACTCCCCAGAAACGACTCCCGTAAGCCGACTCCTCATCTTCTGAGAACGACTGGACTACGGTTCGAAGGAGGTAGTACAGGACTACAGAGAATATCGGAAGTCCCCAGTCCTCGCCCAATTGGCTGAATGTCGGGCTGTACCCTCCTCCTGCGGTGATCTGAAGAGCCACGTCCACAGTTGCTGCGATGAATGTGTAGATTACAACGCTGAGGCCGATAAGAAGAACGCTCCTACCAGTGAAAGAACCCTCCTTCCATCTCAGGACTCCGAGAGCGAGTAAGAAAGAGAATATAGATCCGACAATCCATTGCAGAACATCATCTACTAGTGCTATAGCATGCCAGACCTGTCCTTTGTCCTCCGGTACAGCGTCGTTCATGCCCTCCCAAACCGTTGCCACAGCTAGGAACAAACAAACTATGGACATGCCCCAGAGGAGTGATGAAAACAAACCTCCTGTAGCGCTATCTCGCATCTCCATCGCTACACGCTCCATCTGAGCTTCCAGCCCCAGACCCTTACCCAAAACCCACAATCCGATAATTAGTGGCAGAGATCCGATTAGAGCTATCCCATTTGGCAAAATCAGACCCAGTCCGATGATGATTAGGAAAACCGCAAGTGGGACAAGAAGCCTAGCCCTGAATCGTGGGTCCTCTACTGCTTTGATTATGTAGTAGTAAGTGCCCTCAATTCCTTTCGATTGTCTAACGATTACTTTCTCAACGGTGTCCACCCTTACTCTAGAGGTTATAATCGGCAAGCAGGCTTCGTCGTCAGCTCCGTCAGTTACCAGCAGGGCGGCATCTGGTTGGAACTCCTGAATGACTTCGTCAAGCTGGCTTGCTATAGCTCGGTCGCTTCTTGGCCCAACTCGTACGTCCCCAGTGAGGATGGCTATCTGCACCTCGTCGCTGGCACTAGCAGCCTCGGCCATCCTGTCGTGATGGTGCAATGCACCCAGAACTGCATTGGTGTCCGACTCTTCCGGATCGGCAATTCCTAGCCTCAGAGCCGCTGTAAGGCAGGATTTCCTCCCCACAACCGGTCCTCTGATTCCAGCTTTGACTCCCAAGTCGTTGTCCCTATCTATAGTAAGTACAAGTGTCCTTACCACTATTCCCCTCCGTTTGTTGCATGTTGGAGGGCATCTGCTTATGAGGAATTGGCTGGACTGATTACTCTGAGACCAAATTGCTACCGTCAACTTGTTCGGACATGTACCTCTTCCTCTGCTTGGCCCTGATGTACTTTAGGGGGTGAGTCAACCACTCCTGGTCACACAGTGGGTCTTCTCCAACACTAACAGGGCACCTAGCATTACTCTTCAGCGCTGCACATCCATGTGGGGTGTACTCCCTTTCGAAAATCTGGTTCACCTGATATGCTGTGGTATCTGCGTCATAGTCCGGGGCGCTTGCGAAGAAACTGCAGGTCTGCTCACGATTGAGTCCGACAGACCTTGAGAATGCTGCTAGGAAGACCCTGCCCACATGGTTAACGTTCACTCCTTGGTTAAGCTCAGAAACTGCAGACTCGAAGCACGGGGGCCAGTCCTCCCTGATTGCCGCGGACATAGGCATCTCCTCCTTTACCCTCTCGGAAAGAAGTCCGACAATCTTCTCCACAGGATCAGCAAATTTTGCTGCAAATTCATCATCCATCCTTTCTATGCGAGCATCGCAACTTTCTCTAAGGCTCTCTCTGACTCTTTCCTTGATCAGTCTTGACGCCCTCTCTCTGCCTGACTCCCCTGCACCAGAATCCAAGCATACAAAACCCTCTCTAGTGGGCCGGTTAACCAATCTCCAGTATTTACCGGAAATTCTCGGGCAAAGCTCGATGAAGTCCACCATTGGGACCCAATACTGTTCGGAGCCATCGTTGCCTTTCTCGACAGTCAGACCAGAAATATATGTTGAGGAGATTACTAAGAAATTCTCCGAATCCATACCTAGAAGCCGATCGGCCCTGCTCGACTCCCCTTCAATCCACCTAGAAAGCAGCCTTTCATCAAAAGACGCACAGACAACTAACATCGCATGTAAGAAGGACAGTGCTTCTGTCATCCTCCCAGCCTCAGTGGAGATGTCTATGTTTGAAGAATAACCGACCCCGTCATCTTGGATCACAGAGTCTACCAATCTCAGCCTACCCTTTATTCTGACGTCTTCTAACCACGGGGCCTCAATCAGATCATCAACAGTGATTCCATTTTTCTCCAACATTTTCCTAATGAAAACTCTCCCCTGGGGCAGGAAGGGGTAACGAGCCAATAAGCCCTCATCTTCGATCAATGGGGCTTTGAGCGGCATCGGCACGAGCAATAGTCTGCCGCGAGGGTTCTTCAACACTCACCGAGCCCTTCCACTGGAGCATGGCGTCAAAACGGAACCCTACAGATTTATCCCCTGCTCAACTAGCTCTGATCGAGATGCAGGACGATGTCAGGTCTCACTTCGGCTGGGATGAGTCCGATGATCTTTCCAGCGCCCTAGAATTGCTTCAACGAGTAGAGGGCTCCTCGGTAGAAAAATGGGCTAGGCACAATAGGGCTGCCGCTTTGTCTAGACTGTACAGAAGGTTGGTAATCAGAGAACCCAAAATTGCCATTCTAGGGGCGGCAATAGAGCCTCACGAAGTCGTCCGAATTCTAGAATTCCCCACTCTTATTGTGGCTGCCGACGGGGCTTCAGGAGTGTTATCCGAACTACCACCGTCTCTCTCTGAATTGGCTTGGTCAAGGATAGCCTGCGTAGTCAGCGATGCCGATGGTGGTGATGGGACTGTTAAGGCCGTCTCTCGAGCGGTCCCGATAATCCTTCATGCACACGGGGACAACCGTGAGGACTGGTTGTCGTTGGTACAAGAGGCGGAGACACAGGCAACCTCTCCAGACCTAGTACTAACTCACCAGACTTCTTCAATAATTAATGGAATGCACAATCCCGGAGGATTCACCGACGGCGACCGTGCTGCATGCTTTCTCACCGCCCTTGGAGTCGGCCCCGTTAGCATAAGCATGCTCGGAACGAGGACCGACACTGTAGGGAGGTGGTCAGGAAATACTGACGAAACTAGGAAGTCGGAGAAGCTTCGTTGGATGGAGAGATCTCTGAAGATTCAGGGGCTTTGGGCGGGCTAGGCCTCGAAGCTGCCTGCCTCGACACTCGAACCGTCAGAGGCGATGCTGCCTGAGAAATCTTGCTCATCCCCTCGGTTGTTCACTGTTACTTTGAATTCGATGTCCCCCTCGTCTTCCTCAGTCTCGAAGTGTCTGACGGAAATCGTGTATTTGCCCTCTGGGGGCGCCGACTCCCAGGAAACAGATCTGCTACCCGATTTCGGTTCGAAGCCGCCCACGTCGAAAGACCCCCCAAGGCTCTCGGGGTTGAAGAAAGACAACTCTTGGCCATCAGAGCCGAGCACTGATAGGCCCAAATCACCAGAACCCTCCCAGCTTAGAGTCACAGAAACCCCATCTTGCACAGTGCCTACCCTTCTGCGAAGAGTATCTACTTCCCTAGCTTCAGTGAAGTCTTGCTTGGCCTCCTCCGATTCTGCCTGGACAGGGTCCTCAGGAACTTCTCCATCTGGGCCCGCTATCGCAAACTTAGCGACGAACTGCAAGTCGTTCCCCTTGACCATGGAGCTCTCGTAGAAGCGCTTGCTATCTCCTATTGACACACTGACCTTGAAATCAGTAGAGTTCTTTCTGTGGATCCGGGAAAGGAAGGGAACCCACGAGAATACCCCCTTGGTGTGAATCTTGTAGTGCCTAACCCCTACTCTGTAGACTCCCGGAGGTGGGGAACCGGTCCAGACAATATTTTCGACAGGAGTCTTTGAAGTCGGCTTGAAGTTCATGTCCACGTCCAGCTCTCCACCACAACCCGAATTCCTGTTATCGTGGTAGATATGCTCCCCAGATGGAGTAATCACATGTAGATCGAGATCGTTCCAGTTGTCCCACATTAGGCTGATTTGAACAGCCCCTCTCTTGGCACCCTCTCGTTCTAGCCTCTTCTCCAAGGCCGATTCCTCCTTTGTCGAGATATCGGCTTCTTGTACTCCGGGACCCATGGCTTCGGACCCCTCTCCCAGTGAGCCAGAGACGGTCGGAGTGCCTGATCTGTCCCTGCCCCTTGTCCTCTTACCCCTCATCATGGAAGCTTCTGAGAACTGATCGGGCAGGTTTCTCCTTGTGGACGGGAGGATGGTCCTCCTCGATCCAGAACGCAATATTCGTAACAAGCCGCTGAAGGTTGCAATAAGCACCAGCAAGATTACAACGATGGATACAGCGTCCGCCACGTGACCGAACGTGAG
>CAYPWN010000013.1:0-24148 GCA_964414525.1 uncultured Candidatus Poseidoniales archaeon | reverse complement strand
TGAACTCTGCATGAACCTCGCACTCTCCATCGAAGATAATCACCTCCTTCTTCCCCCTGAGCGAATTCTGCAAGTGCCTCCCCATGAATCGATCGGGGACGAAGATTAGCTTGTCACCCGGGAGCCTCTCGCATATTCTCAGATAGTTGCTACTCGTCACACAGACATCGCACTCAGCTTTCACAGCAGCGCTGGTGTTGATGTAGCAGACAACCGGGACGCCGGGAAATCTCTCCTTTAGTCCAATTATATCCTCAGCGCCGATCCCATCACTCAGTGAACATCCTGCATCTGGAGATGGATGAAGCACCTTCTTGTGGGGGCTGACTATCTTGGCAGTCTCAGCCATAAATCGAACGCTGGAAAATAGGATAGTCTGTTGGGGGGCATCTCTGGCCTCCTTGGAAAGTGCGTAGCTGTCTGCTACAGAATCAGCTACGCCGTAGGTGATATCTGGAGTCTGATAGGAATGTGCTATTAGGAACACGTCCCTTTCCTTCTTCAGCCTGTTAATTTCTAGAGTCATGGGCGCAAGAGACCTGCAGATATCAATGCTCCAGCGCATTGGCTGCTTGATGGCGTACTGAAGCCTAATCGCCTCCCCTTCTATCTCTGACTCCGAATAGCCGAATGTCCCCACTACTCCACGAGGAAGCGGGGCCGCAGGCATGTCCAGAACCATGTTGACCAGTCAATCGGCAGAGTGCAACCGCTTTGAAGTCATCTAGCATCGGGTATGCATGGCAGATGGTCAGGTTCCGGCGTGGAAGCCAGATGAAGTAATCCACGAGGGTGCGGAAGCCACTGTTACCGGGGGCTCTTGGATGGGCAATAGAGCTGTTCTGAAGGTCCGAAGGCCCCGGAGTTACAGGCACCCCGATCTAGACCGCAGGCTTACAAGGCAGAGGCTAGCAGCTGAGGCAAGGATCCTATCTAGGCTATCCTCCGAAGGCTTTCCCTCTCCAGACCTAATGTTTCTGGACCAGAGAAGCTCGTCAATTCTGATGTCCAGGATTGAGGGATCACCCCTCCATGACCTCCTAAAGTCGGGAGAAGCAGGTCCACCCCAATTGACTCAGTTAGGCGCTCTGATCCGAAGCCTCCACGAAGTTGGAGTCTCCCATGGGGACCTTACTACACACAACGTAATGGTTGGCCCACACGGCAATCTACATCTAATCGATTTCGGCCTTTCAAGACAGTCCCCCGAACTTGAGCAGCTCGGTCTTGACCTCCAGGTCCTAAATGAGTGCCTAGGTGCTAGCCATTCCGCAATTCCAGATGGAATGGAAACCGTCTGTGACGGGTATCTGGGTGGAGAGAGCGAGGAATCTGAAGTACCAACCGCCCATGATGTGGTCGAGAGGTTCCGAAAGATCACTGGAAGAGTCAGGTACCATGGATAGTGAAGAAATGGAAATTCTCTTCGCGACAGGAAATTCTCACAAGGTTTCTGAGGCGTCGGAAACTCTAGCAAAATTCGGATATTTGGTTTCACAGCTGAAAATCGATGGGCAGGTCCCAGAATTGCAAGAACCTCAAGCAGACGGAATAGAGGAAGTTGCGCTGTCTAAGATCATGCAGGCCCGGGAATTGGTCAGCGGGACTGAAATGGAGAAGTCTGCTATTCTTGTTGAGGACTCGGGGATTTTCATTGAGTCTCTCGATGGTTTCCCGGGCCCATACTCGTCCTATGTCGAAAGAAAGATCGGTCTTGGAGGTATTCTCAATCTGCTCCGAAAGGAGGGAAATAGAAGGGCCGAGTACAGGGCAGTAGCTGCAATCTCACTTGAAGGAGAGACGATCAGTGCTAAAGGGGTGTGCTCTGGAACGATTTCTGAGGAAATTTTGGGAGGAATGGGCTTCGGGTATGATCCCATTTTCATTCCCGATGACGGGGACGGGCGAACCTGCGGGGAGCTTTCTCCAGTTGAGAAGTCTGCGATCTCGCATAGAGGTAGGGCGCTAAAGGCGCTTTCAGAACTCCTCAATCTCCCGTCAAAGTGAATAGACGCGCTCCTCCGTGCAGGTGTGTAGCATGGCATCGGCGGCGACTCGACTTCTTCTTTGGGTGACTACCATAGCCTCGGTACCGCTCTACTTTGTCCTTATTGTCCCTGAGGGCCTTCTAATGCAAGTAGCAGGAGGGGTTCTGATCCTTCTTCTCGTCTCCCTATTGCTGTTCACGGGTCGGCGGCCAATTCCCGCTGCTCAAACTAAATCGCCTGTAGTCATAGAGCAGGGCTCGGGTTTCGGGGACATCGAACTGCCACCAGCAGTTCTATCTGAGGAGAGTACCGGCGAAATCCGGGACGCAAAGATCCGCAGAAGCAGGGGGAGGAAAACCTCTCCCGAACCTCCCCTACCTGCACAGTCTGAACAACTCCCCCCTCTGCCATCGCCAGTTTCTATGGATGAAGGGCCAGTACTAGTTGCCCCGGGAGATGATGTCGAGGGTGTTGCAAGGGTACACGTGGCTAGTTCTGATCCGGAGCTGCAGGCGGAGGCGGAAGTCGACCAATACCTCGCTCAGCAGAGAGCTAGAAGGTCGGTATTCAGAGAGAGGCTGTATCACGAGAGGAGAATCGAGAAATCCAAGAGGCTTGCAGAGCAGGCAAGAAAGTGGACCGATTTGGAGGACGGGGAGGACCTGTCCACCTTGACAAGTATTCCTGGACATGGCTTGGCAGTGATGTACGAGCCAGAGGACCCCGATCCAACTATTCCCCAAGGTGTCTCTTATGTCAGGATAGACGATGAGAGGGTATTGAAAGTCAGAATTTCTTTGGACGTTCCCGGAAGCCCAGATTCAGTAGAGGAACTGGAATCCGAACAGCCGATGGACGAGTCTTCCATGCCCCTCCCCCCGGCTCCAGGGGTGGCAATGCCCCCGCCACCTCTACCAGACCTGCCGCCTCCAGTTAGGCCAGACGAGTAGATTAGTGATACGTTGAAGCGGTGTGCCTCCCTCGCTGTGACATGGCTGCTCAGGTCCTGATTGTGGAGGATGTAAGCGTTAAGGGATCTAATCCGGCAGGAGGGGTCATCTCGGTCTGGACACTAAACCGCCCAGACAAGCTAAACGCCCTAAACTCACAGTCTCACTCGGCAATCAAGGACCAGTGCGTAAGGGTAGAGTCGGACGATAACGTCCGGTGCGTAGTAATCCGTGGGGCCCTCCCCGAAGAGCAGCCAGAGGAGGGGAAGAGGCCCAAGCCGCCAGCCTTCGCCGCCGGAGCGGACATTTCTGAATTCGTCGGCAAAAACGCTGACGACGTGCGCGCGTTCTTCGAGGACAACGCGTGGGAGGCAGTATGGAACATTTCCAAGCCAACCATAGCTATGGTGGACGGATTCGCCTTGGGGGGTGGTACAGAACTGGCCCTTTCATGCGACATCAGGATTGCATCCGACAGGTCAAAATTCGGACAACCAGAGATTAACCTAGGCCTAATCCCCGGAGGAGGCGGGACGCAGAGGCTTTGCCGGCTAATCGGGTACGGCAAGACAATGGAGATAGTTCTCTCTGGAGGTATGATTTCTGCCGAAGAAGCTCTTCGCATGGGTATAGTTAACAGACTCGTATCACCAGAAGATCTAGATTCATCTACAATGGCGCTTGCAGAGGAGATTGCCCGCAAGTCACCATACGTCACAAAGGTAGCCAAGCGAGCAGTGAGGGGGGCATTAGATCTCCCCTTCTCAGAGGGTGTGCTCATGGAAAGGTCCGAGTTCGTCGCTTTGTTCGACACTGAGGACAAGGAGATCGGGGTTCGAGCGTTCCTAGAGAGGTCAGACCCAGAGTGGGTAGGTCGATAGATATCTAACTCAGGAAATTAGAAACGACTCTCTGGAGATTCCTCTGCTTAGTGGGATCAATTAGTAACCATCCTGATTGGGAGCCAGTGGCAATCATCTCCTCTTGTATCGCCCTAATCCGCCCAATGTTTCCGAGATAATGATCCACCTTCTTGCCATTGTGCTTCTCCCTGTTTACAATCATACTTCTGTGCCTTTCCTCGTCCGCCACGTACAGGACGATCCCTGCCGCTGATCCCCCAGATTCTCTCCAAGAATCAATCAATTTCCTGTTGGGGTAGAAGTGCACCCCTTCCATCAGGAGGTCAATACCTTTCCCCAGAGCCCTTGAGATAACGGCCTGAACTGCATCATGGACAGCATCCACAGCCCCTCTCCAGTCATCTTCTGCTGAGCCACCCGCATCCTCAAATGAAGATCTGTGCAGTGCCGGTCTTTCCAGGGGGGAGTGCTGGGTTCGCAGCACTTCCCTCACTGTATCTGTGGCAGCAGTCTTCCCGAACCCCAAAGAAGACCTCAGCTCGGCTGCCATTGTCGACTTACCTACCCCGCTGGTCCCAGTGATAATCAGAAGCCGAGGCACCATCGGTCCACCTATCGCTGGATTGATTTGATCTCTAGGAACTCCTCTAGCCCATGGACTCCGAGCTCCCTTCCTAATCCAGATCGCTTGTAGCCTCCGAAGGGAGCAGTCACGTTGAACGCACCGCCGTTTATGCTTACTTGTCCAGTGCGAATTCTTCTAGCCACACGAATTGCCCTCTCCTCGTCCCCCGACCAGACACCACCTGAGAGCCCGTATTCGGAGTCGTTTGCCAGCTCTATCGCTTCATCCTCACTTGAGTAAGTGGTTATCGAAAGTACCGGTCCGAAGATTTCCTCTCTGAAGATTGTCATGTCAGGGGTAACGTCTGCAAATACTGTTGGCTTTACGTAGAAGCCGCATTCTAAACCATCTGGAAATCCTTCTCCTCCTGCAACTAGGGTCGCCCCTTCCTCTATCCCACTCGAGATGAATGAAGAAACACTCTCCTGCTGCCTCTTGGAAACGAGCGGCCCGCACCGGACCCCCTCCTCCATGGGGTCGCCTACTGTGTATCGCCCTATCTTGCTGGAGATTACGTCTATGACCTCGTCTCTGGAATCCTCCGGAATTAGAAGCCTCGTCAGTGCAGAGCACTCTTGGCCAGAGTTCCCGAAGCAGGCGTAGATTGCTGACGATGCCGCCCTTGGGATGTCTGCGTCGTCGAGAATGATGTTCGCGCTCTTGCCACCAAGTTCCAGTGTAACCCTCTTCACGGTGGGTGCGGCCAGCTCTGAAACCCTCACTCCCGCGTTAGTGGATCCGGTGAAGCTGACCATGTCAACCCCCGGATGGCTAGACATGGTCTCTCCGATCTCCCTACCATGTCCGGAGACCAGATTGAAAACCCCACTTGGAAGTCCGATATCGTCCATAATATCGGCTAGTGCGAATGCATTCAGCGGGGCTTCCTTGGACGGCTTCAGAACCATAGTGCACCCTGCAGCAAGAGCAGGTGCTACCTTCCCAATTATCTGATGCAGGGGGAAATTCCAGGGAGTGATCATAGCGACCACCCCTATCGGTTCCTTCACTACTAGAGAGTTCCTGACCTCTTCCTCCCAGACGAAACCTTCTAGGATTTTGGCGTATGATCGTGTTACTACCCTAGGAGTGCCAACCATAGCCATCCGAGAGTACTCGATGGGAGTACCGACTTCCGAGGTTATGAGGTTAGCTAGGTCCTCTGACCTATCCTTGATTACTCCGGATAGCTGGTTGAGTAAATCCGCCCTTTCTTCGACGGAGGAGCTAGACCAGGTGGGAAAGGCACTCTTTGCTCCTTCAACTGCTGCATTGACGTCCATCTCCCCCCCAACCGGAACGGATCCTATTGTCTGTTCAGAGGATGGATTGATCACTTCAATCGTTCCATCACCGCTTGGCTCCACCCATGTTCCGTCGATGTAGAGGTGCTGGCGGTCGTGCACGTTTGACCCAAACTGCGTCTTCTTATGATATTCATGCAATTCAATAGTCCATGCCCTCCCCCGGAGTCATGCCTGTTTCCACTGACAAGCTCGACGGAGGCGTTGCTCTGGTTACATTGTCTCCCGCGGCATCTTCCAATACATTCTCTCCGATCAACTTCGTGCCACTGGTAGCGTCTCTTGAAACCCTCTTGGAAGACCCATCCTGCAGATCAATAGTGCTGACTGGCTCGGGCAGGCTCTTCTCGGTAGGAGGTAACATTGACGACTTTTCAAGGGGGATTGAGGACGGAACAATCGGGCAGATAGTGAAGGAGATGACGGACAAGCTCCACCCTCTACTACTCCGAATACGGACATCTGACACTGTTTTCGTATGTGCCATAAACGGCTCAGCAGCTGGAGGGGGGCTAGGGATTGCGCTTTCAGCGGACTACAGGGTTTGTGCACCAGAGGCAAAGCTTGCTTCGGCCTTCTTCTCGCTGGGACTTCCCCCTGATGGGGGGATGACGTGGATCCTGCCTCGGCTGGTCGGCAATCAGGCTGCTAGGAGGTTCTTCTTCGATGGTGAGACATGGTCAGCGGAACAGGCCCTCGAAAACGGCGCAGTAGACGAGATCATCGAAGGGGAAGCTGTTGTAGAACGTGCTTTGGAGGTCGCCCGAAAATGGGGAAGTTGGTCCGAAAACAGCAGGAGAGGCACGAAGCAGCTTCTAGATGCCTCAACATCCACGTTCTTCGAGACTCAGCTACAGTTCGAGCAGTCCCTGATGGTAGCCTCATCCCAGACCAGTGACTTCGCCGAGGGAGTTACTTCCTTCCAGGAGAAGAGGGACCCCGAATTTGCTTTCAAAGAGGAGGAATAATTTGACTCGAAGGATTGTCATCATGCGTCATGCAAAGAGCAGTTGGGAAGAGCCCAGCCTAAGTGACCACGATCGTCCCTTGAATAATAGGGGTCTTAGGGACGCTCCAAGGGTTGCGGAAGAACTGAATGATAGGGGCTGGATCCCTGACCTAATCCTTGTAAGCAGCTCAAAAAGAACAATACAAACTCTGGATGGAATGTCCCATTGGTTGGGAAGCATCCCTTCGGAAGTCAGACAAGGGATCTACCATGCCAGCGTCCACGATCTTCTCTTGGAGCTAGAGGATATGGTGGATGACGGTACCACGATGATTCTTGGTCACAATCCCGGGTCCGAGATGCTGATCAACCACCTAACCGGTGAATGGCACACGATGCCGACGGCCGCTGCCGCACTTCTGACGGAATCAGGTGGAATGTGGGCCGTAGAAGATGTGATCCGCCCGAAGGAGATCTAGCCTCGGGGGTGCTCTGGTACCTGGTCCGTCCAGTTGGACATCTTGTTCAATGTGATTGTCACATTCGTGACCTCCCCGTTCTCCCAGTAGTCAACTGCGACAAAAGTTGGTCTATTTCCAACAATCTCCCAGCAGGTCAGTGTACGTTGAAGTAGAGTTTCGTAGTCATTGACATCGTTAGACCTAACCGGGTCCCCCTGCCCGTAAATGCTGCTAAGCCAGTTGTTGAGGTGCCATACCGGCTGATCACCGTCGCCCCTACCCACTCTGCAGGACATCTCACTCTGTTCTCTTTCCCCATACGGCGTGTCCCAGCTATGGGTCCAAGCGTGATGAAGCCAGGGGAATCGTTCGTCGTAATGATAGTCCCAGAAAACGACCAAGTTTGTCCCATTGAGCACCATCTCCCCAATGCTGGGCCAAGGCTCTCCGGCGGCATGGACGTAGACTCTGTCAAGCATCCCGGTCTTCTCGAAAAGATTCTCCACATGCTCGCCAGGTACGTAGTTCTCCAGCAACAGAGAAACTACGTCACCGGTGCTGTTGTTCATTAGCGAATTTAGTTTTCTTAGCCAGGCGAAGGCGTCAACTTCCGAGTATACGCATGGGTAGAATAGCGTAGAATCGGGATCACCATGGCAGAACCTGATGTCCTCAGGACTAGTTTCCTCCTTGGAAAGGTGATGAGTGTCTAGCATGAATGACCTAATTCCACCATCCCACTGGGCTTGAAGAGCAGTGTAGTGGTTTACTGCCATCCAGACTCCGTCCTCGATGGTGGAGAACGAGTTGTGTGTCTCAGGGAAAGTGAAGTTGTCATAAGATCTGAGGCAGTATCGGGGCATTCCGTGACATGTTATTCCGTCTCCTGGATCCTCAGGGTCAAGACCCATTTCTTCCTCCCACCAGTTGGGTAGCCCATCACCATCTTCGTCACCGTTCGGGTCTGGTTCATCGGTTGATGTGCATCCAGGAGAAAAGACGCATAGAAGGAGCAGTGAAGCCAGCCAAGGATGCCTCATTTCCTCATCACATCAGAGCCTCGTGGTGGTTTGGAACAAACGTCTGCTCTGACATCGGGGGCCTTACGTAACCCTTGGCGATCTTCCTTTCCGGTAGCTCAATGGGGGAGGGGGTCAGATCTTCGTAGTCAATCATGGTCAGCAGGTGTTTGATGCAGTTTAGATGAGCATGCCTCTTGATTTCGGAGTTTACGACAAACCACGGGGACTGCTTGGTGTCGGTGTGCGCGAACATGATGTCCTTAGCTTCTGAGTAATCTTCCCATCGGGTTAGTGACTCTAGATCCATAGGACTGAGTTTCCATCGCTTGTGAGGCTCGTCTAGCCTAGCCTTGAAACGTTTCAATTGTTCATCGTCTGACACAGAGAACCAGTACTTGATCAGGATAGTGCCAGATCTCAGTAGCATCCTCTCGAACATAGGACAAGATCTCATGAATTCGTCATACTCTTCTTCGTCACAGAAACCCATCACTCTCTCCACGCCAGCCCTATTGTACCAGCTTCTGTCGAAAAGAACCATCTCTCCTGCCGCTGGCAGGTGGTTCACGTATCTCTGGAAGTACCATTCTGTCTTCTGACGCTCCGTTGGGGCTGGTAGAGCCGCGACCCTAACTACCCTGGGATTGAGGTACTGGGTTATTCGCTTGATAACGCCCCCCTTTCCCGCAGCATCCCTTCCTTCAAAGATCACTACGACCTTGAGCCCCTTTGCCTTGACCCACTCTTGTAGTTTAATCAACTCCAGCTGGAGCCTAAAAAGCTCCTTGCTGTAAGGCTTCTTTGCTATTCTCTCGATATTCTCGCTCACGTCTCGTCCCATGGTCAACAACCGTGCGATTGCCGACTGCGACAAAAGTGCTGTGGTCAGTAACGAATGATTGGAGACTCAGAAACTACAGCCCGGAGACTAGTTCCTCGAGTGAAAAACGGGGATCTTCGGCCATTGTCACTCCGCTGGCTAGGAGGACTCCAGATGTCCCCAGATCCATCGCCATCTTGACGTCAGATCCAGTTTTCACGCCTGCACCGCATAGAACTCCCACAGACTCGGAGACCTCCTTGACTGCGTTTGCTGTCCCAGATACGACTTCTGGATCTGCGCTAGTAACTGACTCACTTCCCCCAATAAGCTCAGGAGGCTCGACGGCCACGAAGGTCGGTTCTAGGGCCGAGAGCGCCCGTGCCTCTTCTATGTCCGCAGCGCAAGCACAAACGCAGAAGCCATCTGGCACTTGTTCCAGAAGCATAGCTACGTGCTCTAGGCTTACTTTGTGCTCTGCGTGATTAATGAGCGTGCCAGCCGCTCCTCTCTCAATTGCCGTCTCGGGGCTTAACCACCCCGTGTTAGAGCCGAAACCGACGGGGTCTAGGTGCTGGCACCAGATCTCTAGATCCGGGGCAGCCCGTACAACGGATGCAAGGTCCAAGGCAGATACTGCAGCTACCAGTCTGGCCGGAGTTTGTATGTCCGTCATAGTCCTCGCTAGGTCCTCTGCAGACATTCCTTGCGCTGTCTGGTATGTCTTGAAGTTGACAACGACAATGCAGTCGCCCACAGTATCCCGAGCAGCCTCGACTCTTTGACCATGACGGGGATTGGTGACACATTGAACTTGTTCTTCAGAAATTAGCGGTGATTCACAATTTCACCTTGAATTATTGAGCCCTCGGGGATTATAGCTCCAATACCAATCAGACTACCTTCGATAGTGCAACTAGCACCTATTTCAGCCCCCTCTAAGATTGCAGAGCCTCTAACGACTGACCTTTCCCCTATAGATGCACCAGCTCCAACAGAGCTTCCAGCAACCTCGCCCAGATTAGTCGAACCCTCGCCAAACCAGGAGTCCCCTTGTGAAGACCCGCTGGAGAATTTCTCCTCCGAAATGCAGACCTGGTTCGCCTCGATAAATGAAGCAGGGGTGCCGGCATCAACGAACCACCCTTCGAATGGGAAACCGTTCAGTCCTCCTGTGGCAGACAGATCCTCGTAGACGTCCCTCTCTATGCTGTGCCGTCCCTCGGGCATCAACTTGAATATCTCAGGCTCTAGAATGTACGTTCCCGCATTGATTAGGTTAGAGTAGGCTTCTTCGATTGGGGGCTTCTCTTGGAACCTCATGATTTTACCCGTCTCAGGAACGTAGTCAGCAACTCCGAACCGTGAAGGATCTTCCACCTCCCATAGAGAGATAGTCGCTAACCCCCCATTGCTCTCGTGGAATTCGAGCATCTTCTCTACCCTTAGGCTAGTGACCAGATCCCCATTGATTACGCAGAATGTTCCTCCAGAAAGATGATCCCTGCAATTTGCTATCGCCCCCCCGGTTCCGAGCGGATCTTTCTCCTCTACAACCAACACCTCGTACGGTAGGGATAATGCGTTGAAATGCTCGCGCATCTTCTCAATACCATATCCTGCTGCGATTAGCACCCTGTCCACTTGTTCCTCAGGGAGAACATTCACTACATGCTCTATCATCGACTTGTCTAGAATCGGAAGCAGCGGCTTGGGAAAGCTCTCGGTCCAAGGGCGGAGCCTTGTGCCGAATCCCCCGGCAAGCACAATCACGTCCACGCCTCACCCAGTATGGAGTCCCCTATCATCGCTTCGCGGCTCCCCTCTGGAAAACGGTCCGCCGCATCGTTCAAGGGGGCCTCTTCAGTCGGCCGACCAATGAATATTCACGAGTACCAAGCGAAGGCCATGTTCAAGGAATCAGGAGTAAGAGTTCAGCAAGGTGTCCACTGCATTTCAGTGGAGCAGGCCCTCTCTGCTTATGATTTATTAGAATCAGAAATTGTAGCCGTAAAGAGCCAAATTCACGCCGGTGGAAGGGGCAAGGGAAACCTGTACTGCCCGAATTCTGGGGAACTGATAATGGAAGGGGGAGTCAAGGTCGCTTCCTCAAGAGAGGAGGTCGAGGTGTATGCCTCAAACATTCTTGGCCAGAATCTGGTAACAAAGCAGACTGGTCCATCGGGCAAGATGGTCAAAAACCTGTACGTGGAATCCGGTTGCGACATTGCGCATGAGTACTATCTCGCTATACTTGTTGACAGAGAAAGCGAGTCCTTGCTAATTATGGGTTCAACCGAGGGGGGAGTTGACATCGAAGAGGTAGCTGAGAAGGCCCCTGGGGCAATTCACAAGGAGTGGTTCGAGCCTTCCAAGGGACTTAGCGAGGAAAAGGCTGGAAAAATGGCTGACTCTTTGGGTCTGTCAGGCTCTTCTCGTGAGTCTTTCGTGGAGATGGCGGACAACCTCGCTTCCATGTTCGTGGACAAGGATTGCTCCATGATCGAGATCAACCCCCTGGTTAGGGCCGGAGATGGGACTATGGTGGCTCTGGATGCCAAGGTCAGCTTTGACGAAAACGCTTCATTCAGGCACCCATGGAGGGATGCCCTGAGAGACATATCTGAGGAGTCAGAGGTAGAGCTGAGAGCTCACGAGCATGGACTCTCGTATGTTGATTTGGATGGGAACATAGGGTGTCTGGTTAACGGTGCGGGGCTGGCAATGGCCACTATGGACGTAATCAAGATGTACGGGGGAGAACCTGCAAATTTCCTAGACATCGGCGGAGGAGCAGATAGCGAATCCATCACAGCAGCGTTCGGCATAATCTTGGAGGATCCCAGCATAGAAGGAATTCTGGTGAACATCTTCGGCGGTATCATCAGGTGCGACATGGTAGCTAGAAGCATAATCGAGGCCTCTGAGGAGACAGGATTACAGGTCCCACTAGTTGTAAGATTCTCCGGAACTAACCACGAGGAAGGCCGACGGGTCCTCGATGAAAGCGATCTAGACGTCCTTACCGTTGGAACACTGGGGGATGCTGGCGAGGCTATCGTCAGTGCCATTGGTGGTGGTACTCAGTGAGCATCTGGATTGATGAGCAAACCAAGGTCCTGGTTCAGGGAATTACTGGGGGCCAAGGAACATTCCACGCCACTCGGATGGTCGAGTACGGAACGGATATCGTGGGAGGGGTCACCCCGGGAAAGGGAGGCCAAGAAGTACAACTTCCGGGAAGGGAAGTGCCCGTATTCGACACCATGTCGGAAGCCGTCTCAACAACTGGAGCGGATGCTACTGTGATCTACGTGCCTGCGAGATTCGCCGCTCCAGCCATCATTGAAGCAGCCGACGCCTTCCATGAACTGAATGCTGGAGGTCTGATCATATGCATTACCGAGGGGATCCCAACATTAGACATGATTCGTGTCGTGACCCATATCGAGAATTTGTCAGGAGTCAGGCTGATTGGGCCCAATTGCCCCGGGATTATTAGCCCCGGGGAACGAGGGGGCTGCAAGATCGGGATTATGCCGGGCTATATTCATGCGAAGGGCAGGGTGGGGATCATCTCGAAGTCAGGGACTCTAACTTACGAAGCAGTTGCCCAGACAATGGGTGTCGGCGAGGGTCAGACAACATGCGTTGGAATCGGTGGAGATCCGGTTAACGGTACTGGATTCATAGAGTGCCTGGAAGCCTTCGAGCAAGACCCAGAAACTGAGGCAGTGGTGATGATCGGGGAGATTGGAGGTACTGCTGAAGAGGAAGCAGCCGAATGGGCCAAGACGAATTTCTCGAAACCAATTGTGGGATTCGTTGCAGGTGCCACGGCCCCTCCAGGGAAGAGGATGGGCCACGCAGGGGCTATCATCTCTGGTGGCAAGGGAACTGCAGAGGAGAAGTTCTCTGCATTCGAGGAAGCCGGGATCTACATTGCACGTGATCCCTCAAAGATAGGCGAGGCCCTAGTTGCCGCCCTGATTGATGCCGGACTGCGAGAGACTTAGGACTAGTGCAACTCAGCGAGTTATGGGTGACATAGTATGCCGGCAATTTTCGACTCAGAGCTAGACTCTATCCTCGAGGGGACTTCTCGATCGTTCTACCTCTCGCTTAAGGAACTGCCCAAACCAATTCGCAAGCAAGTCAGCCTCCTATACCTGTTAGCGAGAACCTCGGACACTATAGCAGACTCAGAAGCAGGGGATTTCCAGACTCGTTTGATATGTCTGGAGGCTTTCAATAAGTTCTCCCAGGGAAACTCGGAAAAAGCCCCAGATATATCCGAGTTAGCCAAGTTGCAGACTAATCCCTCAGAGGGAAGGCTCCTAGAAAGCGTAGAGAAAGTGACTTCCAAAATCGGGCAGTTTTCAGAGTCCGACCAGGAAAGCATAAGACGTTGTCTGGGCATCATTATTGGAGGCCAGATACAAGATATCGACAGGTTCTCCAAATCATCCAGTTCAATATGTTCGTTAGAGGAAGATTCGGAGTTGGATGACTACGCCTACCGCGTTGCTGGCAGCGTTGGAGAGTTCTGGACTAGGATGTCCCTCGACCACCAATTTGAGGCTGACAATGACACTGAGAGTTTATTGTTCGAAAAGAGTGTTAGGTTCGGAAAGGCCCTGCAGATGATCAACATCCTGAGAGATATCCCCTCTGACCTTTCCCTAGGAAGGTGCTACATGCCTAGGAGATCACTAGTTGAACACGGATTAACTCCTGAAGATCTGCTAGAGCCGGGAAACATGGAACAATTCAAGCCACTTTATGACAAGTATCTGGATATCACTGAGTCCCATTTGGAAGCTGCAGTTCAGTACATCGGACTTCTCCCCCACTCACAGTTTCGCCTCAGGGGTGCGTGCATGCTTCCAGTGGTAATTGCTAAGAGGACCGCCTCAATGTTGAGGAGAGGCAACGTCTTAGATGCTGAGAACCGGATTAAGATTGATCGCTCGGAGGTCAAAGCCGTCGTTAGGAAGGTGGTTATGGCAATTCCTTTCCAAGGAATGAGCAAGAATCTTCTAGGGGATTGAGTAAGGAAATCCGGGCCAGAAAACACTCCGTAAAATACGAAGCAGAGTACTGTCGCAGTCGCGAGACCTTCAAGTGGGCCCCAATGCCGCCCGATTTGGGAGCGACATGGTCCAGGGCGAGGAATCCAGATTATACACCTCTTCAAGCGAGGCTGGGGAAGAACCGCTTGCCCCAGGCCCCCAAGATGGCATAGATGAGCCCATAGACCTGATAAGGGCAGCAGTAGATGTCACGAAGGAAGCCGCTCGCGCAATCAGCATTACAGCCTTGGAGGCAGTGAGGGAGGGGGCACTATTCATGGGAGCCATCGGCTCAAGGGGGGAGCTCGTAGACCCCTTCAAGCACATAGACGCTGCAATTTGGACGGAGCCAGACATTCCTCTGCATATGATCGATACTTCCTACGAATTCTGCGAGGAGTTAACAAGGAGGGAGGCTGGAAACTTCTACCACTCATTCAAGTATCTGCCAGACGAAAAGAGGAAGTCAATTATGGCGTATTACGCATTCTGCAGGAGGGCCGACGACATTGCCGACGGCGACTTCGTGGACGTCTTCCCGGGAGGATCATCCGACGACCCCGAGTCAATGGCCTACAGAGAAAACATCGAGAGGCTTAGCCCAGGTGTCCCCGTACTAGATAGATCCACATACAATGACAAGATGTCCCAATTGTTCTATTACAGGAAGAAACTGTCAACTGCATATGCCGACATAACTTCCACAGACCCCATCTTCATTGCTCTGAAGGACACCGTCAGGAGACATGGGATCCAGCGACAGCTACTAGACGATATGATTAGCGGAATGGAGAACGACTTTCATAAAAACAGATACCACACCTTTGAGGAACTGTACTCGTACTGCTACAGAGTCGCCTCAACGGTCGGTCTTGTCTGTATCGAGATTTACGGGTACGACGACCATCGGGCAAAGGAGTATGCAGAGTCATGGGGGGTCTTCATGCAGCTGATTAACATAATCAGAGATGTTGCAGAGGACGCCGATAGGGATCGGATTTACCTCCCTCTGGAGGACCTCGCACGGTGGGGTATATCTGAGGATGACGTAAAGAGTGGCAAAGATCTGCTAAAGCACCCTGGGTGGGCTCCATTCGTAGAGGAATACCTGGAGAGGGCGGATGGGTACAGGCAACGGGCCTTCAAGCTTCTATCCCACTTGGACAAGTCTGCTAGGTACTCCCCAGCGGCAATGGCTTCATTCTACCAGTCGATCATGACCAAGATAACTAGGAAGAAAGGTGACGTATTCACCGAGAGGATCCAGCTAACTAAGACTGAGAAGATACTTCTCGCAGCGTACGTATACGTGAGGTACAGGTTCTTTGGATTCTGATGGAAATAGTGGTCGCGGTCGCGATTCGCATGGAAGATGTATTAGTCAGTCGTAAGGAGGATGGGGCATGAGGGTCGCAGTTCTGCTAGAGGAACGATGCAAGCCCAACAGCAATGCGTTCGCTTACCTCCAGAAGTACTCTGCAATGTGCGAAAGGGAGTGCATCCAGGTAGAGGGGAACAAATGCAAGATCCTCGAGTCGGCCTGCCCAGTATGTCTGACCAGAGCAAAGCACTGCCCCGATGACGCGGTGAAGATAATCAACCTCCCAGAGGAGCTAGACACTGACCTTACACACAGCTTTGGCGAGAACTCATTCAGACTATTCAGGCTCCCCTCACCTCGTCAGGACCAGATTGTCGGTATACTGGGACCTAATGGGATTGGCAAGTCTACAGCAATCAATCTCCTATCAGGTTCATTTCGCCCCAATCTAGGGAACTGGAAAGACGCCTCCCCAGAATGGGGGGAAATAATCTCCACATTCCCCAGGGGCGAGTTGAGAGACTACTTGGGCCATGTAGCCGAAGGGGGCGTGAACATTTCTGTAAAGCCACAATACATTGACAAGCTTCCCAAGATTTTCGAAGGGAAGGTTAGGAATCTGCTGGACAGGGTTGATGATCGCGGCGAGGTGGAAGAACTCTCCAAGATGATGGGAATTTCACACATCATCGACAGGGACCTAGCTGCTCTGTCCGGGGGTGAGCTTCAGAGGGTTGCAATCTGTGCCACTCTACTGAAAGAGGCTGACATCTACTTCTTCGATGAGCCGTCATCATATCTTGACATCTATGAGAGGATGAGGATGGTAGGGGTTGTTAGGGAACTGACTGAAAAGGGCAAGAGGGTGCTAGTAGTCGAGCACGATCTGGCGATTCTGGACGTCCTTTGCGACCTAATTCACGTGATTTACGGGGAAAGATCGGCATACGGTATTTTCACCCCTCCGAGGCCAACAAGAACCGCCATCAACGCCTACCTAGACGGATTCCTCCCAGAGGAAAACATTAGGATTAGGGATAAGCCAATCCAGTTCCTGAGGGGACGAACACGCGGAGAGGAGATAGGAACGCCGATCCTGAAATGGGGCGGGATTGAGAAGACATTGGGCGATTTCCGGCTTGAGACCGGGGAAGGAGAGGTCAAGTCCGCCGAAGTAGTCGGGGTAGTGGGGCCAAATGCTACTGGAAAGACTACCCTGGTAAAAATAATCGCTGGAGAGATAGATCCGGACGAGGGTTGGTGCACCATGGACGCAAAGGTCTCGTACAAGCCCCAGCATGTTAGGGCCGAATTCGATGGAACCGTCCAGGAGTGGCTGGATTCTGAATTGGGCGGAAAATGGAGGTCTGGCGAGTTCCACACTCAGGTCACTAGGGCCCTCCAAGTCGACAAGATGCTTGAGTTGAGAGCAAAGAAACTCTCGGGGGGCGAGCTGCAGGCCGTGAGCATAGCAATCTGCCTAGGCAAGGAGGCAGACCTGTACCTCTTCGATGAGCCAAGCGCTCACCTAGATGCAAACGCTAGGATGGAGGCAGCCAAGGCCATCAGAAGGACAATGGAGAGCAACGAGAAGGCAGCCATGGTCATCGATCACGACACTTACTTCCTTGATATCGTAAGCGACTCGATACTGGTATTCCAGGGAGAGGGAGGGTGTAGTGGAAAAGCAGTAGGCCCTCTATCTCTTAGGAAGGGCATGAATCTATTCCTTTCAGACGCGGACGTTACATTCCGAAGAGACGTAGAGTCACACCGGCCTAGGATAAACAAGCCTTCAAGCAGGAAGGACCGTGAGCAGAAGTCATCTGGAGAATACTTCTACTCCGACTGAATGGGACCATTGGATTCTTGAGGGACTGTTCCGGCCCAAGGTCGTGACGGAAGAGCCACCTGCCGAGGTCACTACCGAATCCGAAGAAGAGGAATTGGACCTAGAGGCGAGGGTGGAGGAACTGGAGAAGGAACTCCAGTATTCCAAGGCAGAGACCGCCAACGCAGTACAGAGGGCAGCAAGAGACAGGTCAGATGCTCTGAAGTACGGGGGGGCATCTCTAGCCAAGAGGCTGATACACGCAGCCGACCTCCTTGGGAAGGCAGTCGAAGCTTCAGAGGGGGGAGAAGGCGCAGAATCAGTCATCGAGGGGGTCAGGCTTACTCTAGAAGGACTGAGGTCTTCTCTAGAAGCCGAGGGAATCACCCAGATTGAGGCTCTTGGGACCCAATTCGACCCAACCTGCATGGAAGCAATTGCCACTGTACCATGCCCTCCTGGAGAAGAGCCAGGAACTGTGATTGAGGTCGTAGAGGGGGGTTATCGGATGCACGATAGGATACTTAGGGCAGCTAGGGTGATTGTCGCCGAAGGTGACTCATGAAGCCGCGAAGAAAACGCTCCTTGTTCGCCATAGGGGTACTTTCATCCTACCTCTTCTTGGTTATCGCGATTCAGCTCGCTTCATCCGGTGAGATAATCGAGCCAGAGGAGTTTCCAGAGACGTGCCCGGAGAACTCTCTGAATTGCTCCATGATAGGCCCCAATTCGTACAGAAGCGACGGACTGACGGAACTAAGATTCAACTCGAGTCTTGAAACGGTAATGTCAGAGTCCATAGATTGGATCAACTCTCAGCCAAGGACGGAGACAATAGGCGAATGGACAGACCAGACCCACTCTGTTTTCACGTCTCTTTTTTTCAGGTTCCAGGACGACTTCGTAGTCAAAGGATTTTGTGAGGATGGAGATGCAGTTATCCATGTATACTCCAAGTCTAGGCTGGGAATTTCCGACATTGGGGCCAATAAAGATCGAGTGGTCACCTTCGCGAGCCACATGTCGAACGTCGAAATGGCTACATTGGATTGCGTTACGGAATGAATGGCGCTAACCTTGTCAACCTTCATTGATCCAGATATCACCAGGGCTCGAACCCTCCCAGCTTCATTCTACACCGATAAAGACAAGTTCCTGGATTTGAAGAGGTCATTCAGGAATTCATGGCACTTCGCCGGGCATCAGAGCCAGCTTGCCGGTTGCACCGCGATATCGTTGGATCATGTCGAAGGGCTAACAGGACAGCCCATGCTTATGACGGCAGGAGGGGGGGCTCAATGCATCTCAAACGTATGCACTCACAGGGGGATGCTAGTTTCAGATGGAAAATGCCACAACAAGACATTGCAGTGCCCATACCACGGACGAACTTTCGGCCTAGACGGCAAACTTAGATCCATGCCCGAGTTTGAAGGAGTTGAGGACTTCCCAAGCCAAGATGACGATCTTCCGACCTTTCCTACAACCGTCTGGAAGGGCCTAGTTTTCACGGGGATAGAGCCCTCTGGTCTGGAATCATGCCTAGAAGAAATGGAGAATAGGATAGGTTGGTTGCCAATAGAGACCTTCCAAAGCGACCCATCGAGACACAGAAGTTACGAAATCGAGGCAAACTGGGCACTATACGTTGACAACTACCTAGAGGGGTTCCACATCCCATTTGTCCACAAAGGCCTGAACGAATCACTCGATTACGACAATTACCGAACTATCCTCTTCGATGGCGGCGTTCTGCAGATGGGTATCGCCAGTGAGGGCGAAACAGCATTCGAGATGCCAAAGCATTCCCCTGACTTCGGACTCAGAGTTGCAGCATTCTACTACTGGATCTTCCCGGGTCTAATGCTCAACTTTTACCCCTGGGGCCTCTCAGTCAACCTCGTGGTGCCCCTTTCCGTTAACCGGACCAGGATAATCTACCAAGGGTACGTTGGAGACGTGTCAATGCTGGGGAAGGGAGCAGGAGGAGATCTGGACAAGGTTGAGGAGGAGGATCAGGAGATAGTGGAGGCAACTCAGCGCGGTGTCTCCTCAGAATCATACGAAAGAGGAAGATATTCCCCTACCAAGGAGACAGGGGTCCATCACTTCCACAGGATGCTAACTTCCTAGATTAATTGAAAACCGCTAGGCCCCTCTGGTAATTGTGAATCGGAACGGAAATAGTGCAATCTCGGTATTACTAGTTGCCATTATGCTACTCGCTGGCTGCTCAGGCCAGGTTGATGGGCCCGAGGAACAAGTCACCGGTTGCACCGATGAGACTGCCATCAACTACAACCCCGATGCCACAAATTCCGATAACTCGTCTTGCACCTATGAGGAAGAGGTCGAAGAGGAGACGGGAGGGGTTGGAGAGGGCGAGGTCGAACAAGCCCCAATTAGTGTGCCCCACACCGATGGTTGCGACAACACAAACCCGATTCATTGCATGCTTCCCTTCCCATCAGACGCATTCTTGAGGGATGATGAGGGCACAGAGACGGGCCTAAGGATACACTATTCTGCAAATTCTATACCAGGCTCTGGTTTGTCCCCAGTAGTTGAGATCCCAATACTAAATACTAGGGATGGGGCCAGCCCATCGACTCAGATTATGACTGCATTTGTCTCAGAACCGGATGTAACAGATCTTGCCGGGCAGTACACTATTGGCAAGAGCCTGGACCCATCTCACCCTACTCTTTTGTTCAATCTACAAACTATGGAATTAGTACCACATTGGGTCGAGCTCGATGCTCGTTCCGAGCCAGACCAGTCCACAATCCTGCACATTAGGACTATCCAAGCTCTTGATCACAACACCCCTTTTGCGGTAGTAATTCGCAATCTAGTGGACTCCCAGGGGGAAACAATCCTCGCACACGAGGGATTCGCTGCTCTGCGAGACGGGGTGGTTTCTGACTCTCCGGACATAGAATCCCGTAGAGAAAAGTATGAGGATATTTTCGCCCAACTAACCAATGAAGGGCATCCAAACAGTGCAAATGCAATTTCCCGAGAAACTCTTCAGGCAGTCTGGTGGTTCCACACTGCCTCCACCGAATCTATCGTCGGGGACGTGATAGAAATGAGAAACGATGCCCTTGATCGTATTGGCACCCAAGGACTGGGTTGTTCAGTCGATTCAAATTCCGAGGTCTTCAATGACGGAAACAGGACTCACTGGCTGATCACAGGAACTTACACATCTCCACAGTATACTGAGTCATTCTTTGCGCCAACCCTAATCAGTAGGGATTCTGATGGGTCGCCGTCATTTGTGGAAAACAGGGAAATACCCTTTTGGCTAATGATTCCGAACTCGGCTAACGAATCTGGTAACCCTGCCCCATTGACTGTATGGGGCCATGGATTCCTGGGAGAAGGAAACACCTCGGGACTATCTGGCTGGGGCAACGAGAACAACGTAGCGATGATCGGAACTAGCTTCTACGGGTGGGCTTCTGACGACGTCATAAGTATCGAGTACGCCGTCCTAAACATAGGATTCTTCCAGCATCAGGCAGAGCGCCTTCAGCAGTCAATGGTCAATCAGGCCGTTATGGTGAGGACGTTCATGGGGGTTTGCTCCGACCTCCCAGAGTTTTACCAGAATGGAACCAAACTGGTGGATGCTTCCAGCCCAACTTACACTGGATACTCAAACGGGGGCCTTAGGGGACCTTCCATAATTGGCCTCTCTCCTGATCTGAATAGAGGTGTTCTCTGGGCAGGAGGGTCGGCATTTTCCCACATTATTGAGAGGTGTACACAATACGATAGGTTCTACGAGCCATTTTCCAGTAGCCTAGGATACTCCAACCAGATGGACAGGGCTATCGTAATGTCAGTGGCCCAGTATCTGTGGGACCCAACTGAGACGGAAACATTCCTCTACATGATGCAAGACGGGTACAACGGCGAAGTGCAACCATTCGAATTGATGACCCTTTTCTCAATTGCGGATTTCCAGATTTCAAACATTTCTTCTAGCAGGATGATGAGAACTGGGGGAATCCCTCTCCTAGACAGTTCCACCATTACTCCTTATGGGGTGCAAACTGTCTCAGACGGTCACAATGGGTCTGTGGGAGTTTTCTTCGATGGAGGGTACGAGCTAGCACCCGAGGGCAACGTGTACGGTCAGGAGCCCCATGCGGCTCACAATGCAATAGGCGGACTAAAGATTGCACGTTTGATGGCTTTCAACTTCCTGATGAATGGGACAGTGATAGATACTTGCGAGGGCGACTGCACTTTCTCCTCCGAGGGACTTAGCTGGTCCTAGGGGAATCACTCTCTTTCGGCCTTCTGGCCAGAGCTCCAGTCGTATATCCCCGCTCCTGTCTTCTTTCCAAGGTCCCCTGCCTCGACCAAGCCATCCAACATGGGGTGCGGCCTGTATGACTCGTCATTGAATGCATCAGCTAGGCTTTGCAGGATGTCCCTCCTCACATCTAGGCCCACCAAGTCTGATAGCTCAAGAGGGCCCATGGGGTGACGGTACCCCAATCGCATCGCAGTGTCTATGTCACTAGCAGAGGCTACTCCCTCCGCGAGCATCCTGATCGCTTCGTTACCTAGAACAACTCCCAATCTGCTGGTCGCGAATCCTGGAACGTCATTGACTAGAATGGTAGTCTTACCCAAGGCCCGCCCGACCCCCTCCGCAGTTGAAACCGTTTCTCTGGAAACAGACTTGTGTCTAACGATCTCCAGTAGTGGCATCAGAGGAACCGGGTTGAAGAAGTGCATGCCAATCACCCTATCGGGGGAATTAGTTGCCGATGCGATATCCGAAACCGACAGTCCTGATGTGTTTGTCGCTAGTACTGCATCGTGGGGGGCACTGCATTCCAATTCTTTGAAGACAGACTTCTTCAGTTCGATTTTCTCCGGTACTGCCTCTATAATCAGGTCCATGCCAATTGCCGCATCTTGAATTTCATTTGCTTCTCTAAGCTTGGCTCTCCATTGGCCTAGATCCTCTTTAGACGTCTTCCCCTTCTCTACTCCCTTCTGCCAGAATTCCTCAATGGATTCCATTCCGTTCTTCAGGGATTGGGGAAAGGCGTCGTACAATGTCGTCTCCCATCCTGCTTGTGCGCAGATTTGAGCGATACCGGAACCCATTGCTCCGGCACCAATAACCCCAACTCTTCGAATCTCCACGAGATGCGGAGTGTATGCCCGGCAATAAGCCGTGCTAACCTTCGCGCCCAAATGCAGCCAGTGCTGACTGGAAAAGCCTCTGACGAGGGACATCGTGTTCAAGGAAGCAAGTGAAGGGAGCAACGTCCTTTAGTAGCTCGATGGAAGAAATGTATGCCCCGTAAACGAATGGGTCCGCATGTTCCAAAGAGGGGATGTTAATCCCCAACCTGGAAAGCCCATTCCGCGTGTCATCGTCCCAGATTGAGTATGTGTGGTGGGTAAAGTGGAGATATGCGGAAAGCCGACGAACGTCCGACCTTGCTTTCTCAGTCAGACTCTCTATCAGGAGTGTGTCGGGGTACTTTATCGCGTACAGGGAAAGAAGGACTTCTCTCTGGGTCTCCTCCCTCCATTCTCTCTTCTCCAGACCCATCCATCTGTCAATCATGTCAAGCATCTCAGGCGTGTATGGCCTTCGTACCCTGTAAAGCAGCTCCTCGTAAGCAACGTAGTCCTGCTCATCGGAGTGATGGTGCAGGTGGAAAAACTCAGTAAGCCTATCGAAGAAAGGCCGACATGCCTCCTTGTCGAATGATGATAGGGCAACGTGCTGCATCTAAGACACCTGGCTAGTTACCCTTCCATTCCCTATACTGTATCCAGTCTTCCTTCATGTACACGTTGACCAATTTGTCTTCGTCCTCTTCCGTAGGAAGAACTGTGGAAAGGTATTCATCGTACTCCTGATCGGTACCTTCGAATGCCTCTCCTTCTACTGTGTAGTTCTTCCCGGCGTAATTTCCGATGCTCCTTCTGAACTTGTCAGATGGGATGAACAGCTCCGGCTCACCCTCCTTTCGAGCTTGGCTAATTCTCCTCATCTCTTCTCTCAGCTCCTGGAAATATAGCTCCCTGCTGGATTCGTTAAGGTGCTCTCTGTCGGCTTCTTCTGATGCTTCCCTCTCGTCGTATCTACCTTTGATCCCGTATACGTAAGCCCATTGAGCGCTAGTGGAGTCGTCAGTCCCGAACAAGTCGAGGCCGGTGCTGACCCACTTATTCACATACTTCTGGACTAGCGAGCAGGGAATCACTCCCTGCTTGACAACTCTGCGAAGTCCGTTCGCACCAGTCCCCAGGTGGAAGGATTCCTCCTTCAGCATGGGGCCCATGCTGGCCGCAAGTGGCTTGAATGAAGATGTGCTAAGCATCTTGAGTTGGTACTTGCCATCTCTGTCTATGAAATGAGTGAACATGAAGAAGTCGAGCCAATGGTCTATTGGTTCATTGAATGAGCCCAGTATCCTAGTGCCCTCCTGTGCGTTTCTCTCTAACAACTTGGCAGCCTCCCTGACCCCCTGCTCCCCAAAGAACGTGCAAAGAAGGTAGGCCATCTGCCATCCGTGCCGCTGCTCTTCGCACATGATCCTCAGAGCCGACTTCTTGTCGTACTCTGTTGGGGCCGTATCCAGAAGGTGGTTCTGTTGCTCTACGCTAGCGAACTCGGTGTCTCCTTGCACACTAACCATGGTGATTATTGCGTCTGTGATATTTTGCTGGGGGATCTGCATCCTCCTTTCCCACTTGGGCATTCCTTCGAAGTCCCCGAACTCAATCTGTCCACCAGCTGTGTCCCAGTCGAACTTTATGTCAAACCTGTAATCACCTAACCAAGAAGGGTCGAACCCTATCCTTGTCTGCCAGTCATTGAACTCCTCTATCCATGACTCGAAGTTCGTGGGATAATTCTGTACGACGTCTGTCTCTGCCATCAAATGGCCCAGT
>CAYPWN010000012.1:0-25199 GCA_964414525.1 uncultured Candidatus Poseidoniales archaeon | reverse complement strand
TCCGGTGCCGCATTGATGGTAGCACTGATTAGCCCCTCTTTGGGGGTGATTGCAGATCGTCGCGCAATCAAGATGTGGTGGCTCAGGATATTGACCTACGTTGGAGCTGGAGGGACATTCCTCATCGGTTTTGCATTGCTGGTCGATGGCTATGAGTGGTTGTGGATTCTAGTTATGTTTGTAATTGCAAACGTTGGACTTAATGGCGCCGGGGTGTTCTACAACTCACTTCTCCCACACATGGGAACCGATGATGAGATGGATGATATCTCCAACAAGGCGTTCGCATATGGCTACCTGGGAGGGGGCCTTCTGCTTCTGATTCACTTCGGAATGGTCCTCTCACTTACTGGTGACTGGGTCGTTCCTTTCTGTATCGCTTCGGCGGGTGTCTGGTGGTATGGGTTCGCCCTATTGACATTCAAGTGGGTCCCCGAACCACCCATCCAGAATGAGATGGCCGCAATGGGGGTAATGAACTCAACTCGATTGGCACTTTCCGAGATAAAGAAGACCTTGAGCGAAACCAACAAGTTCCGTACCTTGTTCATTTACATGCTTGCATACTTCTTCTTCATTGACGGGATCAACACAGTTACGGCCCTAGGTGGCGTCTATGGGCCAGTAGTCCTAGGACTCACAGCCACACAATTGATGATCACTATTCTGGCTGTACAGTTCGTGGCATGGCCCAGTGCTTTGGCATTCACCATTCTGTCGAATGGTGGTCCCGTGAAAGGATGGCTGCCAGGCATCGGTTGGTTCACGGTTTTCACTGTCAAGGAAGGAATAGGAACAAAAAAGGCTCTTTCAGTGGCATTGGCAGGTTGGGTAGTCCTTTGCTTCGCAGCCGTCTCCTTTGCTCCCTTGGTATTCGATTCTCATGATGACCATGAGATAATGTATGAATGGGACGAGGAAGCGCAATCATATCAGGTCCAAATCAATTACGATGCACATGGGATTGCTCAGAAACTTGACTATGCAGATGGCGAATTCGACGAGCAGTCATGGGCCCAAGCATATGCATCAGTATTGCCAATTGAGTTGGATGATAGGACTGCGACTTATGATTGGGTTTATGGAAAATCAGCGGACGAACCACAGTTCCTCCATTCTATCCCCTCTGATAGTACAACGATGCAGTCACTCATTTCATCAATAGATGAAACCAGATTCAGTGTCAGTGTCTCAGGAGGTCCCCTAGAAGGTCAGACAAATGTCGGAATAGACCACCCCACCAACCTGGGAGACGGCCCTCTGGATGGTTATACGATGTGGGTCAGGGATAATTTCTGGGCAAAGCTTGGTCTAGACGTCGGCCTTCAATTCTTGCTACTAGGGTGCGGCATGGGATTGGTTCTGGGCGGTTCCCAGGGGCTTGCAAGGAGCCTCTTCGGACAGATGGTCCCCGAGACTAGAAGTGCAGAATTCTTCGGATTCTTCGGATTCTTCGGTAAGGTGGCCGCATTGATTGGTCCGTTCATATATGCAACGATGACTTTGATGTTCGATAGCAGAGTGGGGGTCCTCAGTGTTGCACTATTGATTCTAATTGGGGCATTGATGATGAGATTAGTGGACGTTGAGGCTGGAAGGGCCGATGCTCGTGCCGAAGACGCCAGGAATCGCGGAATCGATTGAGATTCTAATTACCACGCAATTCTTCCAAGGCTTCGATCACCGAGGCTTGCGTGATCCTCCCGCCTCTTCTTCTCAACATTGATGCAACCCCGTCTACCTCTTCGCCCTCAGCCCCTGCGGTTACTGCCATGTTCCTGACGTGGAGCTTCATGTGGCCCGCTTGGATCCCCACAGTTGCTAGGGCCCTCAGGGCACCCAGGTTCTGGGCCAAACCCGCTGCAGACATAACCTTGGCTAGCTCGTCGGCGCTCTCGACCCCGAGGAGCGCTACGTTGGCCTGGGCTGCCGGATGAACCCTCACCGCCCCGCCGACGAGGCCCACGGCCATCGGGAGCTCTATCGATCCAACCAAGTTGCCGCCGCCGTCCTTGGACCACTCAGTCAGGGAACCGTACGTCCTCCCATGGGACGCGTAGCTGTGTGCTCCCGACTCGATGGCTCTCCAATCCTGCCCACACGCTATGGCAACAGCTGAAATGGCGTTCATAATCCCCTTGTTGTGAGTGGTCGCCCTGAAGGGGTCCGCCTCTGCGAAGTGGTACGCTTGGACCACCCCATCGATCACCTCTGCCCCCTGGGCAGCGTCATTACCCCCGTCGGACATCTCCTCGGGTGTGAAAACCGCGCTAACCCTGGCTAGCCTGTGCACGGCAAGGTTGCTGATTATCCTCAGGATCACGGTCCCACCAGTGACTCCCTCAATCTTGGGGGCTATTGTCTCCGCCATGGTGTTGACAGCATTCGCCCCCATTGCGTCCCTGCAGTCCACCAGTATGTGGACGATGACCATGGGCCCAGAACCGGTCTCGATCACTCTAGCGGTGACGTCTCTGCAACCCCCGCCGAACTTCACTAGTATCGGGTCTACCTCGTTGCAGCTAGCAATCAGCTCTCCCTTCGCCGAGATGACGGAGTCCCTGGCACTCGAGGGGTCTTCGCAGTTCACAACCTGGATCTGGCCAATCATGACTGGCTGGTCGTTGTCGGAAGAGAAACCTCCGTTGGCAAGGCACCTCTTCGCCATGTTGCTGGCAGCAGCAACCACGCTAGGTTCCTCAAGCACGAATGGGATGGCGTAGTGGGAACCGTCTATCACGAAGTTGGTGGCCACCCCTATCGGGAGGGAGTATGTCCCAACCACGTTCTCGATCATCCTGTCTGCCGACTCCTCGTCGAGCTCCCCCGAATCGGCCCAGGCCTTCACTTGCTCCGGGCTTAGGTCAGCCAGCTCAGCTAGTAGCTCTCTCCGCTCCGAAACAGACAGTTTGTAGAGTCCTCCGATGCGACTGTTCTCTATTGGCATTGCCCTCTACCACTAGACGTGACACCGGGCTTCTAACCTTTTTCGAGGCCACCAATCAAGTGAAAAATGCGTTAATTATGCTGTTAACGCTTCGTTAACGCTTTGTTAACACGTTAATATCGCGTTAACGGGCCAATGTGAAAATACGGTCACTAGCCTGAAGTTTCAGCACAAGCTCCCTCGGAATCTGGAAATAACCCGTAAATTGACCCTCTGACATGCGTCAGTATACGTGAATGTTAAGAATCCCAGATGTCGCTGGAAGGATATGGTGGTGAGCGGAGTATCGATGCTAGATGTCCCACCACTTAGGGGCAATCCGTTCGATTCCCGTCCCATCGAGAGGAGTAGGGCCCACGAGATAGTTGGCAGGGACAGCATCCTATCCAAATGGAGGGAGCACATGCACTCCCAGTCGCCACGAATGTTGCTCCTCGTCGGAGAAAGGGGTTCTGGTAGGACTTCCCTGATCAATGCCATCTCTTCTCAGACAAACAGCAACTTCGTTGGCTACTACTGGCATAATGAAGACCCCCTAAACCGTGCATTGGACGAGATTGCAGTTACTTTCTGCGGCCACGAAGTTCCCCCTACTATGCATCAAAAGGTGGAGAGGCTCGTGGAGGCCCTTGACTCAGAAAACGGCCCACTGCCGCTAATAGCGTTCGACTACCCCTCTGACGTCGAAATCCCCTCTTTCCTATCGTTGATTTTGCCAGTTCTACAGCGCTTGAGGGCCCTGGTTGTAGTTTCGCTATCCAATTCGCAACTACTGGCTATCGATGACAGTTTAAAGGAGGCCTTCGACGAAACAGCTCACATAGAACCATTCTCCAATGGGCAGATCCAGGCTCTCTGCGACATCAGGATTAGGAGAATGTCCCGGGAGAAGTGGACAATTCATCCCGAATTGCTGGAATCAATCAGATCCAGAACAGGCGGAAACGCGAGGTCCGTAGTTAACATACTTAGAGACTTGATCGATGAAAAGAGGGGATTGGGGTCCGATGGAACACTGGAAGCACTTACTAAATGGGGTGCATCTCACGTTTCAATCTCCGAACCCCAAGAACGCAGTGAGACAGAAATCGAGGATTTTTCGAGCATAGTGCATAGCCCAACCACAGATATTCGCCCTGAAGACGACGAAGAAGAGACTTCGGAAGGGGAACGAGAGGAATTATGGCCAGATTCGGGATTCCCAGTGGGAGATGAGGAGGACTGGGACGAAGAGCCAGATGATATGTGGGACCAGGAGGAAGAAACTCCCTTAGAGGGGCCAGACGAGACAAACGAGCCAAAAGATCCTGAGAGGATCACTGATTGGACCGCAGAAGAGGGTACTCTGCTCTCGATGGAGGAAGGAACAGAGCCACCTGTGGCAAGGGAATCGCCAAGGGGATTCTCAGGACTCGTTTCCAGATCGAAGATAACGAATGATGGGATGCCGACGGGACCCGATTACTCCACACCAATTCAGGAACCGGAGGTTATTCAGCCTTCAAACCAGCATCAAGCAAGCACAAACGGCACATCGAATCCACAACCCGAAGCATCCGAAATCACCACTAAGTCCGTGAGCACAGGACCCGTACCACCGGAGGAGAAGAGCGTATTCCACTCCGAGGGCGAGTTGTGGACCGTCGACTCCGAATTGGAGGAAACCCTACCAGAACCATCAGATAACGCAGAACCTGAACTCGCCGATGAGGCAGAAAACTCTGATTTTGAAGCTAAGGAGGGCGATGCCGCACCAGAAAATCGTTCTGATCGGAAATCAATATCCATGAGCCCTATTTGGGAATCCGGGCCAACTCTTGATGAGAGCCGACTGAGTTCGTTGAGCGATTCGGAGAGGCTGGTTGTCTCTATCGCCAGCGAGAGGGAGATATCCCCCTCCGATGCAGTGATACAAGCCAGGCTTGAGGTAGGAAGGCCGAGACTGTCCCAGATATACAACTCACTTCACAAGTCCGGGATCCTCTCCGCTAGGAAGGAAGGGAGAAGCAGGCTATTCAAGTTGAGCGATGCAGCTTCAGATTTACTAATTGAGGGCTAATCTTGTCCGACACACTGACTATTGAGAAGGTCGAGAGGTACTTGTCTATAACGGCAGAGGCTAGAGCCAAGGCGACAGCTTCTACAAACAACGATCTGGACGAGAGGAGATTGGCAGAAATGTTACGAATGTGCGATGACTACGTGGACGACGCGAGGCATTTCGCTTCCGAAGGGGACTTGGTTAGTGCCTTCGGAGCGATAAACTACGCTCATGCTTGGCTCGATGCCGCTGTAAGGATAGGCCTGATGGATGGGCACGGCGACGACCGCCTGTTTACGCTGCCCTAGGGTTCGACCAGGCGCAGGGATGGGCCGGAAGTCACCTCGATGTAGGAGCAACCCCTCTCGATCAGCCTCTTCTTCAGAGCCCTGTCAACCGTTAGTACGGGCCATGACATTTCTTCTGACAAGGACAGTAGGACATCGTCAGTATGCCCTATCTCGGACCCGACTACTTCTGATCTGGAATAGAGTAGGGCCTCAAGTAGCCCAGTTCGCCTTTCAGCAAGCGCATCCAGCTCTTCTTTCACCCCTTGGGTAATCTTCAGATTGGGGTCTCCAACAACTTCGTTCAGTGAAATGTCCAGATTTAGGCCTGCGTCGACCAGAGACGCCCACCCACAGGCATCCACTAGAACGCCGACCATGGAATCAGCCCGAAATGGTCCCGTGCCCTATCAGTCGCCATCTGGAACCTACTCTTCTAGAGAGGGTGATTCTGCTACCCTGTTTGGCGCAGATGGGGAGTCTGAGGCTCAGAGTAGCCTTCTTTCCCTTTATGTTGGCCACAGTGCCAACGCTAGTGGCAGTAGCGGAATTAACCATCAGCATCTCGTTGGGCTGGAGGGGCCTGATTCCCCCGTCCTCTCCTTCGCTGCTGGAAACCATCTTCTCGAGTAGCTGTAGGTCTAGCCTCAGCTCCTCCCAGATGGGGGGAAGCTCCCCTTCTCTCGCCATTACCTGGCCCGAAAGATCGTCTGCCTTGGTGGCCAGTGGGTCCAAAGGTGTTGCAATCCCACATAGGCCCCCCGAGTATGCAGTCTCTAGATCCGCCCCTCCTCCCTGTATTCCTTCTATGGTAGTCCTGAGTGGGTCCCATCGAGTCTTGCTGCCCTCCTGTGTTCTCCTTCCCGGGGCTATGAGGATGCTGTCACCTACGCTGAAAGAGCCTTCTACAATGCTTCCCCCGATCACTCCACCTCTTAGCCCAGAAGGCCTAGATCCAGGCCTGTTTACGTCGAATGAGCGAGCTACGTACATTAGCCCCCCCTCTTCTTCTGATCTCTCAGGAGTAGGTATCGTCTCTTCAATCGCTTCGATTAGAACGTCCAGGTTAACGTCATGGTGGGCAGACACTGGAATCACCGGAGCCCCCTCTGCGATGGTTCCGCTGACGAACTCCTTAATCTCATCAAATGACTCCATAGCCCTCTCCTTGCTCACTATGTCGATCTTGTTCTGAACAATCACTATATTCTCAATCCCTGCTATTTCTAGTGCAGCCAGATGCTCCCTAGTCTGCGGTTGGGGGCACTTTTCGGTGGCTGCCACAAGAAGTAGAGCTCCGTCCATAATTGAAGCACCAGAGATCATGACTGCCATCAAGGTCTCATGGCCGGGAGCGTCTACGAATGATGCAACCCTGAGGAGGGCCCCCTTTCCCTTCTCGCCTTCAGGGTGCTTTCCCTCAGAGTAGTGCTTTCCGTCGGAGGTCCTGTAGAAGGCCGTGTCAGCGTAACCTAGTTTGATGCTGATGCCCCTCTTCCTCTCCTCTGAGTGGGTATCAGTCCAGGTCCCCGAAAGTGCTTGGGTCAGAGTTGTCTTTCCGTGGTCGACGTGACCCACCATCCCGATGTTGACTTCTGGCTGCTTGGTGTTATCTCTAGACAGTTACAATCACCCCAGTCGTCACTCCTCTTCTCCAGAGGGTTGTTCGACTGCGGCTTCCTCCTCTCCGTCAATGATGGCGGCAAGGGAGCGATTCCCCGATTCCACCACCTTGAGATTGATTTGACGCGTGTCCTGGCTGATCACATTACCGCGTAGGTTCCTCCTCCTTCTCAGTCCATCGTATTTGTAGCGATACTCCTTGCTGTTCTTGTTGACGTACTTCTTCCCCTTGTACCCCACTCCTGCCGTGATTAGGACCGATTTCACACCGGATCCATCCAGATCTGGCCTCATAGGCCTCCCGGTTAGGTCTGATCCACCGGTAATTTCCAGTTTATATCCGGATAGGGACTTGTCTCCTTCACCTACGAATATTCCATCAACTGAGTCCCCTATCTTCTTTCCCAGGAAGTGGTTGTAATTCGCACCGGTGATATCCATCGCAAAGGACTTCCCTCCAGAGCTTGGAGTGGTGTCGTTTACTACTGCTTTGAAGGACTGCTCACCTGCCACTAGTACACCTCGGACGCCATCCCGACATGAGGTCCCTATAAGAGCGGTTCGGAGTGGTCCGAACTCGACTCAGCCGCTGATAAGATCCCTTTCTATCCTAGCCTCTAGATCTGCAGGTGCCGAGTTAGGCATCGTGATGTATTGGGTCCTTCCTCTCCCTCGGTTTGTGCTCGAGGACCTACTGGCAATCAGCCCTTCTGACTCCAGGTGCTTCATGTGCTTCCAGAAGGTCGTGTAGCCTCTGGGATTGGTGCCGTACTCTTCGCAGACCAACTCATACAGTTTCTTAGCATCCCCACTAGAAACCTCTTCGGCCCTTTTCAGCCTCCTACAAATGCCGAGCAATACCAGTTTCTGGTGCAAGCCCAGTTCGTGTACCTGGTTCGGCTCAATCGACGCCACGCGAAGCTCGCCTGGGAGAACGTCTTCTGAAAGAACCTCGTTCCCCCCCTCCTTCTCGACTCTACGGATAGCCGCCTCAAGTAGCTCAATGGCCATCCTCGCATCCCCCCCTGCATCAGCAGCAAACTCGCCAATCTTCTCCAGGGCACCCTCCCCCACCGACCCCGGCCTGCATGCTGCCTCGTAGCGCTGTCTGGCAATTCCTGACAGATCTCCAGAACCGTAAGCAGGGAGATTCAAGATGTTGCTAGCCCCCAATCGGGACTTTATTGCCTTCTCGAATAGGGTGAACAGCGTAGCGTCCTGACTTACCAGAATCAATGAGATTGACCCCATGTCCTCTTGCCCCTCGTCAATCCTTAGGAGCTTGTATATCAGATCAGAACTGTCCCTTCTGAGAAGGACGTCCACCTCGTCCAGAATCAGTAGTAGGTGATTGCCGTGTGCGCCCAAATTCCTCTTTATTCCCTTAATAATCTCGCCAGAGCTAAACCCCCTTTCGGGATGTCCAGAGTCTAGAGACAGAGCTATCTGCTGAAGAACCTGGGATGTAGAAGGATGATTCCTGCAGTTAACGTGAGCTGAAACCACCTTCCTTTTTCCTTCGAGCTTGGCAGATAGATCAAGGCAGAAACGGCGAGTGATGACGGTCTTACCCGAACCAACGTTACCTGTAACCACTGCCCTGCAGCTCACACTGTGATTCTCTATTCCAGAGAACATGGATGCCAGCTCCGTAAGTTCGGACTCTCTACCTACGAGTTCGGGCGGTGTCCAGTCGAAAGATAACGGCTCCTTGGAAACTAGAACCTTGCCTGCACCAATCCTGTCTAGGTAGTCCGCCATCAAATCTCTCCCGGTTTCGACGTTCTTAGACATATTCGGCCCAGAATAGGAAAAATCCCTTCTGCACCACATCATTTCTGCATACGCCTTCGGTGTTTTGATAGGCTTGTGCGCTCCAGCACCGTCCAGAGGCGGCATCATGGTGATGAGGCGAGTCTTCAAGGAACCAACTAGGATAGGCTTGCTAGGGGTCACTTTGCTAGCCATTTTCGAGATCATTAACAGCGCGGGTTACTCTGACGACATAGCAACAAAGGCAGGAATTAACGCTCCATCTGGGAAAGAGAAGATAGTAATCCCAGAGGGGATCTCCTCAAGTTTCTGGGGCGACTTGCGGATTGATACCCTGGACTACGCGATCGTACTCGTTCTATCGTACACCATGGTCGCACTTTGGGTCCACAGGCCAAGGGAGTACCAGGCATTGAAAGGAAATCAGAAGATTTTCGCAATCAAGTCGCTCCGATGGATAAGGGGGGGATTCCTTACACTGATCATTGCTCTGGTTTCCACGGCGAACAAGAACGGAATTTTCGGAGATATTATTACGAATGTAACCGGAAATAAAACAGAAGGATCATTTGGCAGAGAATCAGGATCTTGGGGCTTCCAACCAGTCGAATGGGGATTACTGGATTATTTGGAACTACTATTTCTTTACTCATTGTTCGTTTTCGCAATCTGGAAAGGCATAGAGGTCGACAGGGCAAAACTGAATCCAATCCCTGACAACAGGAACTTCATCGAGAGAATTTGGGGAGGAATTAAGGATGCAGAGAGGGATCAGAGGTCTGATATCGAAGAAGGTGCAAACAAGGCCAATACCGCATTCACCAGCCTGGTGAATATGCTGGGTGCGGCTGTCTCACTGAATGTAGCAGCATCATCTCTTGACGAGGGAAATGTGAAGGGGGCATTCAACAAATGGAAGAATTTGACTCACAGCAAAGGGAAGCAGCACCCACATTGGTCGGGCCTCTCAGAGTCGCTGGACCAGGCCGGTGAATTCGCTCAGCAGGAAGAGGAGTAGAGAAACCAATCGGCGGGTTAAAGCCAGAAAGTGTAATGGGGCGGTCAGGGGGAAGATAGGTGGCAGACGAACTCTCGAGGGAAGAGGTCAAAGATAGGCTGGAGGCAATTTTCCGCTCTTCACTGGAAGGAAAGGAGCTGGACAAGGCACTAGCCAGCATCGAAAAGAGGCTCGACAAGTTCGAGGGGAAGTGGGACGGACTAATCAAATGGGCCGAAACTAAGCACGGAAAACCCGCGGAATCCGAAGAGCCCACAGAGGTAGATCAGGCCGAGCCGGAAGAGAAGCCCAAGAAAAAAAGGAGAGGACTGTTCGGACGTGGGAGGAAGAAAGCGGATCCTGAACCCGAGGAATCTGAATCCGAACCCGAGGAAGATCAGCAAGAAGGACTCACCCCGGAGGAGCCACCAACATCCGAAATGTCCCGAGAAGCAGCAGCAGCTAATCTCGAAGAGATTTTCAAGTCGTCTTTGGAAGGGGAAGAACTGGAAAAGATGATCGAAAGCATCCCCAAGAGGCTCGACAAGTTCGAGGGTAAGTGGCCCAAGCTGCTTCTATGGGCAGAGGGCAAGTATGGGGGGGAAAGGAAAGAAGCCGAATCTGATCAGGAAGAGTCAGATTCAGCGGCTGAGGAAGTAGGAACAAAAGTAGATATCGAATCAACCCTGGAGCTAATCATCAAAGGAGACTCCGGGGCAGCACTTTCCAATCTCAAGATGTTGATAGGAGAAGACCCCTCAAACCCAGATATCTGGAGGGGGCTGTCTTCCTATTTCTCTTCTGTTGGGATGTCTGGCAGATCCAATGCCTGTGAGGAAAAGGCAGAGGCACTATCCTAATCGGAAAACTTCGAAAACCCTTGATCATCTTATCGTGACTCATCTGGGCCACAATTAAATGTGACTCATCATCGCAAACCCAACGGTAGTCCCATGGCAAGAAAGGTTCCCGAACACGTTGCTTATCGATTAGCGGAGAAGGCTAAGGCAGCTGACAAGAAAATAAAGGCAGCCGAGAAGAAGGCGGAAGAAGCAGAGAAGAAGGCTAAGGCAGCTGACAAGAAAATTAAGGCAGCCGAGAAGAAGGCGAAGGCAGCCGAGGAGAAGGTTAAGGAAGCCGAGGAGGATACAGAGGACCTGGATGACTTCGATGACTTCGACGACCTGGATGACTTCGACGACCTGGATGACTTCGATGACTTCGACGAGGATAAACAAGAGGAAGAATCTGAGGAGAAAAAGGACGGGGATAAGGATTCCAAGGAGGCTTCTGATGACGATGACGACCTTGACGCCCTTCTGAAAGAGGCATCCGCATCAGAGGGCAGCGATGTCAAGGTTTCCAGGGCAAACAGACTAACCAAGGAGGGCGACTTCAATGGTGCTCTGGAAATTTGGAAAGAGCTAACTGCCAACGAAGGGAATGAACCATCGAATTGGCGTGGACTAGCATCAGTTCTTGAATCAAGGGACAATGATGGGGACGCTGAGAAGGCGAAAACCGCTAGGGAGCACGCTGACAGGATAGAGACTCAGGCCATTGCAGAAGCCACTGGAAGGAAGATGGAGGACATTATCGCCGATCTGCTGGATGATGGCGTCCTAAACTTCAGTGCTGGCTCCGATGCCAAAGATGGCGAATAGGTATCAATTTACCAATAGTGAATTGTAAATATTTTAGCTATATGTGTCACCATTTACATTAATAACTCGTTACCCTTGGGGTTAGTTAGGTAGTAACCATGGTAGATTTAGATGACAATGTTAGAATGGGCCTTCTTGTTGGTGCAGCAGCGATTGTGCTGTTCGTATTGATTAACATGACAGGAATCGTTTTCGGAGGAGATAAGCTATTCATTATCGACATGATTGGTATAGGTGACGAGGAAGCTTTGCGTCCAATTACCGGTTTTAGCACTCAGGACATAGTCGGTCTATTGGCTGCAGCTGTAATGGGGGCCTTGTATTACATGTCCGCAGAGGATGATCTGGACTGGGAAGCACTTCTCGGCGACGACGATGATGACGAAGAAGAGTGAACCCCTCTTATTCGCCTGTTCAAGCGTAAAAAGCGCAATCGCAAATGTGTGACGATTAGGGGATTTCGTCGAACTGGTAGCCATGCTCCCACTTCTTCTCGCCTAGGGCCACCTCTAGTTCGTAAGGTGTTATCAGTGGCTTGGAGTACCTAGTGGAGTCATCTATCGCTATCCTTGGACAGGCTGTGTTCACGAAAGCATCAACGGGGTAGAAGTCGATCAACTCTGGCCCGACATGATCCAATGCTAGCAAGTACCCTTTCTTCCCGTGCTGTTCCAACATACGCTTCATCTTGATTGCTAGATTCCTTCTCATCTGCCCCGGCTTCTCACCTATTAGAATCCCGAAGGATGCGGCATCTCCGACTGACATAATTAGCCCAAATCGTTGCCTAAGTATCCTCTCGATTCTGTCAAATGACATCTCAGATGCCTCTCCAGTATACGGGTCTAGCATTGCGAGTGGTTTCCCCGTATGTAGGACTAGTCCAATGGGGTGGAAATCTCCAGACCCTAGGAAAAGATAGTGCCCTATAGCTGGCGAGTCCCCTGAGTAGTTGCAACCTAGGACCTGACCGGGGAGAGTCAGTCTCTCCCCGCCAACGGGGATTTCTACTTCATAGCCCAGTTCCTCCAGCATTTTCTTGTATTTTTCAAGAAGGTGGAGGTGCTGAATCGAGCCCACAAGCCCCAACTTGGAATCAACTAATGGCGAAAATCTACCAACAGCATCCAAGAAGCGATCTTTAGCCTCCTCTTCAGTAATTCCGACCTCGCTTTCCGAAGTATTCAGACGACTCTTGGAGATATCCCTGTGTCTCTCTAGTATTGGGGCAACTTCCGACAATTCTGGCGCCCCGTCGTAGGTCACAGGGATGAAGTGGGTGGGCATTCCGGAGTCTATATTCATTTGACTATGGCCCAAGTGGGCAACTAGTTCTACGCCCATCATCTTCATCTTGTCATGAACTAGGTCGCAGGCCCCATAGCAAGGGTCGGCAGCCAGAATTACCCTTGCTCCAGAACTGTCTTCGATTGAGTCCATCATCTCCAGAGCTTGGATCTTCAGTCCCTCAGGTACTTGTAGGGCCACTAGTTTGTTGTCGTTTTCCAATATTCTTTCCACTAGTTGGTCAAGCTGGAAGTCGTGCCTGTCTAGATCCATGACTCCACCTTCATCCGACAATCTCGACCTTTCCATCGACGATATCGATTCTAGCAAGAGTACGAATTGGCCATTCAGGGCGTTCTAATGCGAGCCTCTCTCGTCCTTCTCCCTTTTCTATAGCTACGATAATGTCTTGGAGAACAGCCCCCATATCTTCCAATGCCTCGAGAAGTGGTTCCAAGGTACCTCCTGTTGAGATAACATCATCGACAATTAGAATCCTTTCGCCAGGGGATATGTCATTTATGTAAGCCGTTGATTTCGAGTATCCCGTGGAAACATCTACACTGACTTCGCCCTCCATGCCATAAGTTCTCTTCCTGATCACCACGGTCGGTTTTCCTGTAGCTTCTCCTACAGCAGCTAGCAGGGGGAGTCCCATTGCTTCAACACTTACTATCAGATCTACTTTTGCCCAATCGACCATTCCCACTATAAGATCTCTAGTAGCCCTCAGAACTTCTGCCTCCATCCTTGGAATCCCGTCTGAGATTGGGTGGATGAAGTATGGGTAATCCCCTTTCCAGATTATTGGAGCGCCTCTAAGGGAGTCTTGCAGAATGGTCAGCGGGTCAGGCGTAGGCATCGGTCGCCGCTCTCAGACTAGACCCTTCAAATGCTCGGAACCTTGTACGACCTTTATCGTGCAAGGGGTTGGGAATTTACAACTAGCCTTCCTTAGTGCTTCCTTGGCCGTCGAGTAACTTTCTGGCTCCGTTCTAATCGAAATCACCGTTTGCCCCCTCTGAACTCTAGCAGCTGTTCCAACGTTTTTTCCGAAAGATAGCCGCATACCTTGAGAGACCCTGTCCGCCCCCGCCCCTGTTGCTTGCTTGTTCTCCCTTAGGATCTGGTGGGGATAGGTATGCATTCTCAGAGCGTACCCCATTGGTCCTGCAATCTCCCTAATTGTTGAGTTTGCCACCTGTCGTGCTGCTTCCAATGCAGAATCTCTGATTTGGCATGCGTTGTTAGCACTTAGCTCCAGTGAGACGGGAAAACCCCCCGTTTCTGCCTTCATCCTGTTGCCCATGTGATACCTTAGAATTCTATTGTTGGGTACTCCCCCTGTGTACTCCCTTCGGGTGAATGATTGTCCTTTGATCTGCCTATACATCTTCGCGGGCTTGCGGGCCATTCATTCACCTCGATGGCGGCCCACCGACCCTCCGTATTTAATGATGAGGAGTGAAATGGGCCCTTAATTTACCTGAAGCCTCTCACTCTCTCCCTGCACCGCTCTTACCCCGAAGACAATTAGCATGAATCCGATGATCAATGATGCCCCTATTTTTTCCCCCAGAAGGTACCAACCTCCAAGAACCCCGAAAACTGGAACAAGGAAAACGTATGATGATGATGCTGTTGGGCCAATTACTTCGATCCCCCTCGCAAACAAAACATATGATATGACGGTGGAAAAGACCCCAAGGTAAGCTACTGTCCCCCACTCTGCGAGACTCGGATCAGGGATGCCCGTGGCCCAGATCTCGGCGACCATCCACGGAGTTAGCAATAACCATCCAGTTATGGAGTACCAGACCACAATCTCTAGTGCGGATACTCCCTTTTCCAATGAAAGAAACATTTTGGTCAGATTATTGGTGGTGGCCCATGCTAGCGCCGCGAAAACAATCATCAGATCGCCAATCAGCCTGTGCTCGAATGGAATTCCCGAATTCGGACTCCAACCAACCACTACAGAAACTCCAGAAACCCCCGCTAGGAGTCCGAGAGCCATTCTAGATGAAATTCTCTGACCAAGCATTGGCGAGGCCAGAAGTACGGTAAAAACGGGATTTAGTGAGATAATCAAGGATGCGTCTCCCGCTGCGGTCCACATCATACCGTGCATGAATAGGAGTTGGTAGCACATGGTTCCGAAAATTCCGAGCCAAATTGAGAATTTCCATGACTCTCTTTCGTCTGGTACGAATCGGAAACTATCCGAGGACTTTCTTGCAATGAACAATAAGAAGAACGCTGTGACGGCGAATGCGTACCTGAGCCATGCCGAAGTAGCAGGTTCTATGGATGCGGGGCTTTCTTCGCCTAAGCCATAACTAAGAAATCTGCCCGCAGCCCATGTTGACCCCCAAATCATGGCAGTTACAAGCAGGAGAAAATGCGTCCCTAAGTTACCTCTTAAGAATTTATTTTCGATGCTAAAGACCTCCTTTCTCCCCTAGGAGCATTTCTATGAAATCGGGGTGCGTGACCGAGCATATTTGCTCCCCCTGTACTTCGGCACCGACAGCCGTAGCCAGAACTATGGATGTCATCGCCAGCCTATGGTCACCTTTGCAATCGACTGGTTTCGAAGGCGAAATTGGAACTTGATCACCTGGGATGAACAAACCATCACTCCTTTCATCCGATGAGATGCCGAAGGAAGAGAGCATCCTAGAAGTCGACTCAATTCTGTCAGATTCCTTACCTCTTGCATGCGATGAGCCCACAATGGTACCCCCTCCTCCCAATGCCATTATGGCCGCTGCAGGAGCAATAATGTCGCTGGCATCCCTCAAATCGACTTGCCCCCCATTGCAACTCATTGCTGTATTTACTGCCTCCATTATCCAAGGGTCGGAATTTACCAAGTCCACTTCTAGAGACTTAGTGCCATGAAGTTTGTCGAAGAGCAAAGATAGTGGAAGTAGACTGATCTCCTCGGGTATTTCCACGATTTCTGGAGTTTTCACCTCCCACTGGCCGATGTCGATTGAGCGAGAATCAATGCTGCCTCCCCAACCACAAGATCTGCAAATATCAATCGTCAATTCCCTATAACCCCGACTAACCCCTTCTCCCTCTACCCGAATTCTAGCACCTTCTGGGTATCCGGGTGAGGCCAGCATCAATCCAGTTATCGTCTGACTCGATTTTGCCTCGTCAACCGTTGCACTACCGGTATGAATTGGTCCCGAAATTGAGAAAGGCATTGTATCGGAAGTTATGTTGCACCCCAAGGATCTCAGGGCAGCATTAAGTTCAGCAGAGTCTCTACTTCTAAGGGACTCATCTCCATCTATCAGGAAAGTACCTCTCAAACCAGCGGCTATCGAGGTCACAACTCTCGCCGTGGTCGCTGAGTTACCACAGTCAAGGACCACTCGATTAGCTCCGTTGCCGTCTAGCCCTCCCCTCACTAACCACCTGTCCCTTTTTCTGTCCAACTTAGCCCCCAATTTCCCCATACAATGAGCCATAGAACATATGTCCTCTCCAGGGATGCCCGAGAATCGAAGCTCGGTTTCAGATCTGGATTGTGCAGCGAGCGCTATCCAGCGAATCATGTGGCTCTTTGAAGGTGGTAGACTCCAACTAACTCTCTTGGGGTGCTTGAAGGCTGGAATGACGAGCACACTCAATCCATTAGCACCATTTAGTTGAATCCTTGTATCCGGGTTACTGCCTGATCCAATCCCCGAAGTCATTCTGGCCATCCCATGACTTCGCTTTGTCGTCGATAATACTACTCTCCATGGTCTCTTCCACCGAACCGATCATCTTGACTAGGTTGTTCCTCTGAAGAAGCTTCGGGCTTAATCCAGGGAGAAGTACTGCTAGTGCCCTAGGCACTCTTCCGGGATAGACCTCGTTCACGTGCCTGACGATGTTGGTTGTGCAGGTGTTTGTGATTGTGTTGTACCATTCCGGTTCATCGCTCAGCTTGTTCGTTCTCCTTAGGTATGATTCAAGCATCCTCCTCTCGTTTCCGGGCCCTAGTACAACTGCCTCGAAAAGATGCGTCACAGATTTCTTCCTGCACCTAGTTCTTACTCCGATTACGTCTCTCTCTGTAGCCCAGACGTAGATTAGCTCATACTGTCTGAACATCCCTTTGATCGGATGATACCTTTCCCCCTGCTCCCTTCTAACCTCTATCGAGCAAGAAACTCTCGTACCGTCCTCCATCTCGAAACTCAATATTGTGTGGGCCATTTGACGGCGAGAAGGGTCGAAGTACTCCAAAACAAACCAAATCTTCGAAACTTCGTCAAGCCTGATTTTCATGTCCACCCATCTTTCTTCGTAGTCTCTGGTGCTCCTCCACTCGAAATCTCTTACATTACGAATGGTGACCTCTTCACCTTCGAACTCAGCGGTCGCCGTCCTCTTGTTGTCATTCACCCACGACCTCTCGTTCGATGGTCTAAGACTGAGGTGCCTCTTCAGTAACCAAGCTAGCAGGATTACGATCAGTAAGATCGGTACTGTCAAGGTTAGAGTCAGAACGTCACCCGCCTCTGCCATGCCAGTTGAGACTAACATTTACGGATGAATTTTGGCGCGGCAGGGGAGATTCGAACTCCCGAGGTGAAACACCACTGGATTAGCAATCCAGCGCAATGGCCAGGCTATGCGACTGCCGCAGTAAATCTTCGACCTGCAACTCCTGCTTAAGCAGAACGGTCTCGCTACTCTTCCTCTGTTGGGTCAACTAGTTCGGAAGGAAGCCTAGCCACGAATACTATTTCGTCGACATAACCTGTCCTGTCTGAGTTGCGAAGCTCCATTATTCGAGTCCCCTTCGTGACTTTGCCCAGTGTCTCCTTGGTTTGGGAAGCTGCCATTCTGATCATCATCCCAGAGCCAGTGAGTAAGAACAACTGATCACCAAGGTCGGGAATTTGGCGAACACTCACGATTTGGTCCCCCTCACGGAGAGACATTGTCCGAACTCCTTTTGTTCCTCGATTCGTCCTCCTGTAACCGTCTCTCTCGAAGACACGATTTCCATCTTCATCGACCTCCTGGTCTAGGGGGAGCATCTCGCCAGAACCAAGCCTGCTCCTCTTACCCATCCCGAACTTGGAAATCGTGAGTACGCTGGTATCGAAGTCATCTGTAACGATCATGCCAATCACGCTGTCCCCCTGTCCAAGTTTCATCCCCGAGACTCCTTGGCTGACTCTCCCTTGTACCCTAACTACGAATGTAGTCACCTTCTCACCTGTCTCCGGGGATACTCTGGACCTCTCCTCTGCGGGCATGAACCTACAGGCGTTCCCAAGAGCGGAGACAAGCACGACGTGGTCCGAATCAGTAGCCGGCCTAACGGTTACAAGTGTGTCATCTTCTCCCTCGGCGAATCTCAGGGCATACTTTCCGTTACGGTTTATCCTGACATAATCAGATAACCTGCTTTTCTTGATTCTCCCGTTGGAGGTAGCGAATATCAGGTAGTGTCCTTCGGGATTCTCAATCAGGCCCCTGCTCATAGGAAGGATTGAGATTACCTTCTCCTCTTCTCTAATTCCACCAAGTAGGTTCCTAATGTGTGATCCCCTGCCATATCGACTGGCGGACGGGGTTTCCCAGGCCCTCAGCCCGTACACCCTACCCTTGTCTGTGAATATCAACAACCGGTCCTTAGAGAAGCAAGTGACTATCTTCGAGGGCGCGTCTTCCTCCTTGGTCGAAACCCCCTTCAGCCCCTTCCCTCCTCTGTTCTGAAGTCTGAATGCCTCTACTGGAAGGTGGCGGATGTAGTTGTCTTGGGTAAGCGAGATTACGATTGCTTGCTCTGCTATGAGGTCCTCCCTGTCCATTGAAAGCGGTGCCGGATCGATCTTGGTCCTTCTCTCGTCACCGTGCCTTTCTACTAGCCCTTCCAACTCAGTGCTTATTATCCCCAGTCTTCTCTTCCTGCTCTCGAGAATGTCCTCGTAGTCAACGATCGACTCCTCTAGCTTGACTAGCTCTTCCGAGACCTCCTGCACGTTCATCTTAGTTAGCTGGTACAGCCTCCTTTCTGCTATGGCCTTGGCCTGCCTTCCCGAGAAGTCGAATCTCTTTATCCGGGGAAACTTCTCCTCTCCCCTGAGGTACTGCTCGAACTGGTCACGAGAATCCGAGCTTCTGCCAACTTCTATGATCTCCCCCATCCTGTCCTGTGCCCTCATCAGGCCCTCCAGGATGTGTGCCCTGGCCCTTGCCTTGTCTAGGTCGTGCTTCGTCCTACGTTCGACGACTGACTCCCTGTGCCTGACGTATGTGTGCAGAATCGTCCTGAGATCAAGCTGGACCGGTTCACCCTTCAGAATCCCCATCATGTTCGCTGAGTACGACTCCTGGAGCCTGCTCGACTGGTAGAGCTGATTGAGGACAGCGTGAGCGTCTGCATTCTGCTTGATATCAATAACAACCCGGATTCCCTCTTTGCTCGACTCGTCGCGAATGTCCCTGATCCCCTTGATAGCTTCCCTCTGAACAAGATCCGCTATTCCCTGGAGCATTGTCGCCTTCTTCACTTGGTATGGGATGGAGTGGACAATCAGCCTCTTTCCACTGGCGTCGTCCTGGACCTCCACATCTGATCTGATGTGAAACCTCCCATGCCCGGTCCTGTACATGTCTACTATTCCGTCAATCCCGTAGATCGTAGCCCCTGTGGGAAAATCAGGTCCCTTGAGGAAATCCATATACTCTAGGGCATCGATCTTCGGAGGGTTGTCTAGTCCTATCTTTCGATCCTGCTCCGCAACCCTTTCTATGTGGAATTTGATGGCGTCAACCACTTCGTTCAGGTTGTGAGGGGGAATCTTCGTCGCCATCCCTACAGCAATTCCATCACTGCCATTCAAGAGCAGGTTTGGAAGCCTAGAGGGGAGTACGGAGGGCTCTTTCTCGGTCTCGTCGAAGTTCGGCTCCATGTCAATTGTGTCTTTATTGATGTCGTCCAACATGTGCTGAGCTAACCGATCTAGCCGACTCTCCGTGTACCTCATTGCTGCTGGAGGATCGCCGTCGATGGAGCCGAAGTTTCCCTGACCGTCAACCAATGGGTACCTCAGGGAGAAGTCCTGTGCCATCCTAACCATTGTGTCGTACAGCGCTTGGTCACCGTGAGGGTGGAACTTCCCCATCACCTCTCCCACTGACCTTGCAGATTTGCTGTACCCCTTTTCATGCGTGTGTCCAGCTTGGTGCATCCCCCACAGAATCCTTCTGTGAACTGGCTTTAGTCCGTCCCGAGCATCGGGAAGGGCCCTACCGATAATGACGCTCATTGCGTAGTTGATGTAACTCTCCTTCATCTCATCAGAGATATCTCGCCTGAGTAGGTCTTCTGCCATATCATTCACCTCAGACGTCTAGGGCCGTTACCTTGTTTGCATTCTTCTCTATGAATTCACGACGATCCGGGACATCCTCCCCCATGAGTACTGAAAATAGGGAATCAGCCTCCTCGGCGTCCTTGATTTCTACCTTCATCATCGTGCGTCCTTCGGGGTCCATTGTGGTCTCCCAGAGCTGATCTGCATTCATTTCACCGAGCCCCTTGTATCTCTGTACATCGATTTTTGATGTGGGGGACTCCTTCTGCAATCTTCTAATCGACGCATCCCGGTCTTTCTCGCTATGGACCCACTCAGTGTGCTTGCCTCTGGTGATTGAGAATAGTGGTGGGGCGGCAATGAATACGTTACCGTTGATAATCGCCCGACGCATGAAACGCCACATGAATGTCAGAATCAGCGTCCTGATGTGTGCTCCGTCTATGTCCGCGTCCGTCATGATGATGATTTTCCCATACCTCAACTTTTCGGGGTCGAAGGCCCCCTCGTCCTCCTCTTCGTTTCCAACCCCTGCTCCAAGTGCCCTGATCATTCTTTGAATTTGTTCGTTTGAGAAGACCTTGGTTAGATTCCTTTGCTGCCTCTCCACGTTCAGGATTTTTCCCCTTAATGGGAGAATGGCCTGAGTCCTCCTATCCCTACCCATCTTGGCAGATCCACCGGCGCTTTCCCCCTCTACGATGTATATCTCGCACTCGTCCGGATCCTTTGACTGACAGTCTGCTAGTTGTCCCGGAAGGCCTCCTCCTTCCAACACTCCCTTTCTCCTGGTCAAGTCTCTTGCCTTTCTAGCGGCCTCTCTTGCTTTGCTAGCCAGAACGGCCTTCTCGACGATAGACTTTGCCACTGCCGGATTTTCCTCGAAGTATTCGCCCAATCGCTCATTTACAATCTGCTCAACTATGCCTGCAACCTCGCTAGTGACTAGCTTTGACTTGGTTTGAGCATTGAATGACGGGTCCGGGTGCTTTATCGAGACCACCGCTGACAGTCCTTCTCTGATGTCATCACCTGAAAGGCTGCTCACATTTTTCAGCAAGCTTCTTGATTGGGCGTATGTGTTAATCGTCCTTGTCAGGGAACTCTTTAGGCCCGAAAGGTGGGTCCCACCATCGGTATTGTGGATAATGTTGGTGAAGCAGTGAACTGACTCAGAGTAGGCATCGGTCCACTGAAGAGCAGCCTCTACGTGCACCTCCCCTTTGTCTCCCTGTTTGGAGCCAAGGATGTGCAGAACACTTTCGTGGATCACTTCTTTGTTTTTGTTCATTGACTCTACGTACTCCTTTAGCCCCCCGTCGTACTTGTGCTCAACCTCTAACTCGTCTTCCCCCCGAAGGTCTCTCAGGATGATTTGTAGTCCTGCATTCAGGAATGCAGTTCTTCGTAGTCGCGTGTTTATCTGGTCGAAATCGAACTCTGTTACGTCACTAAATATTGTCAAATCAGGCTTGAAATTTATTATTGTACCAGTCCAATCCGACTTTCTAACCGACTTCAGTGCCGCTCTCCTCTCTCCCTTGGAGTATTTCTGGACCCATTCCTTTCCCTCTCTGTGGATGGTCATTTCCAACGTTTCTGATACTGCGTTTACGGCACTAACACCTACTCCATGAAGGCCTCCTGCGACCTTGTAAGCCTCGTTGTCGAACTTTCCGCCAGCATGAAGTTTTGTCATTATCACCTCTGCTGCGCTTACTCCTTCCTCCGGGTGTTTGTCTACTGGGATACCTCTCCCGTGATCAACTACTGTAACGGAGCCATCTTTCTCCAGATTGACTTCCACTGTTGGGTTGTATCCGGCCAAATGCTCGTCTACAGCATTGTCCACGACCTCCCAAATACAGTGGTGAAGGGCAGAACCATCGTGAGGATCTCCCAAGTACATCCCGGGTCTCTTTCGTACGGCCTCCAGCCCTTCTAGGACTTGGATGCTCTCTGCATCATAGTCCTCTGACATTTCTCGCCTCTTGTTGAGGGTTCCCGTAGGGAACCCTCAAACTCAATCACCTCTCTTAGATGGCCGAGGCATATCAACCCTCCTTCCTCAAAGGACAAAATGTAACCAAATTGAGGGTAAACTGGTAAATTGGAGGAGTTCCCCGACCTACGAGCCTCGACACGGTTAAACAGGCCACATGATTGGGGCCCTCAGATGGAAAAGCCCCTCGTATGTGTTACACTGAGGGGGAGGACTGCCGAAGCAATGTCCAATGATGCGTCCAGAGCATTAGAAATGGGTGCCGATCTTGTTGAAGCCAGACTGGATTTGCTCTGGACAACAGAAGAGAGGATCCGTAAAACTATGGATTCAGAAGAAGCTGAAAAGGATGGATTCGAAGTGGTGGTAAACCAGCTCCAGTTTGAAGAAATCGATTTCAAAGGGGAAGTGGATATAATTTCTAACTCAATCGATGCACCACTGGTAATGACTTGCAGACCACAGGGGCAAGGGGGGCACTTCCCTGGTACAGAGGAAGAACGTCTAGAGGTCCTAAAAGCTGCAATATCCAGCAAACCTAGTTGGATAGATTTGGAGGCTGATATTCCTGCCTCTAACAGGGTGCACTTACTGGATCTCCTAGATGACGACACCAAGACCATTGCTTCCCTCCACTCAGTAGATGGGCCACCAAGCTCTTCAGAGATTATTCAGGATGTACTGGATTCTCAGGATCTGGGTAAGATGGTAAAGGCATGCTATTCTACAAACAACAGGGCTGATTCACTCCGGATTTTCGAGGCTGCAGTAAAGCTGAAGTCTTCGGAGGCAAAATTTTCCCTAATGGGGCTGGGCCCGGGCGGAGACTGGACTAGGATTCACGCCCCAATGCTAGGCCAGTACATGACATATGCAACTACGGAGTCCGGGTGGCATCTGGCACAGCAGGGAAGGATCAACGCATCTGACCTCAGGTTAGCTTGGGAAGTTCTGGAATATGAATAATCACCCGTCTTTCAGATAGGGAACCTCGACTATTCCCCCTTCTCCCTCACCTAGTGCCGATGAGTGGTATTTCCAGTGAACGATCATGGGTATAATGATGCACGAAAGAGGCAACGCTCCAACCAAGATGTATGCGGTAATCTTTGGGAGGGTCTGCCTATCCTGGACGTCAACAATAACCTCAACGCTCATGTCACCGGAAGGCAATTCGTCACTCGGTCTGCTGTTGTTCCAACCATCTAGGACCAAGTAGAAAACCTGCTCACTGCTTGAACCGAATCCTGCAAATGACCAAGCCGTTCCAGAAGAGTCAATAGCAACAGAGAACTCCTCATAAGACACGGATTCGTAGGCATGAGAGTCCCTGAAGGTTATCCAGGTGGCCAAATCTCTCCATTCCATCGGGATCCTTTCCATTTCTTCTGGATCGCAAATGGGATTCCAGTCGTTCTCTTCGCACATATAGTCAATCTGATACATGTCATAGTTTGATGCTGTGAGCAGGTAGATGTCTCCCTTCGAGCTGAAGTCTATACAGAAAGTGTATTTCTTGCCCGGCTCTAGAACCATCATGATGGATGTCGCCGACTTGTTTTTCACCTGGATGCCCTGAAAACCACTCCAAGCTCCATCTGACCATTCTGTGCTTAGGCCCTTGTCCAATGGCCTGAGGCCTGAGCCACCGTCATAGAAAATAGCGCCATCCCCTGAATTGAGGTTTAACAGGTTGTCCGGTGAGCCGACAGATAAGTAGTCACCCGGGTCTTCTGTGATTGCCCAGTCACTGCTAGGGGGGACATCGCACGAACTAGATTGAGAAGTGACAGGCTCGGATGCAATGTTAGCCACGGTGAGGACAGAGACAAAAACTAGCTGGGCCACTATCCCAATTCTAAGAAGATGCGAACCAGCCTCCATTATTTCCGCCTCGTTCTAATTGGCCTCACGTAGCCTGACTCCCTGTTTGTCCTCTGATCAGTTGTCAGATATTTTGGTTGCGGCGGCGGTGTGTGCTGATCCATCCCCGGAAGCCCACCCTCGGCCTCTACCTCTTCTACGTCATATTTCTTGACCATGTCTATTGCATCCAGCTCGTCATCGTCCCTATCCCTCATAATCATCCAACCAAGGATGGCTACTATTGCTACTAGTGCAATGAGTCCGGCGCTCTCCTGACCAGGGACTAAGTCGGACATAGTAAGATCTGAGAGTGTCTTAGGAGGGGCGGTATCTTGTAGAGACAGTACAGTGATTACGTAGTCCTTGGAAGAGCAGACCCCTACTCCGTCACAAACCGTCATTGCAATCCTAATCTCACCAGGGTCAATCCAACTCTGATTGGGGCCCACCCAGTCGTTCCTTGAATCTCCATCGCAACCATCAATGGTAAAACAGTCCCTGTCAGAGAAAACGTTGATGTCCCACTTGAAATCTAGTGGCCCAGTAAGCTCTTCGTCCCTATCGTTACTAGGATCTCCGTCCCCATCACTGTCGAACAGAGCGTCGTTATCCATCCATGCCATCGTGCCTCTGTTTAGATCAGAATCCGATGCTTCTCCAGAGAGGTTCACCAGATCCCCAGTTACGACGTACTCTGTGGATATGGGGTTAGTTGTGATTATTATTGGTGCATCTGAGACAATTACCTTCATCTCCGTGGTATTCGAATCCCCTTCTCCGAATCCATCAATTACTGTTAACCTCACAGTGTATTCTCCTGCTCTTTCGTAACTGTGCCATACAATCGGGCCTGTAGAGGACGGACTCGCGTCTCCGAAGTCCCATATCCATTTTGTAATCCCACTCCAATTCGGATCTCTCGCGTCACTAGATGTTTTTCCTTCGAACTCGGGATCAGCGTCGTAGCTTCCGCTTCCGTCGAATCTGATCATGTCGCCTGGAGCCACGAAAGCACCTCCCATCGAAGTTAGAGGGACCTTCCATATGACGCTAGAGTCCCAGGCAGGTATATCTTGCATAATCGCCCCTCCATCGCTTGGGCAGCTAAACGTCATTACTGGTACTGGAAGTGGGTTGCCAATTGATATTAAGTACGTCTTGGGTGCCGATTCTAGTCCCTTATCGTCGATCACAGTAAGACTGACACTGAATAGTCCAGGCTCAGAGAATGTCCTGCTAACGGAAGTGGTGTTCTCAATCGTACTCTCTCGATCGGAGAATGACCAAATGTGCGCAAGGGATGAAGAGGCCCCATCCGGGTCGAATGAAGAACTAATGAAAATGTAAGCATCACCTATTTCGCCATCCATTG
>CAYPWN010000011.1:0-27668 GCA_964414525.1 uncultured Candidatus Poseidoniales archaeon | reverse complement strand
ACTAACTCTGGATGTGAACGCATGGGCAGACGAATATCCCGAAATTGTAGACTTGATCGTTGCAGGACAAACAGAGCTCGGGAGGAATCTGTGGGTACTGCGGATTTCGGACTGGAGTGTGGAAACAAAACCCGATGGAACTGGCAAAGACGTGGTGTACATTGACGGGGGGCACCATGGCAATGAGCACCTTGGGACGGAGTTGGCATTCCTAACTGCAGAGTTCTACATCGAGGGATGGGCGAACGGAGATCAGGGCGTAATCGACGTGCTTTCGACCACTGAGTTGCACATCCTAATCATGCTCAATGCGGATGGGAACGATTTTGACACCCGATGGAATGTTAACCAAGTAGATTTGAATCGGAACTACGACCATTACTGGAATACCTGCCCAACCACCCAGCCAGGGAGTGGGGCATTCAGTGAAGCCGAGACTCTCGCGAATTCGATTTACATGAACACGGAAGTTCCTGACGCTGATCTGTATGTCACAATGCATACGGGGGTTTGGATCATGCTATACCCCTGGGGGAAATGGCCCGACCAACCTTCGGATTGGGAATTGTTCCATTTCATCAGGGACGATGTGAATTCAAACATCTCGGACATCCCGATTCGCAACGCCAATCAGGGCCTTTACCCCAACTGCGGGACCAGCCGAGACTACGGGTACGGTGTGATGGGGTACCCCACATTCACATTCGAGACTGATGACGAGCAGTTCTTGCTGGGAACGGTGGAGGCGTTATCAGAAAGGCTCGGCGAGGAGCTCGATGTGATGAAGTACCTCATTGAGAATGTATGGTTCTGGAGGGCCCGTCTTGTTGTCGATTCCCTTGAGGTGGAAGACGGGTTAGTGCATCTTAGCGTTTCGAATCTAGGACGTGCCAGCACGTCAAATGCCACGCTGCTATACTTGGACGAAGATGGGAGGTGGTTCCCTAGTGGGTCTGATTCTGGTAACTCTCCTTGCTATGGCACGGAAATGGCTCTCGAATCCGTTGAGGAAGAGTTCAACTTCTCCTCTCCAGGGTGTGGATTTGGAGTAAATGCCACTAATAGCACAGTCACAACCCTCGATTTCGGGGGCGCTCCAATTTCCAGTAGCGAAGGGCAGTTCTATCTATTCTACCAGAAGAGGGTGATAGATGCTTCAACATGGGTAGAAGAGCAGGTGAACGAGTCTGTGGTTGAGTTCGGGAGCGGCTCGAAAGGGGCTCTGTCCTCTCCATCGGTGTTTCTGAGCATGGCCTGTGTACTCCTAGCCGCACTAAGATCTAGAGTAGATGAAGTTAGTACTACTAACTCTGATTCTCCTCTAAAATGGTGATTTTTCAGAGGAATTGTTTGTAAACTATCCACTAATCGGACAGTTGGGACTATTTATGAAGATAAGCAATAGTGAATTTACGGAATTGGGGTCGCAATTGGTTCTGCCTCTCTTCGAAGGGAGCCACAAGGCGCCGAACAACTCCCTTGCAGGGCTGAGCAGAAGCCAAAGGAGTCACGTTAGAGAGGCATTGGCTTCTGGGGACTTCGATGGGAAGAAGGGGAAGAGGCTGACACTCTGGACACCAGGATGCAACATCATCCTAGTAGGGATGGGTGACAAGGAATCACTGGGTCACAAGAGAGCGAGGAACACTGGTGCAAGACTGATCGCGGCTATGTCCAAGAAGAAAGGGGTCGACGTCACTGTAAGGTTCACTTCAGGATGGTCTACCAAGCGAATGATTGACTTTGCAGAGGGAATGATGCTTCGCGACTACGAGTTCCTCGAGCACCAAGAGCCCCCGGAAGGCCACATTATTGAGGCTTGGAAGGTTGACTTCCAAGCCAGCTCAAGGCACCAAGATTCAATCTCTGCCGGCCTATCCAAGGCTCACTCCGTGGCAGGGGGAGTTCATATCGCCAGAGACCTGGGTAACGAACCTGCCAACGTCCTCTATCCCATGGAGTACGCCCGCCGGGCAGAGGAATGGGCAAGTGGCAAGGACAACGTGAATCTAGAGGTCTACGACTGGGAGAAGCTGCAGGAACTCGGGATGGGGGGCCACATCAATGTAGGAAAGGGGAGCGATAGGAAGCCCTGTATGGTCCTCTTCACTTTGAACCCGGATGCGGACGAAGGGGCTCAGAGGCCTTGCATCGTAGGGAAGGGGATTACCTTCGATACTGGGGGTATCTCGATCAAGCCTAGCCGCGGCATGTGGGACATGAAGTACGACATGTGTGGGGCTGCGACAGTTTTCGGCCTCATGGAGGCGCTGCACGCCACAGGTTACAATAGAAGGGTGAACGGTATTGCCTGTCTAGCGGAGAACATGCCCGGATCCGGGGCCTACAGGCCCGGGGACGTGTTCAAGACTTACTCGGGAAAGACTGTTGAGGTTTTCAGCACCGATGCTGAGGGAAGGAACGTTCTCTCCGACGGCCTGTGGAAGGCGGGTGAGTTCGACCCGGAGTACATCGTGGATCTAGCCACACTAACAGGTGCAGTAGTCACGGCCCTTGGTAACCAGATCTCCGGGATGTGGGCGAATGACGAGGGTATAGCTAAGAGGCTGAAGAGGGCTGCGAGCAGGAGCGGCGAGCCCGTGTGGAGGATGCCACTGAACGCTCAGTTCCGCAAATACATGACTGACTCGGCCTTCGCCGACATCAGGAACGGATCGATAGGGGGGAGGGCCGGTTCGTCCAACACCGCCGCCTCATTCCTCGAGTTCTTCGTCCCGAACAGGGGTTTCGAAGAGGATAACGACAAGATCCCTTGGGTTCACTTGGACATAGCTGGAACCGCATGGGGACCTGGGTCGAAGGCACGCTCTGAAGGAGCGAACCCTCTGTTTCAGTTCGGGACTTCTGGTGTGCACGTTAGAACCTTGCACAGGCTGATTACTGAATACTGATCAGGAGTCTTCGTCGTCTTCCGAGTCCACAACCTCGAAGTCTGCGTCGACAACGTCGTCGTCATCTTCCGCCACTTCCTGCTGCTCCGCCATCTCTGCTGCTGCAGCCTCGTAAAGCTTGGTGGACACGGCGTGCATAGACTGCTCAAGCTCCGTCATCTTCGTCTGAATGGCTGCTTCGTCGATATCCTCGAGGGGGATGGGGGTCTCGTCCTTCACAATAAGGGACTCTAGCTCGTCAAGCTTCTCCAGGACTGGTTTGGTGTCATCATCAGTCAACTTGTCATCGTTCTCCTCGATCATCTTCCTAGTCTGGTAGACTACGCTGTCGGCAGCGTTCCTCATCTCGACCTTTGCCTTCCGCCTCTTATCCTCCTCTGCGAACTTCTCTGCATCCTCGATCTTCTGCTTAATCTCATCCTCGCTTAGGGAAGTCTGGCTCTCGATCTTGATTGACTGCTCCGTCCCTGTTCCGAGGTCCTTGGCTGATACGTTGACTATTCCGTTGGCATCTATGTCGAAAGTCACCTCGATCTGGGGTATTCCTCGCGGAGCTGCTGGGATGCCCATTAGGTGGAACTTGCCCAGCGTGATGTTGTCCTTGGCGAACTCCCTCTCGCCCTGAAGAACGTGGACCTCCACTGCGGGTTGGTTGTCCGCTGCTGTGGAGAAGGTCTCCGACCTCCTTGACGGGATCGTAGTGTTCCTCTCAATCATAGTGGTCGTAACCCCGCCGAGGGTCTCGATTCCCAAGGTAAGAGGAGTCACGTCTAGCAGCAGGACGTCGGTAACCCCCTCGTCGCCGACGATTATCCCTGCCTGCAGGGCAGCGCCCATGGCAACGGCCTCATCTGGGTTGATTCCCTTAAACGGGGCCTTTCCAACCTCGTTTTCTATTGCCTGCTGTACGGCTGGGACCCTCGTGGATCCACCAACCAAAAGCACTTTGTCCACATCTCCCTTCTTTATCGAGGCGTCCTTCATGGCTTGGCGGGTCGGACCCATGGTCCTCTCCACCAGTGTGGAGATTAGCTTCTCGAACTTTGAACGGGACAAGGTCATGTCAAGGTGCTCGGGCTGCCCTTCTCTCATTGTGATGAATGGGAGATTGATCTGCGTGGAAGGGGTGCCCGAGAGCTCTATCTTGGCCTTCTCTGCCGCCTCACGGATCCTGCTTATCGCCTGGAGGTCCTTCTGCAAATCGATACCTGTTGACTTCTTGAACTCCGATACAATCCAGTCCATCACTACCTCGTCGAAGTCGTCTCCTCCAAGCCTGTTGTCACCGCTAGTTGCCTTGACCTCTATCTGTGGCTGTCCGTCAACCTGGTATATCTCCAATATCGACACGTCGAAGGTCCCGCCACCCAGATCGTAGACCAAGACCGTCTGGTCCTCCTCCTTGTCGACACCGTAGGCCAATGCGGCTGCAGTTGGCTCGTTGATGATCCTGAGTACCTCGAGGCCTGCAATCCTTCCAGCATCCTTCGTGGCCTTCCTCTGGGAGTCGGAGAAGTAGGCCGGGCATGTCACCACTGCCTGCTTTACCTCTGTTCCGAGGTACTCCTCGGCGTCTGCCTTCATCTTCTGAAGGACGAATGCAGATATCTCCTGTGGAGAGTAGTTGTCTCCGTCTATGTCCTTAGTCCAGTCGGTCCCCATCTCTCTTTTCACTGAGATGATGGTCCTCTCCGAGTTGGTAACTGCCTGCCTCTTTGCAGTGACTCCAACCAGCCTCTCGCCGTCCTTGGTGAAGGCCACCACACTCGGGGTGGTCCTTGAGCCCTCAGAATTGGGAATTACCACTGCCTTTCCCCCCTCTATTGTTGCCACGCAACTGTTTGTCGTCCCTAGGTCAATTCCAATTACTGCCGATCCCATTTTTCTTCCTCCTTTAGTTGTCTTCGAGCTACTTCAACTCAAATGTAATGTCTAGAATACCGTTGTTAATCTCCCACTGTGGGTCCCCGGTAGAGGGACGAGGGAGCACATAGGTCCTGAATGGCCTAATCTGATTCTTCTTTAGCATCTGTAGGACTTCCCCGTCCCCTGTTAGACTAAGCTCGAGGTTTTCTGGTCCGATGTCATCGTTATGAGAAATGTCGAGGGTGACGTACATCTTGTCATCTTGCACATAGACATCCTCGTCTGGAATAGAGTCATCTTCTATCGATTTTCGAACATCGTCGACATCCACCCTCACCTCAGATACAGAGGGCTTGATGTGGATATCCACCCCCATTCTCTTCAGGAACTCTCCGAGTCCCTGTGGTCCACTAAGCATTGACTCGAAATTCTTCATGAATTCCTCCGAGTCTGAGTTTAGCCCTAGCTTGACCTCGTTCATTGACATCTTCGTAGGATCTATACCCATCTCCTCAAACTGGCTTCTAACCTGTTTAATCATCGACTTCAGAGTATTCACGTCCACGGGCATGCCCATTTGCTCGAACATCCTGACCATTTCCTCCATGGCCTCTTCATCGAATTCGTCCCAATTTGCATCAGTCATAGTATCACTAATCAACCTCTAGTTGTATAGTGGGACGGTGGCGTGGTATATGAAACAAACGGAAGTCATCCGGTGAAATGTGTTGCAAAGTGGCACGAGCGAATTGAAAACGGGGACTTGGGTGCGGACCTCAGTATGGTCGAGTCAGATCACGATGTAGCTCTCGAAGACACTGACAGAATTCACGGCAGGACAGCGTTAGTGAACAACGTCAGGGCGGCTTCTTCGCTTGCAGGAGCAATACGCTCTACTCTTGGACCAAAGGGCCTGGACAAGATGCTAGTGGACGAAGACGGTTCTGCTCTAGTCACAAATGACGGGGTCACAGTTCTGGAGACCGCGAGTGTCGAGCACCCCACGGCAAGATTGCTTATCGACGCATCATCTTCCCAGGATCGGGCAGCTCGTGACGGGACTACCACGACCGTACTGCTGATCTCTGAAATGCTTCAGAATGCCTTGGAGCTAGTCAGGATGGGAGTACACCCCTCAGTAATTGTGAACGGGTACGGGATAGCACTGGAGGAGTCTCTGTCAGAAGTAGAAAGAGTCTCACGGGATTCTGACGAGAGTCAGAAGATGCAGGTGGTGAGGACAACGCTGCAAGGAAAGGGTGACTCGTCTCTATGCGAGAAAATTAGTTCTCTCGCGATTAAAGCGGCGGACGGGCTTTCTGAAGAAGACGGTGGTGATGACCTAGAGAGGTTGAGAGTAAAGCGTCTACAGGTTAGGCAGGGCAATGTAATGGAGACGGATCTGATAAGTGGCCTAATGTTACTGAAGTCCAGGGTGGATCCATCTAGCCCACCAAACTCAGATGGTGGAAATGTGGCAATTATCGATGGTTCTCTGGGTCAGGCGAAGCTAGAGATTAGTGCTTCGATAGAAGTGGATAGCATTGGAGTTCTAGGCAAATTCCACGAGAGAGCTAGGGATGGAATCAGGAAACAGGTGGAAAACCTCTCCTCTATCGGTGCAGATTTGTTGGTGGTTAGAGAGGGAATAGATGACGAAGCTGTCCCGATTCTGACGGACTCGGGCATTACAGCGTACAGGAGGTTCGAGCGTAAGGACCTGGATCTTCTGGCGAAGATCACAGGCGCAAAGCCTGGAAGAGACCCTGCGAGAATCAGGAAGGAGGACCTCGGGAGTTTCTCCAAGAGGTCTGAGGAAAGTATCGCGGATGTCAAACACACCTTGATTGAAGGAGGAGGGGTTGGCATGACTTTTGTTGTGAAGGGGTCATCGTCGACCATCAGGGAGGAGGCGACCAGGATCTTCGATGATGCCATCGGTGTTGCTCATCGTCTAGGCAGCAGACCGGGTGTCCTACCCGGAGGAGGGGCAATACAAGCCCACTTGGCGAGGCACCTCAGGTCCTTCTCACAGACTCAGTCAGGGAGGGAACAGCTGGCAATAGAGGCCTATGCATCTGCACTGGAGGCGATTCCGAGGATTCTGGCTGAGAACGCTGGGAGAGACCCAGTTGAGGTTGCGCTATCGCTATCTGCAAGCCAGAAGGAGTCTGGCCCATGGATAGGATTCGATATCAAAACTGGAGAGAACCGGGACATGGGTGAGTCGGGAATCCTAGATCCTGAATTTGTGGTCAGGCACGCACTCTCCGGGGCAACCGAAGCAGCGATAGGAGTTCTTAGAATTGATGACATGCTTTGGGCCAAGACCGACCCAAGCACACCTGAATGGCAAGAGGAAGACTCAGAAGACTAGGTGTCGGACAGGCCCTGTAGCATTTCTTCCACCATTCGGTTGAGATCGAACTCAGGGGCCCATCCCCACTCTCTACCTGCTATAGATCCGTCGATAGAGTCTGGCCAAGAGTCGGCGTATTCCTGCCGGACGTCTGGAACGAAATCGCAAGTGAACCCCTCAACCTTACTTGAAATCGCATCAGCGAGCTCCTTCGCGGTGAAAGAGAGGCAAGAGATGTTGTACCCCGCCCTGTGTTGGCCCAGAGACTCGCTGGGTGCTTCCATAAGGGACAGCGTGGCCCTGATTGCGTCGTCCATGTAAAGCATGGGAAGTCTGGTGTCATCTCGCACGAAGCACTCATAGTGCCCCTCGCCTATAGCGGAATGGAATATCTCCACAGCATAATCGGTGGTCCCGCCACCGGCTGGAGCCTTGTACGAGACTAGCCCTGGATACCTAATCCCCCTAGTATCAACGCCGTACTTCTCCCTGTATTCCAGCGCTAGTGCCTCACCCGTTACTTTCGTCTCACCGTATACCGTTGTCGGGTTTAGGTCGGTCACCTGGGGGGCGTGCTTTGGCGCATCGGGCCCGAAAACTGCTATTGAGGAAGGAGAGTAAACCTTCAGAGAGCATTCCTTGGCTGCCTCTAGTACAGAGACGGTTCCTCCAATATTCACTTTCCTGCACATCTCTGGATCACGCTCCCCAGTAGCTGATAGTAACGCTGCTAGATGGTAAATTGTACCGACCTGCTCCTCAATACAAATCTCCGTAATTGCGTCTGTATCCAAAACATCTAGCAGCCTGAACGGGCCATCTTCTGCGGATGGATGGCCATTAGCATGGCGGATGTCTGATGCGATTACTGAAGAGTTGCCATGTTTTTCCCTTAGCGCCTCAACTAGGTCAGTCCCAATCTGGCCCAGAGCTCCGGTTACCAGAACATTGTCCCCGGGAGGGTCCGACATGACTGCCCCTAATTCTGGCGCTACTTGAAATTAAAGCAGAGGCATGCAGCATCTAATTGGCCAATGTTGATATGCAAGGGTCAACGGCTTCAGACCCCGTTGATGAGATGAAGTATGTCGTCGTGACGGGTGGTGTCCTCTCCGGACTGGGGAAAGGAGTAACGGCCAGCAGCATCGGAGTTCTTCTAAAAAGCGCAGGACTGCGAGTAACTGCTGTCAAAATTGATCCCTACTTGAACTGCGACGCGGGGACTATGTCTCCTTTCGAACACGGCGAGGTTTTCGTTCTAGATGACGGAGGAGAAGTGGATTTGGACCTGGGGAACTACGAGAGGTTCCTGGACGTCTGCCTTACTAGGGAGAACAACATCACCACCGGAAAGGTCTACGACAATGTCATCCAGAAGGAGAGGAGGGGTGACTACCTGGGCAAGACCGTCCAAGTTATCCCGCACATCACCAATGAGATTCAGGATTGGATTGAGCGCGTCGCACATACCCCCAGCGATGGGAACGGAAAGGAGCCGGATGCTTGTGTTATTGAATTGGGGGGTACTGTAGGAGACATCGAGAGCGCCCCATTCATTGAGGCCCTCCGTCAATTCCAATTCAGAGTTGGGCAGGAGAACGTCTGCTTCGTACATGTTAGCCTAATTCCGGTAATGGGGCCAGTTGGAGAGCAGAAGACAAAGCCTACCCAGCACACGGTCAAGGACCTCAGGGGGCTTGGGATCAACCCCCATATGCTGGTATGCAGATCGAAGAGCCCACTGGTTGAAGAGACGCGCGAAAAAATCTCAGCGTTCTGCCATGTCCCTCCCGGGGCTGTAGTTTCGGCTCATGACGTATCCAACATCTACCAGGTCCCCATAGTGCTAGACGAACAGGGAGTGACAAGGATGCTATCTGAGAGGTTCGGCTTCGATCTTCCGTCGAGAAGAGAGGTTCTGGATGACTGGAGGGAAATGGCGGATCACGTGGACACTCTTGACAAAGCAGAGGAGGTGCACATAGCAGTAGCAGGGAAGTACACTGACCTGGCAGACTCATACCTTAGCGTAATCAAGGCCCTTCAACACGCATCATTCAAAGTCAACAGGAAGCTAGTCATAGATTGGATAGAGTCCACTGACCTCGATGACGAAGCAAAGGGGGCGGACCCTGAGGCTCATGAGTCGGCTTGGTCCCTACTGAAGGAGGCGGATGGCATTCTTGTCCCTGGTGGCTTCGGAATAAGAGGGATTGAGGGAAAGATAAAGGCTGCAGAGTTCGCTAGGTTAAACGATATACCATACCTTGGAGTCTGCCTCGGGCTGCAGGTGGCCACAATAGAGTTCTGCAGAAACGTTCTCGGCCTAGAGGGTGCCAATTCAACAGAGTTCGAAGAAGACACGCCCCATCCCGCGATAGTGTTCATGCCGGAGATATCCAAGACCCACATGGGAGGGACCATGAGACTTGGAACCAAGCCCACGCCCTTCCTGGTTGAGGACTGCAAGATCAGGGGCTTGTACGGAGGTGCAGATCACGTTGACGAGAGGCACAGGCACAGGTACGAGGTAAACCCAGATCTGATCGAAGACATCGAGAGGGCGGGGCTAGTTTACGTAGGGAAGGACGAGACGGGGGAGAGGTGCGAGATCATGGAACTGGAAGGGCATCGGTACTTCGTCGGCACTCAGTACCACCCTGAATTCAAGTCCAGGCCTGATAGGCCCAGTCCACCATTCCTAGGCCTCCTGATGGCGGCATCGGGCATGGAAGTCTAATCTACCGAGACTGGTAGAATCCTAGTGGTTCGGTATCCCTGTAGGATCTTCATGTACCTCTTGGAGGAGAATTCCTCATCCAGGTCTTCGTCGCCAGTCTCGATCCTAAGTGCTCTAACAGAGAGCAGCTTAGCCGGGGTTACCACCCCCAGTACGTTGTCTGTCCCTATCTCCCTTAGAACTGATGGCGAGAGCTGGAGATTTCCCCTTCCAATCAGAAAACCCTGCCCCCCCATAGGGGAAAGGAGGAGCGTTGTTGCTCCGCTGTGGGAGCTAAGGATTTCGATTAGTCCAGCTTCGTCCAAATCTGTGCCGACCTGTTTTCTTCCGATTGTGGCATCTATGCCCAAAGTAGTCAACTGGAATCCGATGTTTCCGCCAATTGTCCTAAGAGTGCCTCCTGAACCCCAGATTATCAGTCTCTCTTCGTCAACTAATGACTGCTCTATGTGGTCAGAAAGTCCCTCTAGAACCTCCTCCTCGGATTCAGTCTGAATCAGCTGTTTGGACCCCTGCATCCATCTTGGAGAGTTTGGTGAGAAAGCCTCTGCGTAGAGTCTCACTACCCACTTTCCCTCCCTGTATAGTTCCTCGTCGAGATCAAGCACTTCAGTGGTAGAAACCAGAAGGTCGCCGTGAATCCAAGCAGACAGGACCTCTGCAGCCGCCTTAGGGGAGCTTGCGAAGCATCCAGAATGCATCTTAACCCCAGATGGAACTCCGATAATTGGTAGTTCGGATGAGCCTGCAGCTTCCAGAGTTGAGACTATGTCTCTAGTAGTTCCATCACCGCCAGAGTATACAAGCAATTGTATCTTTGACTCGAGCAGCTTTCTAACCGCGTTTTCGGTGTCTGAGGCTGAAGTTTCCCCCGATGATTCGTGTACAGAACTGAAAGAGCCCTTCACCGAGCCCTCCGTTACCCAGTCTGTTCCCATCCTTCCTTGACTTGTCACCCATTCTATTTCCTCGGATTCGTCCCTATGGATTCTTGAGAAGTGCTCCAACATAGAGCTCATTCGTGGCCCAGACCTGTCTTCAGCCCCCTTGGAACGAGCGTATTCGGCCTGTCCGTCTGAGCCCTTGAGACCTAGCCTGCCCCCAAGCCCAGCATCGGGATTTGCCAATAGCCCGATACGCGCCATGGGCATCCCAAAGGGGGCGTGTTCTTATCGGTTCACGCTCGGCAGCAATACGATGAGGGTCGTGGTAGCACTGGGGGGCAACGCCCTATTGAGGCGTGGCGAGCCACTTACTGCAGAGAATCAGCGCAGGAACGTCAGAGCAGCTTGCAGGGCTCTAGCTCCGCTTGCAAAGGAGCATCAGCTTGTTATTACCCATGGAAACGGCCCTCAAGTAGGTCTGCTTGCACTTCAATCCGCTTCTTACGAGGGTGTTGAAGAGTACCCACTTGATGTATTGGGGGCACAGACCGAGGGAATGATTGGATACATGATCGAGCAAGAGTTGGGCAACTTGATGCCCACAGAGACGGCATTTGCAACGATCCTAACGATGGTTGAAGTGGATCCGGAAGATCCATCATTCAAGAATCCCACGAAGCCAATTGGCCCAGTCTACAGCGAAGAGGACGCGTTGAGAATTTCATCTGAAAAGGGTTGGAAAATAGCTCCTGAGGGAGAGATGTGGAGAAGAGTAGTTCCCTCTCCGGAGCCCCACAGGATTTTCGAGCTCCGCCCGATTCATTGGCTCTTGGAGAAGGAGACCATAGTCATCTGCGCTGGAGGAGGAGGCATCCCGACGGCATACAACTCTGATGGGGACCTTGGGGGGGTGGAAGTTGTCATCGACAAAGATCGGGCTAGTGCCTTACTGGCTAGGCAACTGGATGCGAGGCTCCTGATCTTGGCGACGGATGCAGATGGCGTTTACGAAGACTGGGGGACTGATAGTGCGAAGAAGATAGATAGCGTAACTCCAGAAGATATGGATGGCCGGGAGTTTGAGGTTGGGTCCATGGGGCCCAAAGTAGAGGCGGCATGCGACTTCGTTAGGCGTACTGGAGAGAGAGCAGTCATCGGTGCCCTCACCGATTTGGAAGACATGTTGGAAGGGCGGGCGGGGACGCAATTTACCATAGAATGAGGTCTGAAGCCCTATTCATCGGCCAAGGCCTTCATATCAGCGGGCCGTCGGCGTAGCCGACGAGGGATCCCAGTGACCATGATTTCCGTTCACATTGGCGATGGAGAGTCGCATGAGTACGCGAGTGGCATTACTGTTGGAGATGTAATCCGCAACGTCCACGGAAAGAAGTCTGGGGCGGTTGCAGCTGTGGTTGATGGCGAGGAGCGGGACATGTCACATATACTAGACTCGGATTGCGAAGTCGAGCCCATCGTGGGTGAGTCAGAACAGGGCCTGTACATCTTGAGGCACAGTTGCGCACACCTTCTTGCCCAAGCAGTTACAGAACTGTTCCCTGATGCTAAACCCACAATAGGGCCACCGATTGAGCACGGATTCTACTACGATTTCCATATGGACCCGATTGGGGAAGATGAAATGCGTGAAATCGAGAAGCGTATGAAAGAGCTGGTCAAGCAGAATATCCCAATGGAGAGAGAGGAGCACGGTAACGAGTCCCTGAGAGAGATGTTCGCCTCGAACCCATTCAAGCTTGAGATAATGGATGACAAGATTGGTCACGACGTGGGGTCTTCCGCTTATCGACAAGGGGACTTCGTTGACCTCTGCCGTGGGCCTCACGTTTCCGCTACATCGCAGCTTAGATGGTTCAAACTAACGAGCACTAGCCAGGCATACTGGAGGGCGGACAGGGACAGGGAGTCCCTTGTGAGGATCTACGGGATGTGTTACGCTTCGAAGGATGGCCTTAGGAACCGAGAGAAGCAACTCCAAGAGGCATCCAAGAGAGATCACAAGAAGATTGGGGGGGAGATGTCCCTTTACATGATAGACGAGTTGATTGGGAAAGGACTTCCTGTTTGGCTCCCGAACGGAGAGGTCCTAAAGTCGGAGATTGAGAGATTCGCAGTAGAGACGGAGGAGTCTTACGGTTATGTCAGAGTGACGACTCCTGTTCTCGGGAAGAAGGAGTTGTTTGAGACTAGTGGCCACCTTCCTCACTACTCGGAGGGAATGTACCCCCCGATGAAGATGGATGACGGCGAGTACTACCTCAAGGCGATGAACTGCCCCATGCACCACCTGGTTTTCACCAATAGCAAACGCTCCTATAGGGAGCTCCCCATTCGGATAGCCGAGTACGGAACTGTCTACCGCAACGAGCTCTCTGGAACCTTAGCCGGTCTCTTGAGAGTGAGGATGCTTTCTATGAATGACGCTCATATCTACTGTACTCTGGACCAGGTCGCCGGCGAGGTTGAAGGGAATATCCGGATGGCACAGGACTACTACTCTACCTTCGGGTTCGAGGACTACGACTTCCGCCTGTCCCTCTGGGACCCCGAGAACAAGGACAAGTACATCGACCAGCCAAAGAACTGGGAGGCTACTCAGGACCATCTTCGGAAGATATTGGACGATCTGGGGGTGGAGTACACGGAGGCAATAGGGGAGGCGGCCTTCTATGGGCCCAAGATAGACATCCAGTTCAGAACCGCTCTTGGCAGGGAGGAGTCCATGGCGACCATCCAGCTTGACTTCGCTGCCAAGGAGAGGTTCGGGCTATCGTACATGGACGAGACGGGGAGCGAAAACGGGGAGGTGTTCGTGATCCACAGGGCACCCCTTTCGACCCACGAGAGATTCGTGGCATTCCTCCTAGAGCAGTGGGCAGGGAACCTGCCGACCTGGCTATCACCCATCCAAGTTCAGATTATCACTATCTCTGAAAAGCACAAGAGTTACGCAGAGAAGGTCCGAGAGTCTCTGGAGGTTGCGGGAGTAAGGGTCAGCGTGGACGACTCTGACAACACCATAGGCAAGAAGATCAGAATGCATCGCAAGATTAGGCCAGCATACATGGTCATCCTAGGCGATGATGAAATGAATGGCGATACTGTTTCGATAAGGGGAAGGGGCGGAGATCAGAAGAACGGGGTTGATCTAAACGAGTTCGTTTCGGACATATTTGCAGAGATTTCCAACAGAAGCAAGGACCTAACCCTAATCGAGTGAAGTATCAATACTGGGCGCCACCTAGGCCGGACCCACATGCCTCCCGAGGATGCATCTGAAGACCTCGGAAGCTCCGAAGCAATGCTAGCCACAGCCCGTTCCGTTGTACGGACGTGCCTCCAAGTAAGGAGGGAGGAGGACGTCCTCATAATTACTGATCCTGAGACATCCGAAATAGGCCAGTCTCTCTACGAAGAGGCTGCTAGGGTCACCGACAGGATTCTCCTGGTCATGATGCCGCCAACACAGAGGCCGGGGAAGGAGCCACCATTGCCAGTGGCTGACATAATGCGGAAGAACAGGGTTGTCATAATCGCAACAAAGGACTCACTGACCCATACACGGGCCAGGCAGCAGGCCACCAAAGAAGGTGCTAGGATAGTTTCCATGCCCGGGATAAGCAGAAGGGTCTTCGAATCTGGAGGGATGACTGCAGACTACAACGCATTGCAACGAGAAATTAGCGGTATGCGGTCTGTATTCCGAAGGAGGAGGAAGGTTAGGGTTGTCTCTGACTCGGGGACAGATGTTGAGTTCCAAACCGGGGGAAGGTGGGTTCTGGAGGACAATGGAATCTGCAACCGGCCACAGCAAGTCTCGAACCTCCCAGCTGGAAAGGTGTTCGTTCTCCCAAAAGAGGGCTCAATGAACGGCAAGATTGTCATCGGTGGTTCTTGGGAGGGTGATCTGCTAAGCGAGCCGATATCTTTCGAAGTAAGGGACGGTTTGGTTACTGGCGTCACAGGGGGCGAAGCCGCTGAAGGGATCAAGTCAGTCTACAACCTCGCAAGAGAGGGGCTAAGAGGCTCGAAAAGAGACCTGGTATGGACTGTGGCTGAGTTTGGCTTCGGAATGAATCCAAAGGCCACCTACCTCGTAGGGAACAAAGTTGAGGATCTGGTTGTCAGAGGCTCATCGTACTTCGGCTTCGGGGACAATACACACCTCGGAGGTTCGGCGCGAGTCGGTCTGCACCTAAGAGGAGTGATCAGAAGCCCGGAAGTAACCCTTGAGGATGTCACGATTATGTCAGAAGGTAAGTTGTCGGTTCGGTAGGGGTATTATGCGAGCGGTACTTTGGTGCAACGGTTCCACTCCCTCAAGAAGGGTCACAAATTCGGTTGTCACTGGAGATGCCAGTTTATTCGGAGTCGATGGAGGAGCCGAGAAGGCCTCGGAGTGTGGCTTTGATGTCATTGAGGCAATCGGCGACCTAGACTCATTGGACGTTGAGAGCTGGGAGGGGGCTGTGCAGGAGCTTCCAGGGCAATCCAGCAGCGATCTGGTAAAATCCATCGGTCTTCTGATGGATAGGGGCTTCGGAGAGATAGACGTAATAGGAGTAGAGGGGGGGTCGCCCGAACACCTTCTGGGGAACTGGGCAGCCCTAAGCGAATCGCCGCACGGAGCGATAATCCGACTTCACCACGAGGGGCACGTTACTCGGAGATTGCATCCTGAAGAGGGGGCGCTGAAGCTGGATATCGACGAGGGCGTGATTTTCTCCGTTTTCGCTCTCGAGACAGGCAGGGTCTGGTTAGAAGGGGCTAGGTGGGAGCTGTCTGGGGAGGTTCTGTCCTTCTCGACCAGAGGACTTCACAACGAAGGAATAGGGGGGTTAGTTTCCATCAGGTCTGAGGCTGTCTTGGCAGTAGTCACGCCTAGGTGACTATTCCTCTTCAGTAGCCTTTTTTGCTAGCATTAGAGCGATCGGTCGAGTTCTCTCGTCCTCCTCAAGTGCTATCCTAGCGATAATCATGATTGGGACTCCAATTATCGCCCCAGAGATGCCCCAAACAGAAGCAGAGACCATCACCGTCAGGATTAGGACCAGTGGGGAGATTCCTAACCTCTGGCCCGAAAGGTTTGGCTCGATTATCGATCCGAATAACTGTTGGTTTGCGATCATGGCTGCTCCGAGGAGAAGAGCGTGGAGTGGATCCAGGACAATCAGGGCAATGATTAGCGGGGGGATTGTTGCAAGAAGGGCACCGAGAACTGGTATGAAGTCCAGGAGGAAGCAAAGAGTCCCGAACAGGAACCACCCTGGGATGCCCATAATCCACAGGAGCAGTGCCAGAATTATCGCCTGCCCTGCACTGCAAGTGGCCTTGGAAATAACGTAGGTTGAGATTGACTCTGAGGAGTTCGAAACTATAGCCTCAAGTCTATCGTAAGAGTCTGGGAAGGCTGCCTTGAATCTGCCTGGAAGGCTCTTCTCCTCAAGGACCAGGAAGATGAGGAAAATCGCAACAGTGACCATGGTGGTCATGAACGATGCTACGTCGGCGAGAATCTCGGTTACGAATTGCTGGATTGTCTCGGGGTCCAGAAGGTTCTCTATGGCCTCCTGACTCGTAATCACGTCTTCAAGTCCGTACAGGTTGGCATCAGATAGGGCTTCCCACTTCTCGTCGAATCTTACCCTGAGTCCGTCTTCCGCATTTACTTCGCTGATGAAATCGTCAATGTTGTTGTAGAGCAGAATAGAAACCGCATAGGCTACAAGTGAACCTGTCAGGAGGATGATTGCATACGCCATCATAGGCAATCTAGCCACGATTGCGTACCTCTCGATTAGGTACTGCTCGGGGGCCCTGATCAGGAAATATATCAGGATGGCTATTGCCAGAGGCATCAGTATCGGCTTCAGATTTACCAAGACGAGGTAGGAAACCACCGTGATGATGCTGAAGTTGGCGGCGACTGCGCTCTTCGACCTCCTAGGCGATACAGTTGAGTCCGGCATCAACTACCCGAAGGAGGATTAGCAATCAAGAGTTTCCCCCCTATTTGGATTTCGATATTGCCCGGTCGTAGACTCCCAGGAAGTCCCTAGCGTTTCCTTCTAGATTGAACATATCCATGACCCTACGCCTTCCCTCCACACCCTTTTCTAGCAAATCCTTCTTGGAAGATGACTCCGAAAGTATTGCATCGGCCAGTGATGTTTCGGAACCCATCTCGAATAGGGCCCCAACGGTCTGATCAACCATCTCAGGAAGAGGCCCGTGGTCTACCGTGACCACAGGCGTTCCACTTGCCATAGACTCCAGAGGGATCAGCCCCTGCCCCTCATAGTAGCTGGGGTATGCCACAAGATCAGCGGCTCTGTACATCTCAGCAATTTCCTCGAATCCCATCCCGGACTCTATCGAAACATTCCCCCCAATACCCAGCTTCGTTGCCAAACGGATTAGCCTCCTCTTGAGGGCCCCCCTTCCTATTATTACCAAGTGCGCGTTTGTTGAGGCCAAGACCCTAGCGAATGACCTGAGTAGCATTCCGTGGCCCTTCCTAGCTGCGAGCCTCCCCACAGCTAGAACCAGAAGTGTCTCGCTGGAAATGGAGTACTTATTCCTAATCTCGCTGTCGCTGTGAGCTACGTCCTCGCTGTCCCTGTGTGGCGGAACGAACATGTTCGTGTCAACCCCCCAGTGGATAACCTGGCAGTCCCAGTCCGTAGGTGGTTCGTACCTGGATTCCAAATCCGACTTAGTCGCTCTGGAATTTGGCACCACTACTGCGGATTTCCTGATTGCAGACTTCTCAAAGGCCGAGTACCTTCCTGCTAGGAACCTGATTGCGATATCGTTGGGGTTTGACCAAACCGCTGGTTCCCCATACCTGGCAGCCAGCAGCAGACCATCCCTCTCCCCCATCCAGGTCCCGTGCATGGAAGAGACAACGGGGGCAACATCCCTCTCGCACATGTCAAACTGGCTTGCATCCCAAGAAACCATGGGACAGTGTAGGTGAACGACGTCCACCTTGTTTTCTTCGTGAACTTTAACCAGCCCCCTCAATGCAGACCTACCATAAGATCGCGTGAATGCCATGGGGATCTTGGTCCAGGGGACCTGGATGATGCTAACGCCATCCACCCTAGGTGCATGTCCCCTTGATCTTCTGGTAATCACTGAAACCCTGTGCCCCATCTCGGCCAGTTTGGATGACAGGTGGAATACCGTGGATCCCATTCCGCCCCACCTAGGAGGGTACTCCCCTGAGATCATCGCTATGTGCATGAGTTCCCCCGGAAACCGGTCCCGGGTTGCGTTATTGAAGAGAACGGGCAAGAAAATGGGGTCACAATGGTTCAAAAATACACCCTCATTAGGCTAATCCCCATGGAAGATACTCTCCCTGTGCACGTTACGGTGGTCATCCCCACCAGAAACGAGGAGGAGGCGATCGTGGACACCATCAGAAGCGTGCCCAATGATGGGTGGTGCCAATCCATGGACTTCCTTATCGTAGATGGTGACTCAAACGACCGAACTAGAGAGCTTGCAGAGCAAGAGGGCGCCACAGTTTACCTAGAGCCGCGAAAGGGGTACGGTAGGGCTTACAGAACAGGATTCGCAATGGCCACAGGAGATATCATTGTCACTATGGACGCAGACTGCACCTACCCGGGAGAGGAGGTGCCTGGACTAGTGAGAAAGCTGGTGAATGAGGATATAGAGTTCATCACTTGCGATAGGCTAAGGAGGGCCGAAGAAGGCTCGATGTCGGGGCTTCACGGATTCGGTAACTGGGCGCTCTCATTCACTGCTAGGCTGCTATTCTGGTATGGCATTCATGACTCACAGTCTGGGATGTGGGTCTTCAGAAAGAGTATCTTCGACAATTCAAAGATGCGTCCGACCAATGACGGGATGCCACTGTCCGAGGAGATGAAGATCAATGCCAGGAGGTGTCTTGGAAAGAAAAAGGCAATCGAGGTGTCCGTCCCTTACAGGGCTAGGGTGGGACAAGCCGAGATCAACACATGGGGTGACGGCTGGAAGAACTTCAAGTTCCTATTCGCCAAGAGGGTGGGTCTGAACAGGGAGTCTACTCCTTGGGGTCCTGAGAGATAGGTTCGGAGTCGAACTCCTCGTCCAACTCCCTCGGATCGAAGGAGGACCACGACTCGATTTCCTCCATGTCCTTGGCCACCTCGGACATCACCCTACTCCTGTACGCCAGTCCAGCTAAAGTGAACCCGGCCATCGCCATCAAGAGGACTGGGATGCCCATGAATGCGACCCAAGAGTCCAATCCCCCGTTTTCGGGATCCACTATTGGGACTGTATGGACCTGCCCGGGGCTGACCAGTTCGCCGTCTATTGCCCAAACCTCTACCCTGGCCCATGAGCCTCCAGACACAACCCATGCGAACCTGGAGGTCCAAATTCCGTCACCTTCCACTGCATCCCCGTTAGTCCCGTCGTCTCGGAAATACATGGCTTCTGAGACCCCTCCAGAGGTTAGTTCACCCCTCACGGTGTCCGTAGTTCCATCTGGGTCCTCAAGCCTGATGGTAGTGACAACCTCTGTTGGAACTCCTTCTTTCACACTCAGTACTGAAACTGTCAGGTCATAGAGCTGCGGAGCGCTTGAGCCTATTGTCAGGTTTACAGAGGAGGTCGAGATGTCCCCCCTTGAGTCCTTCACCAGGAGATCTATTCTGACAACCCCGGGTTGGAATGAGATGTTTAGGGTCTGCCTATCGCTTATTACCTGCCCATCTATACTCCATTCATAGAGTACTATGTCGTTGTCGTAGTCGAACGATTCGGTCGCGCTCAGCTGAGCCATCTGGCCCGGAGGAAGGTACTGTCCGTCATCCATTCCGGATATCACGGCAACGGGTCCCGTTTCCAGGACTGTGATAGACTGAGTGTGGGTCCTCACCATCCCTTTCTCGTCAGTCAGCTCGAAAGTTAGGGTATGGGTCCCGGCCAAAAGGTAGTCGTTGTACCAGTAATTTGTAGACTTGTCCTCCAGTATAGCTCCCATGATGTCAGAGCTAACCGACACCGTGAATCCGTCCCCGTCATAGTCTATCGAATTCCTGAAGTCGAAGAGAACGGGTAGGTTTGAGTATACTTGAACGTCAGGGACGGGTGAGTCGAGGATCAGTACTGGGGGCGACTCCGACACTATCAATTCAATCTGGTCGGCAACTGGCCCGCTCCCGTCGTCGAGAGTAAGCGTGATGGTGTGATCCCCTGCTGGAAGCCTTGTTCCCAAATTCCAACTTCCTCCGATGGGGCTCTCCAATTGGTTCGACTCCCATAGGACCCCGACGAGGTCTTTGCTGGATACCGCACCCGGATCGCAAAGCAAACCGCTCCCGTTGTCCGGGAGATCCGCACAAGATAAGTCCCAGTCCCCGGAACCAGTTGAGTCGAGTTGTATTAGCTCAGATGAGTCGATGAGGGTCCCCGACATGGGGCCAGAGATCCTGGCAAATGGCTTTGAGTTGTTTACTGAAACCGTTTCTGACACCGTATTCCACTGGCCTGCGTGCTCACCCCTTGTGTCACTGGACTTCATCGTGATTGTGTGGCTTCCCTTGCTAAGCGTGCCTATCCACTCAACTGAGTCTGATGGCGTCGCTCCAGAGCCCAGGAGCCCATCGATGTCGCTGTGGAACTCGAACTTTATTTCGTCACCCTCAGGGTCTTTGGTCTCGGAACCATCCAGGCGAACCCAATCGGCAGAGGTCTCCCCATTCCTCGTAATCTCCATCTCTGGCTCCGGAATCTCGTTGTAAAGCTCCACGCTGAAGGTCCAGGAGACAGAAGGGTTGACCCCATCGAAGGCTATGACTGAGACAGTGAAGTCGTCCTCAGAGGAGTCAGAGAAGGACCTGACTATCTGAGATGGACAGCTAGGGTTTTCTGGGTCAGGATCAACAGCCTCGAACGAGGCCTCGGCCCAGCACCAAAGGTCACCGCCCTCGGGGTCATAGGTGCCCTCGAGGTGAATTGTTACGTTTGCTGTCTTACCTAGGTAAAGAACGCCCCAGGAAGAGATCGAAGGGGTGGTACCCACGGTTAGAACCGGTGGGAGGTTGACCAGCTCTACCCCTCTGGTCTCGTTTGTGCAATGCCCCTCGGAGTCGCAGACCTCCAGTGTGATCAGGTGGTTTCCATCTGACAAGCAGTCTGAGCCGTTCTGGTTGGCGATGAAGAACGACGAATTGGCGCCGGAGGGCTGTGAGCACGCTGAGATCAGGTCTCCGTCAATGCTGCTTGTCCAGCTGTATGTAAGATCGTCGAAGTCTAGATCCCAACTTTTGCTGGCGTCGAATTGGATTTCGCTCCCGCTGGAAAACTCCTCCTCGTCCAGAGGCGTCGCCCACTGGATGAATGGCGGCTGGTTGCTAAGCTCCATCCTGCAGTAAATTCTCTTGTCATCATCGACCATGACTGATGCAGAGTCGTTGTGGACACCGTCATATTCGCAACCGACGTAGGCCGAGTTAGTCTGTGACCATCCCTGGATGGGTGTCCATCTCTTCCCTATGAACGGACCGTAATCATACATTCCCTCGTACGGCTGGGTCGCGAAAACCTCCTCTTCGAACTGGTCGAACGAGATGTTGACCGCTGCGAATGGAATATTCAGCAGGTTCTGGTTGATCGTGTGTACGTCCAAGTTCCACATTATGTCCAGGATGTTGTCGTCCTCGGAGTTCTGCGGAGTTAGAATTGGTTCCGAGGAGATCCACCTCAGATGGGAGCTTGAGTTCAGGATGAATGAGTTGGAGGCACCCGATCCCTGGACGAGGGACGAGGAGGTGAAATTGGCAATGCTATGGTCGAGGAATGGCTGGGAGTCGTCGCACATCAGCGAAACTCCATTCGCAATCAGCTCCGTATGCGAGACGAGGTCGATGCAATGAGAGTCGCTGTCCCAGATCACGCTGTTCGAGAAGTGGGATGGGGTTGAGCCCCTAGCGCTCCAGAACAACCCACCGCCATCCCCACTGATGTCCAGGCCGCTGATCTCCGCATCGACTTCCTCTAGAAGTACCGAGTAGTTCGAGGATTGCGAGATGACTGTCATGTCGTCGATAATCACGGTGCCTGAAAATAGGCTGCCGCTGTTGTCTATCTCGACTGCAGGCTCGCTGAGGGAGCCCTCCACTGTCGTGGAAATAAGCTGCAGATCGATGCTGTCTGTGACCACTATTCCTCGCTGGTCACCGTCCGAAGTGCATGAATGGCATGAGACGTTCTTACCGCCGCTCATCACGTAGTTTGACTCACGGAAGTATATCCCTGCACTCCCGGGTGAGCCGATACCGTTTCCGGAGGTGTGTACGAATGATAGCTCGACGTTGCTTGAGTCAATCACTGAAACTCCGTGACCTTCGTTACGCTCGCTGACTAGGTGTTCCACCCTCGGGTGAAACTCGGTGAACGTGGCTCCGTTGGCACCGTTGTCCCTGATAGTCCAGTTGCTTCCTATTGCTCCGCCCTTCGCCATAACGACTCCAGAGCCAGTTGAGTTCTCGACAACTAAGTTGGAGATCTCGGCAGGCCCCTTGCTGGTCCAGCTAGTGCTTCTGAAGAGCAGGCCTGCTCCCTCGTGCGGGTTTGCCGGGGATTCGGGGCCGTTGTTCCTGATCGTGACGTTTGCGAGCGACGTAGATGAGTCTGTTGTGTATGCCCTGAACCCGACTATCGCGTTGTCCTCTATCAGCGCGTCGGTAACCTTGACCCCGGAGGTATTTACGTCGAATGCGGCGCCTATTCCCAGTCCGGGCGTCTTAGCTCCCGGGCCACCGGTCCCCCTGACCTCCAGGCCCTCGAACACCGCATTCGTCTGGAGATTTGAGTAGTTGGTGTGGTCGTACCTCTCTACCAGGACCCCTCTGTACTGGCTGTCCTCTATCCTGGTGTTTTGGAAAGTGGGGCGAGTCGTAGAGTCCTGAGAGATGTGCCTTACGATGATTCCGTTGTCGGACCTAGAGACGTTAGAGTCCGTGAACAGAGGGAATGAGTCCTCAATCCAGAAGGCGCACCCGGCTGCCAATGTCGCCCCTGTGATGTTGTAGACGGAAATGCCGTTCCAGAGTCCACCCGAGTTGTACCACAAGTTGACTCCACGGGTTACTAGGTTGCCAATTTGCGCGCCATTCACTATGGGTGAGGAGAAGTCTCCGGCGGAGATTCCTATTCCGTACCTCCAAGTCTCCAATGACCCGTGAACGTCCTGGCCGCCTCCGTCGATAACCAGGTCAGTGAACCTCGGGGAGGCCCCGCTGAAGATGTCCACGGCGACCCGGTGGGCGTTATGCACGGTGAGGTTGTTTATCGAGGGGTTGCTGGAGTAGATTGTCACCCCGTACTCCGAATCAGTGATGGTTACATTTTCCAGGATAGAGCCGAGGTTGTTCGAGCTGGAGTTGAACTGTACCCCCTGGTGGTCTCCGGAGATAGAGCCTATTGTGACGGGGGATCCTGCTGTTCCCTCAACGATCAACCTCCCGTTGACTCCCAGCCTCTCGCCGTCGCCCAGTAGCACGTTCGTCCCCGCCTGTATCACTAACACCTGGTTAGAATCTACTAGGTATCCGTCTGGGAGGCTGACAGTGCCCGTCCAAACAGTAGTGGATCTGGATAGCCCTGCGGATGTGCCTGCCAGCATCGGGGACAATAGGAACATCAGGACGAGGGTCGCTGCCGAAAACCTCCTGCTAGACTCTGGGCGCATGGGCCCTGCCGCCCGCGTTCCACGTTAATCTATTCCGGGAGTTGAGCGAGCCCAAAATACGCCACAGTAGGAGTGATAAGCGGCCAGTCGGCGCATCGGCTCGATGGCGCTGGCTTGGATTCTGATATCATGCGAACCGGGGCGCGAGAGGGACGTGTACAGGCATCTTCTGAGCATGTCAGCGGTGTCGGAGGTCTCAGTGGTGTATGGTGAGCTAGACTTGGTAGCCAGGATAGACTTCGAGAGCGAGATTGAGATGTCCAAGACCCTGATTGGGGAGATGAGGCATGTCGAGGGGATAAGGAAGACCGAGACCCTGATTGCGGTGGAGGTGTGAGATTGGCCGTAGGATTCGTACTTATCACCACGGAGCCGGGAGAGGAGATCAGCGTTAGAGAGAAGGTATCCGAGATTGACTGCGTCAAGGGCATCTGGGTGGTTTTCGGCAACTTCGACTGCTTCGTCAAGGTCGAAGCGGACGACGAGTCAGAGCTGACCGAGGCCATCGTGCAGGGAATAAGGTCCGTCCCCGGAATCGTAGACACCAGGACCCTGATTGGGGCCGAGATCTAGAGCTCCCTGCTCAGCCTGGCGATCAGCTCTTTGGCTGCCTGGCCGCACTCGGCCGTTCGCAGGCGCACTATTGCCTCCTTCCAGCTTGACAGCCTCTCCTCGATATCCAGAACACCCCTCCAGTACCACCAGTGCGAGGCGGCCCTCCTGTGCGAGGCCAGGTCCTCCCTGAGGGATGCTGGGTCGAAGGAGGAGTGAGCCTCGATTAGCCACTGGGGCGGCTTGGTGCACGTCTCGAGGGCGAGGTGCATCATCCTGAGGGATTCCATGGGGTCATCCGAAGAGTCGATGTGAGCTCTCGCTGCATCCATGGCCTCCATGAAGGCCTCCCCCTCGGAGCCCGCCGATAGCCTGGCCCTCAAATCAAGAGAGTGGAGCCGTGGGTCGTCGGGACCCATCATCTCCTCCAGAGCTTCTCGAGTCCTAGATGCTGCTTCTAGGTCGCCAAGATCCTGAGCCAGCGAGTGCCTCAGGAGGTCCAGTGCTAGTGATGCGAGGGCACGATCTCCTGGCTCCAGTTGCGAGATATCCACAGAGTCCGCCCCTTCCATCAGATCCTGGGCCAGGCTCTCGGTTATCCTCCCAGGGAGCCGGTCGTCGTACCTCCTCGCCAGAGATGATATCTGGGCCCTGGCCCTGCTCTCGGGGTCCAGTCCCGGAATCGCGGAGGACTCCAGGGACTCTGCCAGCTTCCAGTCACCCTGCACCCTGGCTAGCCTGGCTGACCTCAGGTCTCTCTTGGGCCCCTCGCTCAGCGACTCGATATGGGTGAATGCGACGTCTGTCTCTCCCCTCTCTAGAGCGATGTCTGCGGCCATCTCGAATATCTCCTCCTCGGGCATCACTGAGATTGCCCGTTCTAGGACCACCGCTGCTGCTGAGCTGTCTTCACTGGCGATCTCTGGGATATTCTCGGACAGCCATCCGGAGTCCTCCGTTCTCGACTCCATCCGGTGATGGGCCTCGATCCTCCTGGCTCTGGGCCCGTCCCTCGAGGACCAGACCTCGACCATCCTGGAGTGTAGCTCTGAGGCCCTCTCGTCTGGAATGGATGCCCTCCTGACGTTTCTGACTAGGTGATGGGGCTCCACCTCCAGACCCGACCACCTCAGGATCGCGGAGTCGTCAAGCTCTTCGGCCCCGTCGGGATTCACCATCTCGTCGAAACTCAGAGCCAGCGGGGATATCGAGAGTTCGTCAAGGGACGATGTTCCCTCCTCGCTGAGCCTCCTGATGACGGTCGACTCCACGTACTCCTGTACTGCGCCGGCCCCCGGGAGCTCGTCGTCGGGCGACCAGAGCTTGATCCCCAGGGGATGCCCGTCCATTGCTCGGCACACCTCCATCGCCTCGTCGTCGTCCATCTCGTCAGGCAGAAGAGACCTAGCTTGGTGTGGGTCCAGTCCATCCAGCCTGACTGAGTGGAATCCGGACATTTCTGCGAAGGGGTTTGGGGCCCTCGTTACGGCAAGCAACGATGCCGACTTAGCTGAGCAGCTCTCGATGAGGTCCTGTATTGCCGCGAAGTGCCTGGTGCTGATCTGCTGGACCTCATCCAGGACCAATAGCGTCCGCTTAGAGTCGACCCTGGACGCAATCGCATCACTGGACGAAGGTGCCCTCCTCCCCAGCCACATCCCTGCGACAGATGAGGAGTCGGAGTCGGAGTTGCAGGTAGCCCACCTAACCTGCCAACCTTCCTGGATCATCGAATGGCTGACAGCGCAGGCCACGCTCGTCTTCCCTATTCCCGGGAGGCCCTCGAGGAGTACGTTTGAGCCCTCTGAGAGGCTCTCAGAGATCCCTGCGACTACGTCCACCCTTCCCCGTATTGAGGTCAGATCGGGGAGGGGCCCCACGGATCTTCCACGAGGGGGCCTTGCCCCCTCGGACTCTGATGCTTCCCTCCCCTTCTCCGTTACGTGGAACACCTTCCTCCTTCGCGAAGCGCCGATCACGTGAGCTGTCCTCGACGTTACGAGCCCGCCTTCCTCCAGTGACTTCAGGGGGATGCTTAGTGCTGATCGCACTACTCCAAGATGCTCGGCCAGGCCAACCAGGGACAGCCCACGGGGAACGTCCCAGGAGTCCTCCAGATCCCTCGCGAACCCCGAGAGGTGGGCGAGGATGGCGCGCTGGCGCTGGCTGATCACGGTACGTCGGCTTGCAAAGTGTAAATCAAACCAAGCGCCCACCGCTTCAACGTACCATGGGCATAGAGCACCGCAAGCTGGACCTGCCGGGCAAGCCCGGAGTGTACATTTTCCGAAGGGGGGACGATCGAGTAACGTACGTGGGAAAGGCGACGGACCTGAGGTCCAGAGTCAGGTCATACTTCTCCAAGAGCCCGGACAGGGAGATGATCCCCCGGCTTCTGGACGAGTCCGAGAGGCTCGACTTCATCGTCACCCAGACCCCCTCAGAGGCGCTGGTACTAGAGAGGCAGCTGATCAGGACGCACCAACCCAGGTACAACTCGATGCTGAAGGACGGCAAGTCGTTCCCCTTCATCGCGCTAACGTCCCACGAGAAGCCCCGGATCCTCTACACCAGGCACCCACCTGAGGGCTCGAAGACGTGGGGGCCGTTCCCCGACGCGGGCTCAGCCAAGCTAGTAGTGAAACTGGTGAGGAGGTACTTCGGAATCCGCGACAAGAGCGACAAGGCGCCCTTCGGGTACGTCGAGCCAGAAGGGGGCAGCGACTACGCGGAGAGGGTACGGGCGGTGGAGAGCGTGCTCGACGGCGATGCCGGCGTGCTGATCAAGAGGCTCCAGAAACAGATGGACCGGGCCTCCGGGCAGCTTCAGTACGAGAGGGCCGCCAGGATCAGGGACATGATAGGGTCAGTCCAGAGCGCTATCTCTGAGAACATAGTCTCCAGCCGTTTCTACCAGGACTGCGACGCTGTCGGGTTCGCCTCGCAGGGCGACTCGGGGTGCATCGTCATACTCCACGCCAAGGACGGGATAATCCAGGGCAACGTGGACTACCCACTGATACACAGGGGGGACGTGACTGACTCGGTCTCTCTGGTGCTATCCGAGCACTACGCGAAGAGGCGCCCGCCAAGGACGCTGCTAGTCCCTTCCCCTCTAGGGGACCCCATGGCGGACTGGCTGACCGAGAGGAGATCTGGTGCTGTCAGGGTGAGGGTCCCTCTGAGGGGGGAGCTAGCCAAGCTGAGGGCCATGGCCGACAGGAACGCGGAGATCCAGGTGATCAGGAGCTCCAGGTCCAGGTCAGGTAACCTCGAGAAGGCCGCCGCGGACGACGGGGCCAGGCTGCTGGGGCTCGACTCGCTCGACCACCTCGTCTGCTTCGACATGTCACAGACCCTTGGAAAGGAGCGCGTCGGTGCATCGGTGGTCCTCAGGGAGGGCAGGCCCTCGAAGGAGGAGTACAGGACATACATAGTCAGGTCGGATGCGCCCGACGACCTCGGGATGATGGTCGAAGTCGTCGGGCGCTGGGCCAAGAAGCAGGACGAGTGGCCTGACCTGCTCCTCCTCGACGGCGGGCAGACACACCTGTCGACCATAGAGGCGACCCTGGCGGAACAGGGGCTCGCCGGGCTGTTCCCGGTCGCGGCCCTC
>CAYPWN010000010.1:0-27904 GCA_964414525.1 uncultured Candidatus Poseidoniales archaeon | reverse complement strand
TTGTGGCCCGCGAGTCGCGCCGAAGCGCCCTCACACCACTCCCCCGGAGCGGCAAGAAACACAGGGTCGTGATGGGCACATAAACATTTCGCGAATTTAGGCGCAGTTCACTGGAAATAAGGGTACAAAAGAGTACTTTTCCACTGCAAACTACTCCCTTCGCAGTCGGCGTATTTTTTCCCTCATTGCAGATCTGTCATTCTCCTCTAGCACCTTCTCATCTCTTTGTGAGAAACGGCGCCGAAGTACATCTTCTTCCAAAACGAAGACGAGACCCGTCGAATCACCGAAACAAATTGTTTTTTCAATACTACAAACTGAAATTATTCTTGATGGATGCGGAATCCCCAATTTCACAGTCCCACTGGATAGCTCCATTATTGCCAGCCCAGACTCTTTGCTCCAAGATGACGCCCAGACCCATCTTCCTTCGTCCAACGAAGGTCCGATGCATACATTCTCTACCAAGCCCCCTATGTTGGTAGTCCAGGAGCCAAATTCCTCCCCTACGATAACCTCTCCAGACTCTAGACCAGCAATCCATCCATCATTGAACTCAATTGCGGAAACTGATGACTCCGATCTAGACAATGACGACGACTCTCCTTGGGATATCTCTGTCACCCCGCCTCTGCTGTGTCCAAGAAATACTCTAAGACCACCATCATCATTCCCAACAGTTACCGGATTTTTGTTTTCCAAGGATACGTATTCTAACTCGCTCAGCTCAGATACTGTGGCGTATCCACATTTAGGCCTACTAAGCCCTAACAGAGCACTATCTTCTAGAGATGAAAGAGCCCATGCCCTTCCTTCTGTTTTCCAACTCCGTATTACCTCGCCATCCAATCCTAGTTTCCAGACTGCCCCTTCGGAGTAGTCCTGAATCTCAAAGTTGTAAACAGATGAAGTGGCCCACAAGTGCCGTCTTGTACATCGGACAAAATCACTTGATCCTTCTAACTCGATAGCCCATAGTAAAAAGCCCGTCTTTAATTCGATAGAATGTAATTTGTTCGACTCAGTGAAGTACAGAAACCCTCCCAGAATATCTGCGTCCGAGCATGGCCCCTCGAACTCATGCCTCCAAACCTCAGAACCATTGGACAAGCTCCAGCATGCAACCTGACCTGAACTTGATCCTGCGACCAGGAAGTCATCCGAGACTCTCAAAAATGCACACCCCCCGTCAACCTGCCTTACAAGGGAAGAATAGAACTCTAGACTGGACTGGGCCATGATTGTTGGACAGAGGTTTCTGCTATCGACTTTCCTAGATTGTCAAGCGGTCACTCCATAGAGTCTCTCTACCTTGGAACTCAAGTACCTAATGAACGCATCCGGAGAGGGCTGGTGTCCCGTGGCTTCCTCTATCAGATCTGCTGGCTTCAGAACGCTACCTCGACCATGCACATTCTCTCTCATCCAGTTAAGTAGAGGGCCAAACTCACCACTGCGGATTTGTTCATCGTGATTGGGTAGATCCTTCCTTGCAGCCTCCAGAAGCTGTGCTGCATATAGGTTCCCAAGTGTGTATGTGGGAAAGTATCCTATTGCGCCCATTGACCAGTGAATGTCCTGAAGAACACCCAGAGAACGGTTCGGAGCTGTGACTCCAAGAAACTGATGATACATTTCGTCCCATGCGTCAGGGAGATCGTCAACTTCTAAATCACCAGAAATTAGACTCTTCTCAATCTCGAATCTAATCATGATGTGTAAATTGTATGTAGCTTCGTCAGCATCTACACGAATCAGCCCAGGCTCGACCAAGTTCACCGCTTGCCATAACTGCTCCCCGTCAACCCCGTCCATGTTTCCCGGGAAGTGCTTCTTCCAGAGGGAGAGGGACCATTCGCAGAATTCTCTAGATCTACCTACTTGGTTTTCCCATAAACGACTCTGGCTCTCATGCACACCTAGTCCGTTTGCCTTTCCCGCGGGTTGAAAGTCTAGAGTCCTGGGACGTCCCTGCTCATAGGTCCCGTGACCAGTTTCATGCATCGATCCAAAGAGAGAACCGAAGGGCTCTGACTCACTGTAGCGTGTAGTCCATCTGACGTCATCTGGGTTAGGTCCACCGCAAAATGGATGAGTAGACAAGTCCCTTCTGCCAGATGAGAAGTTGAAGCCAATTGCCTCCGAGACACTCTGACTCAGCTCTTCCTGAGCTTTCTGACTCCAGCTATTGCCCTCTATCCATGACATGTCCGGCCTCTTTCCTTCCTCGACGACGGCTTTGATTAGTGGGGCCACGCTCATCCGGAGCCCGGAAAATAGAGGATCCAATTTCTCCACAGTAAGCCCACTCTCGTAAAGGTCTAGCAGAGCGTCGTATCTCAGATGTTCAAAACCCAGTAAGTCCGCCTTCATTCTTGCGTGTTCTATCGCAATGGAAAGGTCATCTCTGAAAATCGAGAAGTCGTCTTTCTCCCTGGCCTCAGTCCAAGAGATTAGTGATTTAGATCTGTGTTTTGCCATCTCCTCGACAAATTCTGTAGGCAACTTAGTGGCCCTGTCATACGACTCTCTGGCCAGTCTGATGTTCGCTAACTGGATATCGTCCAGATCCGAGGCCAACTCTATTTCTTCAAGCAACTCCCCGATCTTGGGATCAGTAAGCCTTTCGTGGGCTGTCTTGGAGATCCATGCCAGTTGCTCAGCCCTTAGTGGAGCTGCATTGGGTGGCATTAGCACTTCCTGATCCCAACCAAGGAGGCTTCCAATCTGTCCAATCAGATCTATGTCCTTTAGCCTCACAAGCAAATCCTCGTAGGAGCCCATGGCTCGCCGACAGCTGCCTAATACAAATAGATATGAGAGCCAAATTTACAATCAGACTTCTACTCCTAGCACCCCTCTCAGCATGATTCCAATTCCATACGAAATTAGACTCACGACACCAAGGATGCCAGCCATCTCAAGGAAACGGCTCTTGAACGAAACACCCTCAACAACTGAAACATAGAAATTGAAGACTGCGACAATTAGTAGGCCAATGGCAAATGTGCATGCTAGGGCCTGAACATATGGCGCCAAACCTAGTAATTCAGCCGAATCAGAATGGAACATTAGGTATGGAGACACCAGCAACAGAACAGTGAGAAGGTACGATATCCAAGTGAAGAAAGCCGCTTTCACGGGCGACTCGCTTTTCTTCTCTGTCCGTGAAGACAGGTATTCAGAGGCCCCCATGCTGAATGCAGCTGCTATTCCAGTAACCAATCCTGCGAGAGCAACTAGTCTGAGGTCCTGAAGTGCAAACGTCAGGCCCGCCAAGGCCCCAGTCAACTCAACTAGAGCATCAGACATCCCCAACACAACGCTTCCAGAGTAACGCAACCTCTCCTCATCTAGCATCTCAATCATGTTCTGCTCGTGAGCCTCCTCCTCATCTGCGATGTCGTGCAGACCTAGTTCTCGATATTCTGCTGCAGCATCCTGTTCAGTAGCTTCCATCATCTTAACCGAGAAGGTGAAGCCAAATACCCTAGCAAGGAAAACCTGTTTTCGTACCTTCCAACTATCGGGACTAACCTTCTCCCCGGTCAACTTCCCTATGGCAGCCTCGTGCCTTTCTTCCTCTAGTGAAATTCCTTCGAGAATTGACCGATTCACCGGATCCGATTGCATTTTTGCTAGACGCCTGTAGACTTCTGCTTCGGTAGCCTCCATACGTTGCAGTTTGAGGAGCCGTGCCCGGGTAGACTCTTCCACGAACCGCCATCTGAGCCCCTTCTATTGAATCTGACCAATCCGGATCCGCGTGTCCCAAATTGCGAACTCTTGATTCGACATACCACGTCGTGTGCCCCAGTGTCGCTAGAGTTGGGACGTGTCTCCTTGGTTCTCATGGTCTTCTTGATGCCCAGCTTTTCTGGATGCTTGGGAGGGGGTTCAGAAGACGACTCGCCGTCCGACGAGGATCACTGGCTTCCTCGAGTAGAGGATAGATCAGAATTGGTTTATCGCGATGATGACGTTTTCAGTAGGGTTTCTTCCAACGGTACTTACACGATAGACTCCGTTAGGTCGATTTTTGTCCCAGTTCCAGATATTGATATCCAAGATGGGGGAGCAGGATTCACTGGAAGTGCCGAGGTTCACCTCGGTCTTTGGCTTCCAGTCATTGAAGGGTGCGACTTAGACGCCCCCGCAGTTCCTGATAATTGCCAAGTACCAATAATTACAGAAATAGGGCCGTACTATGATGATGGAGATGTGGATGCACTTACTCCGGCAGATCGGCTGGGGCGTTTTCTGATAGAGAACTTCGTACCCCATGGGTTTGGTGTTGCACAGGTAAGCGTTTTCGGAACTGGGGAGTCAAACCATTGCATGGATCTAATGGGACTAGATGAGCAAGTGGGCATTCATGCTGCAATAGAGCATTTGGGAAAGGCCCCATTCTCAAACGGCAATGTTGCTGCAATCGGTAAGTCTTACGACGGGTCCACACCATGGGAGGCAGCAGCGATGGGTTCGGAACATCTCAGAACCATTGTCCCTATGTCGGGATTGATTGGTGTTCACGACTTGATGTGGAGAAACGGCAGCATGGAGGCAAGAGGAGCAATAATGCATAACGGAGTATACGGAAGCTTCGGTTTAGATGGGGATCTGGAGGACACTCAGAATGCCTGCGAGGGCTACATGGAGGGTTATTATGCTGGGGTAGGTGCTTACCTTACTGGCGATAACCTAGCCTGGACAGGAAGCGACTACTGGGAAGAGCGTCACTTTTTGACTAGGGCCATACAGAACTACAATGGATCCGTATACATTATCCATGGGTTGCAGGATTGGAACGTCGACCCTCACATGGCTTTCCCTGTCCATGAGATAATGGTTGATGCTGGGTTCGAAGTAAAGGGACTGTACGGGCAGTGGGGTCACGACTACCCAGATAGAAAGTCTGGCCATGAAGGACTAGGGTCTGGTAGGGGCGAAGAGGCCTTCCCATACACTCTTCGATGGGACTGGGCTGACGATTTGCTGGAGTGGTTCGACTACTACCTAATGGGCCACGGACCCAAACCTAGACTAATTGCAGAAGTCCAAGACAACATGGGCGGTTGGAGGGTCGAGGACACTTACCCCCCTCCAGACACTTATTGGATTAACATGGATATGGACACTTGCTCGATAATTGGCGGTAGTGACACCATTTCTGCGACTTCAAGCCTAATTGTGGAGTGCCCAGAATTTGAATATGAGGTGAGGATAGTGGGAACTCCAACATTCCATGTAGAGGCTACCATTTCATTGCTTGCAACCAGTGGGCACTTGTTCGTTGAGATGGTCCAATCTAGCAATGGGATGCATCTAGGACACGCCGTGATGGACCTTAGATTCCATGATGGGGGGGGAGAAGGTGAGGTATTGACCCCAGGTTCGACAGTAATTGCAAAGATGGAATTCTTCGGGATGGACGTGGTAGTCCCCGAGGATGACGGCATTCAACTAATCATTTCCCAGACCGGTGAGGATTATGTTCCTAGCCCGGTTTCAGTCATGCCAGTCTCGATTGGGATGGGGTCCAGCAGCGTACTAGGACTCTCCACAGTAATCAGGGATTGCAATAGCCTTTTTTTGCCACCTATGCACGAAATATACCCTCAATGCTCATATGAAAGCCAGTGAATGCTAGCCCCGAACGCTTGATGCTATCTTCCGTTGCCGTCAATCACATGGCACGGAGCGAGTCAGGCCACAATGTTCCCGTCGCAGACAGAATTCTACTCCATCTTTGGGAGCAGGATCATCAGGCCGACCACTATATCGTTACTCAAGACGTCACTAGATCCGGAATAGGAGAATCATGTGCACTCCATCCTCCAAACGTATCTAGGGCAATGAGGAATCTCACATCTCAGGGATTGATTTCTCAGCACAGCAGGACCGTCAGAGGGGAAAATAGACGCCAAAAGACATGGCAGTTGACCGAAGATGGAAGGGACACAGCTAGAGACAGAATTTCTGAATTGAGATCGAAATTGGTACTAATTAGGTCGAAAGATGGGGAATTACTGGAAATTAGAGCGGATCAGGCGGCACAGAGGCTTCGAGCAGGGCTAAGCCTCCTCCAAATCCTAATGCACTCCCAGCACGAGGGAGTCCTCAATTTTGGAGATATTCGATTTGGGGCACTAGTTAACAAAGAAGATCAGAATCCGCAACCTGGATCACTATCGATACTGGTCGGGGCCCATTCAACCTACCATACTAGGCCACCCATAACACGTACGGTACATGGCAGGAAGGAAGAGAAGAGCGTTCTGGAGGATTGGTTCAAATCTGGAAAGCCACTGATGTCTCTTTCAGGTATTGCTGGGTGTGGAAAGACCACTTTGGTCTCTCATTGGATTTCAGAGTTGATGGGTTCTGACCCCGGGACGGATGTGATGTACTATCCTTGCCAGCCATGGGACTCACCACTGGGGATAGCTACCAGTATTCTTCACAGGGTAGGAATTGTGGACGAATCTAATGACCCCTACGATGTTCTGAAAACACTCCCATACAAACCGGCGGCTAGGCTGGAAATCGACTCGTTTAGGAGGAGGCTAATTGCTCACTTACTAGACGAGAGCTATCTTCTGCCGCCAGAAGAAAACAACTCCACAGAAGTTGTAGTAATTCTGGATGATGTGCACAATATCGGAAGCTCCGGGGATCACTTTTTTGGGGCCCTTTTGCAGATTGCAGAGATGACACGGTTGAGATTGATTATGATCTCGAGGACTAATCTGGCATTCTACGATAGAAGGGATGTACATACCAGAAATCGAGTAAAGGAACTGGCTCTTTCTGGGCTCTCTCTCGAAGAAGTGTCAGCTTGGCTGAAGTTGATAGATATCCCAGAAAAAGCACCAGCGGAACAAATCCATCAAGTTACGGGAGGACATCCCCTCGCCGTTGAATTACTGGAGATTTACGGGCAGACCTTGCATGACGACTGGCTACGCTTCTTGGACGAGGAGATCCTGAATGTTCTCCCTGAAGACCACAGAGAGATTTTGTCAATTCTTGCCGTTTCTGATCGGCCAGTACCTTGGGCTTCTTTGGCCAGAGCAGCTGAGGTCGATGGAAACCCTCCTAAGGAGCTAATCGACAGAGGACTTATGCTTGAGCTAGATGAGGGTATGTGGCTCCACGAGGCCCTTAGGTCTCGTCTACTTAGAGAGGTTGGTAGTCCACTGGAAGAGCGGTCTAGGAAGTTAGAAGCCGCCGATTACTAGGCCATGTGCCGGTCGAGCCACGAGTCCATTCCCTGCTTGGGCATAGCACCTGTCATCCTGTCCACAATCTCCCCATCTTTGAACAAAATGAGAGCAGGAATTCCACGAATCCCAAATTTTCCAGAGGTCAGGGGGTTTACGTCAGTATTCACCTTGGCAATCGTGATTTCCCTTTCTTCAGCAATCTGGGTCAATACCGGACCCACCATCCTGCAGGGGCCGCACCAAGGAGCCCAGAAATCGACTAGAACCCACTCATCGCTATTTGTAGCCACATCAAAGTCTGAATCGCTAACGTCCACTACCTTACCCAATGAAACACCTAACCAAGCGGTTGGTTTGCATCCTATCAACATGTGCTTTTAGGGGAAGTTTACGAACGATGTATTGAGAACCGAAACCTCTTCACGTCGAGTGAGGGGACAGCATGGAGGTTACGCCCAGCATCCTAACTGCCGACTTCTGTAGGATCGGTGAGACCGTCGATGAAGCCATCGAGGCAGGAATTGGCTGGCTGCACATGGACGTGATGGACGGCAACTGGGTAGTAAACAGAACCATTACCTTCGGCCCCGCTTTGATCAGATCAATCCGGGACAGGGTTGGACCCGGAGTTTTCATCGATTGCCACCTAATGATCACAAATGCAGAGGAGACTTGGGGCCAATACGTGGATGCCGGAGTTGACTTGGTGATCGCCCACGTAGAGGCAGTAGAAAACTTCCCTGAATTGATTTCCAATATTCATGATTCTGGTGTGTTGGCTGGTTGTGTTTTGAACCCCGACACCCCAGTAGACGAGGTAATGGCCCTACTGCCCGATCTGGACCTAGTTCTCGTCATGTCAGTGGTACCTGGAAAGGGAGGCCAGTCGTTTATGCCAGAGGTAGAGGACAAGGTCAGGTCTTTCCGAGCGGCAATCGATTCCCAGATTGACGGGGGGGGAAGAGGGACCAAGCTCATGATTGACGGGGGAATAAAGGATTACAATGCCTCAATGGTAGCTGACTGGGGGGTAGACATCGCAGTAGTCGGCTCGGGCCTAATCAACAACCAAGGATCAATAAGGGAAAACCTGGATTCAATCTGCAAATCATTAGAAACGTAGTTTCAAATTGTCGGCTCAATCACACGTCCCATGGTCAGTGTCGAGTGGATGGAGCAAGAGGTACTGAAGGTAGTACCTGATGCTCTAGTTGAGGTCTCTGATTTGCATGGAACTGGTGATCACTTCCATGTGCGAGTAATTTCGGTAAGCTTCGAAGGAGTCAGGCCGCTCCAAAGGCAGAAACCTATTCTTAATCACTTCAAGGAGCACATTTCGTCCAACACAGTGCACGCACTTGACTTGAAGTGCATGACCCCAAATCAAGCCGATGAATCGGGAAAGACTGCCTTCGACCCACACGGTCAAGAGCACGACTTCTTTGGGGTACATATTCGCAGGCCGAACAAGGAGTGATTAGATGAGTTTTGATTGGACCCCAGAAGAACTGCAACAAGTTGTTGAAGAGAACAAGATTGTGATTTTTATGAAGGGAACACCAGACCAACCCCAGTGCGGATTCTCAGCCAGAGGTGCCCAAGTTGTCAGCGTAGTCGCTCAAGAACTAGACATTGACTCATTCGCTTGCGTAAACGTGCTGTCTGACCCCCGGGCCAGGCCTGCTCTGAAAGAGTGGTCGGACTTCCCTACCATCCCGCAGATTTTCGTTAATGGTGAGCTGATTGGCGGATCTGACATAGCGATGGAAATGTACCAATCTGGGGAACTAAAAGAGATGATTGCCAGCGACGGCCCTTCTGAGTGAGGTGACTCAATGTCGGCCCCAGCCGACGATCGACGAACTATGCTAATCGCATTAGCCGGTGCGACGTTGATTTCTTTCGCTCCCCTACTCTATATTCAATCAGAAACCGCCCCGCTAACGGGGGCATTCTTCAGGATGGTCTACGCTCTCCCATTACTAGCAGCTCTAGTACTGGTACTCAATCGTGAGGACACCAGGGACCCCAGAGCAAGAATGCTTGCCTTCTCTGCAGGACTACTGCTCGCCATTGATTTCATTGGATATCACAGCGCCATTGATTTCATCGGAAGCGGAATCGCCACGTTGATTGGAAACTCCCAGGTAATTATTGTAACACTTTCAAGCTGGTTTTTGTTCGGGGAGAGGCCTAACCGACTCATACTTCTATCACTCCCAGTGGTAATGCTTGGTATGCTCTTTATCTCTGGTATCTGGGATGATAATCCGTACGGATCAGACCCCCTGAAAGGAGTAATCGCGGGTATCGTGGCTGCGATATTCTACTCATCTTTCTTGATTGTCTATCGATACTCAAACCGTGTTCAGGCGCCATCAGTGAATCTTCAGATGGATGCTACTGCTGGAGCAGCCTTCGGTCTTCTGATAATCGGAATAGCCCCTCTGAGAAGCATCGGGATAGAACCTGTCGAATTCTCTATCACAATGCCCGGTCATGCTTGGCTGATGGCTCTCGCACTGTCTGGCCAGGTAGTCGGATGGATCGCAATAACCTATGCCCTGCCACGCTTGCCAGCTGCCCATACATCGTTCGCTGTCCTTCTCCAACCAGTGCTGACAATCCTGTGGGGTGTGTTGCTTCTCTCAGAGGAGCCATCAGTTCAGCAAATTGCTGGTATGGTGCTAATTTTCTCGTCAATAATTGCCGTGACACTATTCGGAAGAGCTGAGAGTTCTGAGTCTAAAATACAAACTAGTCGATGAGAAACCAGTAGTAATACTTCGTCAACTCCGCTAGGCTCTGCAAGGTGTACAGGAGAGAGATAATTGCGAGGGGATGGGATGCACTCAGCGAGAACCTTTCTTCCTGTACGGTCATCGCAGCGGGCCGGCAATAGTTAATCGTTGTGAGAAATATACGAAAAAATTGGCACTTCTCCGCTTTTTTGTCCAACTATTCCACTGTCAGGACCTCTGGCCCCCCATCGGAAATGTATGCTGTGTGCTCGAACTGCCCTACAGTTCCTCCGTCCACATCTCTGAGAGCGCTGTAGACCTCTATGAAACGAATCGATGTCAGCTTTTTCACCAGCGCCTTCCATTTTCTCCTCAAAGCCTCCTCACTTTCCTCGGGGAATGGTTTGCTGAGCAGAGGGTATGCCCATCTCTCGGCAAAGGGAAGCGTGCTGTACCTCTCTTCGATATATCTTGCCATAGTGGCTCCTAGAGGCTTTAGCTTTCCCTTGGAAAGCGCCTTCCTAATTTTCACGTTTCCAGTAACTCTGAGGATGTTGGATGAATCACTTGGTGGCACGTTCTCAATCATTCCAGATTTTCCTGTAGTGTTGAATGGCTCTACTGCATAAACACCTCCAGCTTCCACTTCTCCCTTGTAACTAGGATTGTTGGGACCGCAGGAGAACATGGGTATGGAGACACCGGAATGCAGGCTCCACCTCTCCATCTTGTGCCCACTTAGATTTCTGATTGGTTCGAAGCCCGCATCAACGGACGCTTGTTGAGCAGCTTCACCCACTACGTGCCAAGGTGTCCCCGGGTGCATCTTCTCAATTGCTGCGTCCCTGGCCTCTTTGGCAGCCTTGATCTGATCTGTGTGCTTGCCTCCATTGCCAACCTCGACAGTTATGGCATTGTCTCCAAGCGCCCCTTTGATATGGACTCCAACGTCCAACTTGACAAGATCTCCTTTCTGGAATACCATCTCACCTTCGAGTCCCTCTGGGGGGGACAACTCTGTGTTAGTAGTGTAGTGGGCTGCCATTTCGTTGACCGAAATTGTAACCGGGAAGGCTGCTTGGCCTCCGTGCCTTTTGATGAACCTCTCCGCGGACTCAATTACATCTGCCCACGGTTTTTCTGCCACAATTTCCCCTTTTATCCCCTCAAGAGTTCTCCTAGCAACGTGGCCGGCATCTCGCCATTGCTTCAGGTCCTCTTCTTCCACCACGAGATAACATCCTCCGAACTGACTTTACCTTCTCTGATTACCTCTATGCCGAATGACTCAGGTGTGTTGCAGACCGTATGCCATGCTATCAAAGTACTGGGCGACCCGCCCTCGCATACTCCCCCAATCGCCAAAACAGGCCTTCGAGGTTTGGAAAGAGAATCTGCTGCCTCTACGCAATTCAACGCTGGCTCAAGGCCGCTAAGGTTTGCACTGGTCGCGGTTAGGGGGCCGGTTCTGAGTAGTAGGGTTCTGGCAGTAGGGTGGGATACAACCCTAACAGCGACCTTTCCTCCACCTAGTCGAGCATCCATCTCCTCATGAGGTCTTAGAACGATAGTCAGAGAGCCTTCTGGAAAGTCTTCGAGGATTTCCCGGACGTCTTCTGGTACCTGAACTATCTCCCTTGCCTGATTTAGGTCCGCCACACCCAGACTTACTGGAGAGGAATACGACCTCTCCTTGATCTCGAATAATTCATCAAGAGCAGTAGAAGTCGGTATGCATCCCAAGGCCGGGAGGGTAGATGTAGGGTAAACGACGCATCTCCCAGATAGTGCCCATTCTATTGAATCATTCAATCAATCACCTACCTTATGTGGCGTCTGCTGGCCGGAGGAAGGGAATCAGCTATAGCTACGATTGTGCCTACCCTCAGGTCCAGATTTGACTGATGAGTATGCCTCTGAGAAATCCTAGCCACCTCGTAGACTGCAATGTAGATGTTAACTATCGGAATAAGGTAAACCAGCTTTCTTGCAGAACGATAGTCCCACTTCTCACTAGAAACTCTGGACCCATCTTCCATGACTATTGCGACTCCAAGCAATTTCTGTCCAAGCGATCTTGAGAAGGCCAAACCAGTAATCCTCCAGTAAAGCCAGTGGCTTGCCAGAACTACTCCCGCGAATGCGGCAGAGTAGTGAAACTCAGCAGATAACCATAGGGACAGGTTCCATGCATTCCTTATCATAGAATCAGTGGCAACCATTAGAGCGGAGTTCACGATAACCACATCGATCACGAATGATGCAACTCTTCTAGCCCAAGAGGCTAGGATAGCACCATCGGGTACAGACCAGTGATCCTGACCCTGAGAAACAATGGCCTTCGCGAGAGTTCCTCCTCCATGGATTGAGATAGGTGAATCATGATCTCCCATATTCTCTCCTCATGCCGTACCTAGGAGATGCCACGCCTCAAGTTTCCTCCTACGAACGTGTTCTAGCCAAGCCCTCCAGTTCTTTTCATGCCCAAGAGTTTCAGGATTTCCAATTACAACCAAACCCCTCCTAGCTCTAGTCAGAGCAACGTTTAGCCTACGTCGATCAGAAAGAAACCCAACGTTCCCGTCCTTGTTTGACCTAACACAGGAGAAGATGACCACGCCCTTCTCGCGTCCTTGGTAACCATCAACTGTCCTTACTTCCACACTCTGCAAAGATTCAGGAAGCATATCTCTAATCGATCGAACTTGACCTGCGTAAGGAGTCACTATTCCAATATCGTCAATAGCAAGACCCCCGGCTTCAACGAAATCTGAAAGGATCTTTACCACCCAAGCCGACTCAGCAGGGTTTTCCTTTGAGGCCCCATCGGGAGATAGCACCTCTTCTCCTTCCACAGGTAGGAAAGTCAGAGGAGATTCCCAGTCAGGCCAAAGCAGGCCTAGCGGAGCTTCCCTCTCAGATGCGGACACTCCGTCTTCGAGACGACCATCGTAGAAGTGGGAATTTGGAAATTCGGAGATTGAGGGGTGCATTCTATACTGGGTGTTGAGCAGATTAGGGACTATACCCATGTCTACAAGCCTCTCGAAAAGGGATCTCCCGAGACCACCCTGCTCCGCCATCTTAGAAATTACCGTGGGCGGAAGCTGTCGATGATCTCCAACCATAACCACCTGTCTAGCACCCTTCACAAGAGGTACTAGGGCAGCAGGCTCAGTAGCCTGAGTTGCCTCGTCAATCAGTACCTGGGAAAACTTCCTTCCATCTAGAATATCGTGGCCAGACCCAATGCAGGTGCAGCAGAGAACCTTGGCCTTGTCCAGTATATCGTCCCTAATCTCTCCTTCAATTCTTCGGACCTCCTTCCAACCCCTGCTCAAATCGCGATGAGCTAGACCCTTTTCCTTCCCCCCCCTCATTCCCTTTATTTTCCTTGCCAATTTCTCATTTAGCTCAATATTTTCAACAAGATCTCTTCTCAGAGGATGCTTCTCCATCTTCGCATCCATTGTGGCGTCTCTGAGACCTTCGCGAACCTTAACTGGCTGACCTAACCTTACTGCCTCTACACCTCTTCCCAGCAGGCCTTCTAGGAGGTTGTCGACTGCTACATTTGAGTCTGCAACGGCTAGAACAGTCCCAATGTCCTGTTTTGACCAACACTCTAGGATCCTTACAGCAGTATGGGTCTTTCCAGTTCCCGGAGGCCCATGGATTAGGGTTAGTCTGCTGCTTATCGCTGATTCAGCCGCTGATCTCTGAGCAATGTTCATGTCACCGGGAATGGTAACCCTGACGTTCTTGACCCCTCCCATCTCTGGGGTGAGAGAAGCCGTTCCTTGCGGGTCGTGAACTAGCCCAAGAAGCAGATCCCTAAGTGGTGCACTTCCGTCTTCTTCGAATACTGAATTAAGCGCGTCTTTCATCCTATCGAATGCGATTCTGTTTGCCCCCCTATCCATCCTCCATGTTCCTTTCCTGAGTCCCTTGGGAGTCTCTGGAAGAACAATCCGGATCGAGCTCCGATTTCGATCACTAACTATCGCCTCTATCGGTTTCTCAGTCAGAGGGCTACTCCTGCTGAGCATCACGATGTCACCTTGTCTGAATCTGTGACTTCCTAGCCCGCTGCCTGAGCCTTGACGAAGCCTGACTATCCTCTGCCCGAATAACCAACCGTCTGGCTTCGCGTTTAACCCAAACAGAGCAATCCCATTTGCCTGCAACCTCTTATCCGACCAATTCTTCAGCCTCTCCTCGGTCATTGCCAGCTCATCGTCCAACTCCAATCTGATTAGGCGTAGATAGGCCTCATGGTGGTCTTGGCTTCGTTTGAATCGGCTTGGAACGGTATTGCCCGAGCCGGCCACGAGGGGCCGTCACGTCAAACCTCTATCACGATTACTTGAGGAGTCCTAGAATCAATATACCATCCTGTGCGAGTGAGAGTTAAACGCACACTATCATCGAGAAGGCTGTACGGGGGGGGTTGGGTATCGTATTTGACAAATTTAAATCATGGGCAAATCCACAGAAAAAGGGCAACATTTGCCCCTCTTGTCAGCATGTAAATCCCGATGGAAACAAGGTTTGCACCAGATGCTATTACCAGATAGACAGGCCAGCCTTTGAGCAGAGCATCTCGATGGAGGAAGAAGAGTCTACAGACCTATTAGACGAACTTATGAGCGAAATAGAGGAAAATGAGGGTGAAGAAGGATCCATACCCACTTCATTCGCCATGGATGATTTGACCGTTGAAGTGGAACAGTACGGGGAAGACGATCAAGTATCCCTCAGCAGCAATCCCGACCTCCGATCAATGATAGAACCCCCTGAGGAGGTGGAGGAGGAAGAATACGAACTAACTTCAGACGACATCCCCCTATATGTCCAGAAGTTCGAGGTACCAGATGCGGAAGAAAAGGTGGAAGAGCCGGAGCAACGAAAGATCGAGTTGATCCAACCAAACGCAGAGACTCCCGACTTAGTTCAGACTGTATCCGCAAGCGAGGTCCCAGAAACAAATGGGTGGTCTAACCAAACCTCGGATGATGTCGACCATATTTCTGGGGATTTCGACGGTGACGGAAGGGTAGACGAATTTGAAGCAGCATTTGCGGATAATGCCGAAACCACAAATTCACAACAAGCAATCCCGAACGCTCCTTCTGTGAAAATACCACGCCTCACGGCAGAACCAATAATCGAAAACATTTCAATTGACGAGGAAAGGGAACCTGACACCCCAATCCCGCCCGCCCCTTCCATAGAGTCAGAACAATCTGAGAAACCTCCTATGCCGAATTTCGAACAAAACGACTCATTTTGGCCTTGGCATCAGCAGGAGGAGTGGCCCGCTCCTGAAATAATCAAGCAACTCCAGGCAGCGATAAGGTCGGCAAAGGAGCAGAATACAGCTCAGGCGACAGTACTCCTTGACGAAGTCGGACCCCATTTAGGGAAAAGGACCTCCCTGGTTTACTCTGTAGGAAGACTACTCATATCTATTGGACGGAGCAGGGAGGCAAGAAGCATGGTCGAGACAGCCTATGAAAACCATCCGGATGACCCAGATGTGGCCAGAGCAAGAGAGAAACTGATTTCTTAACCATGCTCCCTTACGTAGTACTGATGCGCTGGAGCACGCCCCCTCGTTCCATGCAAAGGCGCGCGACCTCCTCCATCAGGATCGACGAGGGGCTTGTCTTGAGGCCGGCTTCAAAAACACACATCACAGACATTGTCGAGGCCTTTGATGAGACATGGCCAGATGTAATCAGGGCAATGCCATGGATCAATCCAGACAAGGAGATAAACCCTCAAATCGAGGACTTCATCATTGACACAGAGGGCAAGGGTCGTTCAGGACTACTCCACCATTGGGTGATGATCCGACCATGGGATGGGTACGTTCTCGGACTCGTAGGATTCGATAGAGTCACCAGGTCCAATAGAGCGACCTGGAATCTGGGGTACTGGGTAAGGAGCTCAGAACAGCGTCACGGATATGCTAGGAAAAGCATCGACGCCTCACTGGACTGGATGGGCCAAACCGGGAAAATCACTGTAGAGATGAAGGTTGATCCAAAAAATTTGGCGGGCATGAAAACAGTACTGAGGACCGTAAAGAAATGGGGTGGGGAGAGGTGTTTGACAGGAGACTCAGCAATCACTGTTGCTGGAATCAGGACAATACACGAGTGCCATCTAATAGAAGTGGGCTCCTGAGGAGCCCCTCTCAAAGCAGAGGATGTAGTCGACCCATTCAAAAAACACCGCTCGACTGGTAATTCTGCCCTGCGGGGCAGATGTGTAGTCACATGCCTCCCACAGAACCCAGACAGTCTCTTCCTGATTCCGACCCCGATGAGACGGACGAGTGGCTTGAGGCATTGAGATCAGTAGTATCTTCGCAGGGAACCCAAAGAGCAAGGCTTCTTCTTCAGGAACTAATGACAGAGGCAAAGTCACTAGAAATCCCAATCAGGCCCCCTTCTAGGACTCCTTATCTTAACTCGATTTCTATTGAGCAGCAACCCCCTTATCCGGGAGACATGAGCCTAGAGGGACAGATCCAGAATCACGTCCTTTGGAATGCTGCAGTAATGGTTTCGGACGCAAACAGGAGAATGGACGGGATAGGTGGGCACATCTCCACATATGCCTCTAGCTCAACCCTATACGAGGTGGGCTTCAACCATGTATTCAGGGGAAAGGAAAACAATGGAATTGGGGATGCGATATACGTTCAGGGACATGCTAGCCCTGGAATATATGCTAGGGCATATCTGGAGGGAAGAATATCCGCGAAACAACTCTCAAACTTCAGGCAAGAGGCGTTCGAAGACGGCCTCTCTTCATATCCCCATCCACGGTTAATGCCAGATTTCTGGGAGTACCCAACTGTTTCAATGGGTCTAGGCCCGCTGGGTGCGGTAATGCAGGCTAGATTCTGGAAGTACCTACACCAAAGGGGACTGGCTGATACTTCAGAAAGCAGGGTCTTCGCATTCCTAGGTGATGGAGAAATGGACGAGCCAGAGGCAATCGCTTCCATTGCAGTCGCAGGGAGGGAGCAATTGGACAATCTAGTTGTAGTAGTCAATTGCAATCTGCAACGTCTAGATGGCCCAGTTAGGGGTAACTCCAACATTATCCAGGAGTTGGAAGGCCTCTACAGAGGCGCTGGCTGGAACGTCATCAAGGTAATTTGGGGTTCTGGCTGGGACAGAATTCTTCGGAGAGATTCGGATGGACACATTCTCAGTAGACTGGAGAGCATCACTGACGGTGATTGGCAACGCCTAAGTATTCTCCCAGCAAATGAACTCAGAACCGAGCTCTTCTCCGGAAACGAGGCTATCGAGGACATCGGGTTATCTCTTTCCGATCAAGAGATAGAAGGACTAACTAGAGGTGGCCATGACCCAATCAAGGTCTTCGCGGCTTACGATGCAGCACTGAAGTCTCCAGGTCCTTCGGTGATTTTGGCACATACAGTCAAAGGATGGGGAATCGACTCCTTCGAGGGACGGAATTCCACCCATCAGAAAAAGAAAATGGATCTGGATGACCTAGTTGCATACAGGGACGCTCTTGGACTTTCTATAGACGACTCAAAACTTCAGGATGAGCCATTTTTGCCTCTAGAAGAGGAATCCGATGAAGTAGAGTACATGCTAGATCGCAGGAGAATTCTAGGTGGGCCTCTTCCATCAAGGAACCCCACTCAAGTGCAAGACTCGCTGCCTTCACAGGACACTTACTCAGCATTCGATCAAGGCACTCCAGAGGGGCAGCATGTGTCCACTACTATGGCATTCGTCAGACTACTCCGGAATCTAATGAAGTCCGAGATAGGTGACAAGGTAGTTCCTATTATTCCTGACGAGGGTAGGACCTTCGGCATGGACCCGCTATTCAGTGAGTTCGAAATTTTCTCATCAAAGGGCCAGAAGTATACTCCGGTCGACCACAAAATGCTACTGAAATACAAGGAATCTGAGTCGGGTCAAGTTCTTCAGGAGGGGATTTCTGAGGCAGGTGCGATTGCTTCATGGATTGCCAGCGCGACATCATACTCCAACGCTGGCTTCCCAACTCTGCCTTTCTACACATTCTACTCTATGTTCGGGTTCCAACGGGTGGGGGATCAGATATGGAGTGCTGCTGATGCCAGAGCTCGAGGATTCTTGATGGGGGCAACTGCTGGTAGAACCACTCTGAACGGAGAAGGCCTACAGCATCAGGACGGCCACAGCCTACTGATCGCATCAACGGTACCTCATTGTCGAGCATGGGACCCAGCGTACGCCTACGAGTTGTCCACAATCATCAGGCATGGTATTGACGAGATGTGGGGCCAGAACCTAGACGTTTTCCACTATGTAATGCTGTACAATGAGAACCAACAGCAGATGCCAAAGCCCGACGGTTCTGACAGTGGTATCGTAAATGGGGCATATCTGCTAGATGAGATTGGAAGTGAAGGCCCAAAGGTCAGGCTTCTTGGATCTGGACCAATCCTGAAGTATGTTCGCGAGGCCGCCAAGATGCTATCTACGGAATACGGTGTCAGCTCAGAGGTCTGGTCTGTGACATCGTATGGTGAGTTGAGGCGTTTCGGACTGGAGGCCGAAAGGAAAACCCGCCTTGATCCAGAGGACAGTAAAATACCGTACGTGTCGGAGTGCTTCGGGGATCAGACGCCCACAGTCGCTGTCTCAGATTATATCGCATCAGTACCCGAGATGATACATCGCTGGGTTGGGGGTAGGTTCGTCGTTCTGGGGACTGATGGCTTCGGACGCTCAGACTCTAGGGAAGCGCTCCGATTATTCTTCGAGATCGACACTAGCAGCATTACCATTGCAGCGCTCTCCGCTCTCGAGCAGGAAGGAGATTTACCAGCCGGCACGGTCAAGAAGGCATCAAAGGACATGGGAATACCATCCGAGAAGGCTGACAAGACAGAGTGATCCCATGGGGAGGGTTCGGAAGCTCATTTTGTTCCTAGTAAGGTGGATTCCATGGGTCGCCACTGGAGCTGCTGCTTCTTACAGGATGTTGCCCGATAAATCGCAGGATGAAATCAAGGAAGTAGCCCAGGATCCAGGCAAATGGGGGGAGTCAATCGAGAATGCATGGGACACCTCAAAGATTGGAGCAGAGCACTTCAAACGAACATCTGGCACTCTAGCTAACATAATGATTGGCAGAAAGGTTAGCAGTCTAGAAAGGAAACAGGCTAGGGAAGACTTGGCGGCCATGAGCCTGTTCGTCCCACCGTTGAGGGTATTCATGATCCCGGGTAGCCAAGTCCTTCTTGGAATAATGGCTAGGGTGACTCCTTGGAGACTTGTACCAGACGATTGGATTCCAGTCAATGCTCTGAAGAAGGTTAGAGAAGAGAAACCAGAATCATTGGAGAAGGAAAGCTCACTTGTCCGCCGCCTTCTCCGAAGATAGACTAGTCCACCATCGTGATGTTAGAGAGGAAGTAGTTGTGAGTCAAAGCCTCACCCACGCTAATCCAGTCAGGAGTAGTACCACCGTAAGAATCGTACCTGTGGCCTGGAATGAGCCTCCAATTCGGATCTAGTCCGCTAAGTATCTGCTTCGCATTTACCAAGCTCCTCTGCTGGGCCTCGGGGTCGCCCCCCGGAAGATCAACCCTACCCGCACTTCTAACGAATAGGAGATCTCCTGCGTGGTACACTCCATGCCCGTGGATAGTCACGTGACCAGGGGCATGCCCAGGTGAGTGAGTAATTTCCAGACTGATTTCTCCTGCAGACCACTTCTGGCTCTCTCCTGCCTTGCACTCCCATGTATTGGTGAAGTCCACTTTCCGAAATACGATGTTTCCCAGAAGGCTTGGTACCTTCGCATCCTCATGCCCCCAGACCTCTAGATCTGGGAATCTCTTGATCATCCCAGGGAATCCCGCAGCATGGTCCCTGTGGGTATGGGTGTAGAGGAGGTGAGTAGGCTCCAAACCCTCCTCTTCCAACTTACTAGTCCATTTATTTGCGTCAAATGGATCTATTATCGCCACTATCCCATTCGACCTATCGACGAATGCTGTGTTCATATTCATCAGAGCACCCATCTGGGTCACCCACACTTCTACACCGTCATTCCATACGGAGGTGTGAAACTCGCCCTCGGACAGCATGACTCGTCGAGAAGGACATTAACCAAAGTAGTAATCCATATACAGCCCCTTCTTAGCGGTAGGGAGTGAAGTAAATGACATACGATGCTCAAGAATTGGAACCTCGTTGGCAGAGGGCATGGAGCAAGCAAGGGGTCTTTGAGGTTGAGATTGACAAATCCAAGCAGAAATTCTACTGCCTTGAGATGTTTCCATATCCCTCTGGAAATATGCACATGGGCCATGTTCGGAATTACTCCATCGGTGACGCAATGGCACGATTCCAACGCTTAATGGGCAAGAATGTTCTGTACCCAATGGGTTACGACTCTTTCGGAATGCCTGCGGAGAACGCTGCAAAGAAGGACGGAGGACACCCTCATGATGTAACGCACAAGAACATCTCCAGTATACGTTCGGATCAAGAGAGGATGGGCTATTCGTACGACTGGAGACGCTTCCTAGCAACCTCTGATGTCGACTATTACAAGTGGAATCAGGATTTGTTCCTCACACTCTACGAACAGGGGCTTGTTGAGAGGAGAATAGCCCCTGTTAACTGGTGCGTAGATTGTGACACTGTTCTTGCCAACGAGCAAGTGAAGAACAACCGCTGCTGGAGGTGCGGCTTCGAGGTAGTTCAGAGGGACATGGCCCAGTGGTTTCTCAGAATGACAGAGTACTCGGATCAATTATTGGACGAGCTAGACAATATCTCCTTCCCAGAGAATGTCAAGGCAATGCAGAGGAACTGGATTGGCCGTTCCAACGGGGCTCACATAGACTTCCCAATTTCAGGTTCAGACTCGGTCATAGGTGCATTCACCACAAGGCCAGACACAATTTTCGGGGTTACATTCCTCACTCTATCCCCAGAGCACCCCCTATGCGAGGAGTTGTGCTCTGGGTCCGAGTGGGAGGAAGGATGGAAGGATCTGAAGGAAGAGTGTGCAAGGATGTCGGAGTTCGAGAGGATTAACTTGCTTAAGGAGAAGAAAGGAGTTTTCCTAGGAAGCCATGCGATTAACCCAATGAACGGCGAAGAAGTTCCGATATACGCTGGAAACTTCGTAGTATCGTCATATGGCACAGGAGCAGTGATGGGAGTACCGGGGCATGATCAGAGGGATTTCGATTTCGCAAAGGAATACGACTTGGAAATCAGGCGTGTTGTTGTCCAGGAGGGGGAAGACCCTTCGAAACCCCTCAAAAAAGCCTTCGAGGGATACGGCCCAATGGTGAATTCTTCGGTCGATGGGTTCGACGGATTGTCAGGGGAGGATGCGAAAGACTCAGTCATCTCAGAGCTCCAAGAGAACGGGTCCGGGCATGGCAAGGTCGAGTATCGTCTGAAGGACTGGCTCCTGAGTCGACAGCGGTTCTGGGGGACTCCAATACCAATTCTACACTGCGACTCTTGTGGAATAGTACCCGCCCCAAGAGAAGATCTTCCTGTGGAGCTCCCTCTAGATGTTGTTTTCAGTGAGGAACAGAGTGGAAATCCACTTGCATCTCACACATCCTTCGTCGTCGCCGAATGCCCTTCTTGTGGTGGCGCTGCAAGTAGGGAGACAGACACTATGGACACATTCTACGATTCGTCATGGTACTTCATGCGCTTTTGCGACGCCAACAACGAGTCGACCCCTTTCGATCGCACTGCGGTAGACTACTGGATGGCGGATGGGGTTGACTTGTACATCGGCGGAATAGAGCATGCTGTCATGCACTTACTCTATGCCAGATTCTTCACAAAGTTCACCCGGGATGCAGGGATGAACAAGGTCGGCGAGCCTTTTGGCAGACTAGTGTGCCAGGGTATGCTTAATGCCCCGGCACCCTTTTGTGGAGATTGTAACGCAGAGTACCACGTCGATAACTTCGGGTCTGACTGCCCATCGTGTGGCGAACCTCTTTCCAGTCGTTCTGCTAAGATGAGTAAGTCCCTGGGAAACACTGTGAGCCCCGAAGAGATGATCTCTAAGTTCGGAGCAGACACTGTCAGGCTATTCATTCTGTTCGGTGCCAATCCTGAGGCAGGAATGGATTGGTCCGACAGCGCATTGGAGGCAAATTATCGTCAAATGCTATCTATCATAGACGCTGTCGAATCGGCTTCGGAGCTGTCAGACTCTCCTTCAGATATTGACAAGTGGCTGATGGCTAGGTTTAGAGATAATCGAAGGTCTTGGACCCATGCGATGTCCGATGTCAGTCTAAGGGAGGGAGTTATGATTAGCCACTTTGAAATGCTGTCTGACTGGAACTGGTACCTCCGAAGGGGAGGGCGAGACACTTCCACAGCTAGGTCATACCTAGAGGGTTGGATTCCCATGCTCGCACCGGCTACACCCCACATCGCTGAGGAGTTTTGGGAGAAGTTGGGTGGAGATGACCTTCTTGCTAAGTTTGTCCTTCCAGTCATCGAAGATAAGAAAGACGATTTGCTCGTAATTGCAACGGAGGACTACATCAAGGAGATCATATCCAGCGGGAGAAATCTTAGGACATTAGCGGAGCGGCACTCTGAGAAAGAAATTACGAAAGTTGTGATTCAGACTTCCCCCGATTGGAAGTCAGAACTGGCATTGGAGGCAATTCGACTGCAGGGCCAGGGATTCGATTTCAAAACACAAGGTCAGGCCCATGTGAAGTCACTGGAGATTTTCAATAATGAGAAAAACAGGGGAGAGGTTGTCCAAACATGGTCTGCAATCACTAAAGGAAGTAAGAAAAGAAGAGGCAGGATTCACACATGGTCAGAAGGGGAGAAGGACATAATATCTCAAAGAATCAACGAAACAGGAGTGATCAATGCGAACTCCGGATTTATAGCAACCGCACTTGATGTAGACTATGTGGAGGCCTACCAAGTTGGAGACGGAGCCGATGTCGGAGGCAAAGCTAGAATTTCCTTCCCACTTGAACCCGGAATAGCTTTTGAATAGGTGTAAAATGACCTCTCCGACAGTCCTTTTCGACGATCAATGCGGCAAGTGCAGCCGGTGGGCGGAATTCATTGAGAGACGAGACCCAAGATCAAGGGTAAAGCTAGTCCCTCAGAGCAGTCGGGAGGGGAAGAAGACCCTGGAATCCAGGCCCAGCATACTAGAAGGAGTCGACTCTGTCTTCCTTATTTCTTCTAATGGTGATTGGTATTCGAAGAGCTCCGCAATGTGGAGGATATGTCGCCTTCTAAAATTCCCTTGGCCTGCAGCCTCCGTAATTTTTCTAATTCCACGACCAATCAGAGATTCTGCGTACGACGTATATGCTAGGAAACGAAAATAGGCATATGACGCGGTGGGTTCATGGGGTCTCTTCTTCTGCGAGGCTCATTGAGTGAAGACGGGAGTGCCAAGCGGCGCCGGGGGCGCCGGGGGCGCCGCCGACGTCCAAGGAAGGAGAACAGCTCCACTGGGGATAACGGCAGGCGACCCAAATCAGCAGAGGTGAAGAGGGCTCTGGCGAGATTCTCGCTGAATCCAAGGCCGATGGGGATTCCCCAGGTTATAGACCCGCCTCCAAAGAAGATAAACATCAGATGGAATACAAACGCCGTTTCCAAGGAAGTCCAGATCGCAGCGGGAAAGATATCATGCATCCCCGGCGAATTCGGATTTCTTCCCGAGGACAGGGTCCAAGAAATCGCCGAGCAGCTGAAAGGAATGCCCATTTCCCTTGAACAGGCACTATCTCTCAGAGCAGCCCTGAATCAGGAGAAGAGTGTATACTCTCACTCGAAGCTAATGCGTAGATCAAACGAGATTAGTAGAAGATACGAATCCGGTGAGAGCATAATTGCTCTTTCGAAGAGGTTCGATGCACCACCAGTGAACACCTTCAGAGCAGTCCTTACGGGCAGAGGGTGGACTAAGACTAGAATCAAGGATACACTGAACAAGAATCCTTCAAAATTGAATCAGAGAGACAGGGAGCAGTTCGAACTAGCCGAGTCTGTAGACCGAGTAAGCTCGGTAAACCAAACAGAGACCCAGAATGCTGCAGAAGTGTTTGAAGAAATCCTTTGTGACCACTTCGATGAATTGGGAGTCAGATTCCGAAGACAAGAAGAACTGCTGAACGAACAGACCAAGACCGAGGGCAGAGCGATTATCACCCCAGACTTACTTCTACTGGACGATGTAAGGATTAACGGGGTTCCTTGTGCATGGATTGACGCCAAGCACTTCTTCGGCGCTGATCTGAAATTCCCAAAAAAGAAGACTCAGAAGCAGGTAGACAGATACGTTGCAGAATACGGCCAGGGAGCACTAGTGTATAGGCACGGATTCTGTCATGGACTCAGGCTCAGGGGTGCCATAAAGCTCGACTCAACCCAACTGGATCTTAAGCCGTTGGAGGAATTCCACGAGAACTCAAAGTCCTGATCGAATCACATCAGTCGCCCAACTCTACTGGGGAATGAACTCAGCCCCGCTTCTCGAAGAGCTTCCGATAAAGCATCCATCCACTCTCCCTTACTATTCGGATCCTTCGGGACTACAACAACGCTCTCACCCAACATGCAGAGAAGACCCTCAGCTTTCCCAGAAAGCCCATATTCGGATATTGCTCCATTGACGTTATTGATTATCTCAGAGCGACTAGCGTCTTTCTCCAATCCGCTCTCGGCGGCAAATAGCCTGGATGACTCTAGAAGCTCGCCCCATCTTATGACATCCCACTCCCCTGAGCCTATTCCTTGCATGCAACCCTCACCAGCCTCGCTAATTGCCTTCTTCCATCCAGGCTCATCGATATATCCCGAGGTCAGCGTACCAGTCTCAGTTCTCCAGCAAAGAAGTACGGGAGTTCCACAAGACCAACCCTCCGAGACACCAGGGCCGTGATCAAGCAGATCCCCATGGTAGGGGGAACCAGCGACCAACCTCCTCTCGACTCCTCCGGAAGATAGAGCAGTGGTATCACCCAACCCACTGGACCGGATTCTTTCCACTAGATGTGCAATCTTGAAAGATCTCCTAAGACACTCTTCGTGGGGGATTCCGATTGCTCTCTGAAACGAGATTGCAGCGGCAATAGCACCAGAAGCTGACATTCCAAATCCCTGGGACGGAGGCAAAGCCATCCTGATGCTGAGCTCCCAATCAACTTCTCCGGCCCTTCCAATCTCATCAGTGAGTGCCTTCAGAACTTCCTCATACATTGCCGAGTCATGGTCGCCATCAAGAAATCTTACTGCTAGACTCCCACCACCCTCTTCCCCCTTTGCAATTGCCTCCACACCATCATCCAAGCAGAGACCTGCTCCCCTGCTACCCTGTTCTAGCGGGTCAAGGTTGGAATCCTCAATAGTGAAAATTAGAGTTATGTGAGCTCCGCATTGACCTCTCCCCAACATAGTAGGCACAACCACTCATCCAGAGCAATGGTAATGAATTGTTGGAAGGCTATAGACCATCAGTTAGGTCTTTTTCCAAAGTTCCGAATCTACTTGCAAGCTCCTCGGATGCCTTCTCGAAGGCCACTCTAGGCGACATTGAACCGTCCGTCTCGAATTCGAGAATGAACTCTCCGGGGACTTCCTCCAAGGTTATTGCTTCTTTGAACAATCTGGACTCCTCAGTCCCTTCTCCGACATGATTCAACTCCATAGATAGAATCGCTACCTTCTCAATGTCATCTAGCTTCCCGTCTTTCCCGAAGTCCTTTGCCTTAATTTCTAGATCCATATCCCAGAGCATCTTTGCCTTGGTTTTGTTATTCAGGAGCCCAATTCTTCGTGGTTGGAATGAGACTCCGCACACTGGCGACCACTTCGTATGATCTCGACCTCGTCCCATTACAGCCGTGGCATAGAACTCGATCATTTGTCCCTTAAGCAGCTTCGTGATGGCGATACTCTTGTACTCTGGTGGAATTTCTAACGACTCCTCTCCAAGGTATTTCATATCACCCGCAGTGACCCAGCGCCCTTCTTCGGTACCGAAAACAACGCAGGTGTAAATCATCTGACATTCCAAGCATCCTCGATCATCCTCTACCAGATCTTTGCAGTTGGGGCACTCATCCTGGAAATGGAACTTTTCATGCATCGTGGGAATGGGGATCATGGCCAGTCTTTGAGCAACCATTTCATCGGGAATCGGACCAGTTGTCTCCCACACCTCTTCGTCTTGCTCCTTTGTACCCAGTTGGAAGCGGACGCTGTCAATTGCCATCTTGGGGGTGTCGGAGATCAGAGATCTCCTTAGCGCGTTGGCAAGGCTCCTATCTGTTTTTGAGAGCAGTAGTCTCATACTTTCTTCAGTCTCTTCCAAAATCTTGACTTTTACCATAATTTCACCTCTAATCAAACTCTCCTGCCTCTCCGACCGCCCTTGCTCTTGGTACCGTCGGTCGGCATCGGGGTAACGTCTTCGATCCTTGTAATCCTAACCCCGGCCCTTGTTAATGCCCTAATTGCAGCTGTTGCACCCGGAGCACTGTTTGATCTGTTACCCCCAGCCCCTCTGTATTTCACAATCACTTGGTCGAACTCTTTCTCAGACAGCATCTCAGCGATCTTCTCAGCTGCCCTGGTTGCAGCGAATTGACCTCCAGAGTCACTTCCGCCTTTGGTCACCATCCCTCCCGAAACCTTGCATACAGTCTCGGCACCGGTGAGATCAGTCGCTGTGATTAGCACATTGTTGAAGGTGCTGTAAATGTGCAGAATCGCTTTGTGACCCATCATGACACCTCCTTTGTTCCCTCTTCGGCTTCAGAACCCTCTCCTTCGCCTTCGTCCTCTTCTGAATCATCCTCAGAAGATATCCTACGAGTCTCCAGCTCTTTTCTGAAAGAGTGCTCTGGATCGGCGAACGGTGAGTTCGAGCTGTACCTAAGTGAATCCTCATCTTCCTTCAATACGTGGTATCCTGGGACAGTCATCCTCTGCTCACCAATGCATATGTGCCCATGCACAATTAGGTTCCTAGCAGATCTCATCGATGGAGCTAGTCCCTTGTAGTATACTACTGACTGCAGCCTCCTGGAAAGCATATGTTCTACATTGATTTCAAGCACGTCACCGATGTCGGCTCCTGACTGTAGAAGCCCCTTCCTAGATAGAGAGCTCAGAAGCTGCTCTTTCTCCTTTGCATAGTGACCTTCTGAAGAATCCACCCTTCCGATGAGCTTCATTGCCTGGTTTCGATGCCTCCTAAGGGCTGACTTCTCTCTCCAAATCTCCCTCATTCCTCCTACCTTCTTCAGGCCGTACCTCTCCTTGAGGTCGTGCTCTTCGTCGATTCTGGCCTGTTTCCAAGGATGAGTCGGGGTCTGTGTACGAGGTCTGGAAAATTTCGGCTCACCCATGTTCTAACCTCACTTCTTCCTCTGCACACCCAGTGCGGAACCTCTACGTCCGTTAGCCCTAAGTCGCTGTCCCCTGACTTTGTGGCCGCTCCTGTGCCTCATTCCCCGATATGTCTTGATCTCAGCAAGTCTGGCGACGTCATCATCTTTGGTCATGCTTACCTCATTGGCAATAATATGGGCATCCTCATTGGTCTCCAAGTCTCTCTGTCGGTTCACCAGCCACCAAGGTACGTTAGTCGCGTACTCGTCTATGGCACTCCTTAGGAGGTCCTGCTCCTCAGTCGTGAGATGACCGCCAAGCCTGCTCCCGTCTATCCCAGATAGGCGGCAGATCATCATCGAAGTACGAATTCCGATACCCTTTACTGAGGTTAGACCATAGGTAATGGGCTTGAGCCCATCAATGTCGGTATCCGCAATCCTGACAATGTACGAAAAGTCGTCTCCGAGCTCTGCTTCGTTCACTTTTGGCATTACGGTTCCCCCGTGTT
>CAYPWN010000009.1:0-31385 GCA_964414525.1 uncultured Candidatus Poseidoniales archaeon | reverse complement strand
CCCTGCCTCGGGCGGATCGACCAATCAGGACCTTGTTCTCCACGTTCACTCTCAACAGATGTTGAGCGTCAGTGTTTACGGCCATCCCCTTGACGTACTCACCATCGAACAAACCTTCATGCTCTAGTCGGGCAACTGTGTTTGATCCACACCCACCACAACCGAAAACTCTGATCTTCGGCTGAAGTGACCTAAGCAGGTTCTCTAGGTCCGGAACCTCTTCCGGTTCTGGTGCCCCAGGAGCCTGGGTCTCTCCATCCTGGAGCTCGAGAACCCTTTCAATAAGGTGCTTCACAACGTTCAGGCGCGTCGAATAGAGGATAACCATTGCCCCAGTCTAAACACGCTAAACCGGGGTTTTTGCAGACTCAAAGAATAACCACTCAGGTCAACAACCCGCTTCTTGTTTTGACAAATCTTACCAAGAATGTGTATACCCCGCCCCAAGCAGAGATTGCTAGCGCGAAGGTCATACCATTGAGCTCGCTGTTCCCCAGCAGGATCCACTCGCCCGCTTCGTGCATCTCTGTAACATCAAATCCGGCAATCCCGGCATGGGCTTGCCATGCCGCCACAATCAGAGCAACCAGGGTTAGTACCATTCTGTCGGCCCTCGAGAATCCCCCATAGATCCTATCTAGACCAACTGACTGGGCCTGTGTGCCCATATAGGATCCGAATAGAGTGAGGAGACCAGCTAGGTACCCCGAACTAGGGTCGTCAACGAAGGCCGAATTCATGCCAATTGCAACAAGAAGGCCCACATCGACGACCCTGTCGATAGTGTGGTCTAGGAAGTCCCCATACGGCCCATCAGTCCCTTGATGACGAGCAAGAGCTCCGTCCAATCCATCAAGAACCCCGGCAACGAGGATGATCACAATCCCGCCAACTATGGACAAGGATCCTTTGCTATCCGAACCGGCTTCCATAAGCAGGTAGAAGGCTGCTAGTGCAAGGACTAGACTTGTCCAGGTAAGAAAGCTAGGATCTACCCCTTCCATCCTCAATACTAGCGGTTTGATCGCCTTTGTCCACCTTTCTCTTAATTTCTCGAACATCCTAAACCTCTCCTCTGCCCACCCAGTCAATCGGATTGGTCGGCCTTTCAGGCTTGAAGCCATCTGCTATCCATCCCAAAATAGACTCCACTATCGAGTCAGCTGAGTCTGAGGAGGTGTCGAATTCGATCACGGGAACTAATTCGTCGATCTCGTTCCAAGCTCCTCCTAGTATCTCCCAGTCTACGTTCTGTGAGATCTTCCCATCCCTGTACCTCCTATCCAATAGTCTAACTTGAAGGTCTGCTGGTTTGCACCTCAGGATGATCGCACAATCCACTGGTAGTAGGTGGGAGAGGTGACCATCAATCAACGTAGTTTCCTCAGGACTAACTGACCACTTATCATCAAGAATAGAGCGTAGAACATCCAAATCGATAGGCCTTGCGCCGTCGCTTGGGTCGGTGTCTCCTATACAATCGAACATCTCTGCAAGCGTTTCCACGGAAACGACCCCAATTCCAGCCTCACTAAGCAGTGAACACACCGTGGTCTTTCCAGTACCCGGAGCTCCTGTCAAAGCCAGTCTGTTTGGCGCTTGCACAAAATTGCCGCGTTGTCTCGACAACAAGAAGGCTACCGTACAAGGCGTAACATTGACCTAGAATCTTGGGCCCGCACAGAATGATGACGGAGCATGTGAGCTGGCTAGGGGCAATGGGGATTCGGGAGACAAAGCTGAACCTGCTTCTTTTGGCAGTTCCAGTTACCGCCTACTTCAACTACATCGCACACGACTCATCCATGGCATTCTTCTCCTCGCTGGTCGCAATAATGCCTCTCGCATTCCTTATGGGCCGGGCTACCGAGGAGATCGCGCTCAGGACCTCTGAATCTCTCGGGGGCCTGTTGAATGCAACTTTCGGTAATGCTGCGGAGATGATTATCGCTCTGCTGCTGATCTATAGTGCATACAATGAGGCAGATCCAGAGACTCAGATGTTCTACATCCACCTAGTCCAAGCCAGCCTAATCGGCAGCATCCTCGGGAACCTGCTTCTGGTTATGGGTCTTGCATTTGTCTGGGGTGGCATACACTTCGCGGAGCAGAAGTTCTCTGAGACTCAGGTCAGCTCCAACGGGTCTCTACTACTTCTTTCGATGATCGTACTGATTATCCCCACAGTCTTTCACTCTACAGTAGGCAGCGAATCCGGAGAAGAATCGTTGCAGGATCTGAGCCACATCGCGGCTGTAATTCTGCTACTGATTTACGGGCTGTTCCTATTCTTCCAATTCCATAGCCACGAGCATCTTTTTGCAACAGACGGATCCCACCACGAGGAGCCAGAGATGACTCAGCGTGATGCCGCAATCCTTCTCGTGGTAGCGACAATTTTGGTGTCTTGGATGGCCGAGATTCTTGTTCACTCTGTAGAGTCAGCCGCCGACGAAATGGGCCTACCCCATCTCTTCATAGGGGTCATTCTTCTTCCCCTCTTCGGTAACGCGGCGGAGCACTTCACAGCAGTTTCTGTCGCGGCCAAGGACAAGATGGATCTATCCTTCGCCATATCTATGGGCTCCTCTACTCAGATCGCAGTATTCGTCGCCCCAATGATGGTGGTTTTCGCCTGGATACTTGGAGTCCCACTAACCTTCGAGTTTGGGATGATTGAGACTGTATCTGCTTTCCTAGCCGTTTTGATAGTTAACTCGATTGCCTCCGATGGAAAGTCTAACTGGCTGGAGGGAGCGATGCTGTTGGCGACTTACGCTGTTCTAGGTGCCGCGTTCCTCTTCCATCCTTGAAATCTCAATGCATAGATCTCTCAACAGGGTCAAGAATAGTACTCTTCAACTGCCTTCTCTAAGCCCTCGCTCGCTTCCGCTTCGTCAATAGTCAGAGTCACCCCTTCTCTCCTCACTGCCGCCCCTCCTACGAACACGTCGAGCACCCTCGCTCCAGAATAGATCAGGTTGGAAAGTATACGACCTCCTTGCTTTCCCCTAGGGCGCATCCTGACGTCATTCATATCCCAGGTAATCCAGTCCCTCGATCCTTTTGTGGAAAGAGACCAGGTTTCTTCAGGCCCCAGTATCCTTGCGTCCCAATGGTCATGCCTCTGTACCAGACTTGCTGCCTTGGCCTCTGCTCGCATGTCCAGTGAGTTGTTGCTTGCTGCCCCGTCTGTCCCGAGCCTGACGTCTACTCCTGCCTCTATCATCGCGGGGTAAGACATTGTACCACCGCAGGCCAGCTTCTGGTTGCTGGTAGGGCAGTGAACGGCATGCGCCCCATGTCGGGCCAGAATCCTCATTTCCTTCTTGGTCACCCAACCGCAGTGGGCGCAGACGGTTCCCTCGGTGAAGTAGTCGATTGAGTCGAGGTATTCGATAGGGTACATGCCATGCTCAGAGTGGCAGTCGGCAACCTCCTGCCTCGTCTCAGAAGTGTGGATACTTAGTGTGCAACCTGAATTTCTAGAGAGCTCTGATGCTTTCATCAGCGTCTCCTCGGAACAGGTATAGACAGAGTGTGTTCCTATCCCGTAATCCACTCTTCCCTGACTTGGGGCCCCATCTGCTAGAAGGGACTCGATCATCCTAAGCGCCTGCCCAGCCCCATCGGGGTATGACGGAGTTGGGAAATCTGTGATCGGACCACAGACCTTTGCGCGAATCCCACTCTCCACTAGGACCTTACCAACAACTTCTGGATGGTAGTACATGTCACAGGCGAAAGTGGTACCAGTGGCTATCATCTCTGCTGCTGCCGCACGAGTACCAGCCTCTACAAAGTCCTGTGTCAGCCCCTTCTCTACAGGAAAGATGGAGGTCTCAAGCCATTCCATTAGAGGTAGGCCTTCTCCCATAGACTTGTTCAGAACCATCGCCATGTGCGTGTGCCAGTTCTGCATTGATCTAGTCACTAGTCTAGTCGATCCGTCTATGACCTCCAATACGTCCTCGTCACCTTTACTCGGAGCCACGCCCCCGTCTTCGTTCAGAATGAAGTCACCGCGTTGAACAACTCCGCTGTCATCTATTAGCCAAGTCCCAGTGATCCTCCTCGTACCGGTGTCCATGTTGAATCCTCACTACTGTCTATTCGCATACAGCATTCAGCAGGCTCACTGTTTCACCATGCGAGTTTTTCATCCATGCCTCTATGACATCTCCTTTGTTCATAGGCCCTACCCCCTTTGGGGTACCAGTCCAGATTAGGTCTCCAGGCTCTAGATCATACCAACCGTTGAGATGGCCCATGATCGACTCGACGGAGTGAACCATTAGTTCTGTAGAGGCCAGTTGTTTTGTCTCTCCGTTCACGGAAAGGCCGATTTCGACTGGGCTCTCGTCCCAGTCAGTCCATGTGCCAAGTACACCAGAACCCCTGAATCCCTTACCCTCTAGCCACGGCCATCCTTTCTTCTTGGCCATAGTCTGCCGAGTCCTGTTGGTTGTGTCGATTCCAACACACATCTGGGTCGGAACCAGGCCCTCTCCAAGCCTAATTACCATCTCCACCTCGTGGTCGATATGCTCGTCGGGCTCCAGTAGAGTAACAATATTGCTCCCATCCTCGGATGCTTCCACCATTGCTGAAGGCGGCATCAGGAAGAATCTGGGATAATCTGTTACGTCCCCTAGAATCTCCTTTGCGTGTCCCGTATAGTTCCTGAAGACCGCCCAACCAACTCCCATGTCTATTCCAACGGGACACTGATGATTAGCGCACCGGTGTGTAACCCTCACTCATCAGGTTGAAGGACGACACCTGCTAGAGGAGCATGTGTCGGATGACCCTTACCGGGATCTTGGCGTCTCCAAGGATGCTTCTGATGCCGAGATTAAGAGGGCCTATAGGAAACTAGCCAGGCAATACCACCCAGACAGAAATCCAGGAGATGCAGCTGCAGAAGAGAGGTTCAAGTCAATTCAATCCGCTTACGAGACCATTGGAACTGCTGAGGGTAGAAGCAATCATGATCAGCAGAGAAGGATGGAGGAGATGTTCCAAGGAAGAGGCGGGAGTTCTGGATTCGGGGGCGTAGATTTGGGAGACATATTCTCTCAGTTTATGGGTGGTAGAGGAAGCACATCTACTGACTTCGATTTCAGTTTCGGAAGGGGACAGCAAAGCCCCAACAAGCCCCGAAAAAGGCCCAAAGGTGCAGACATAGAAGCAGGGCTTGATATTTCCCTGGACCAAGCGATAAGTGGTACACAGGTAAAGTTCAGCCACCGGAGGATGCGGAGGTGTTCCAAGTGTGACGGCTCCAGCTTCGGTTCCCCTAGCCGATGCTCCTCCTGCAGCGGGGCTGGAGTTCAAACTAAGGGGAGCACAATCACAGTAAGAGTCCCAGAAGGTGCTGAGCACGGCCATCTTCTTCGACTCAAGGGTATGGGCCATGAGCATCCCGAGGGCGATTCTGGAGACTTGCTAATCACTGTCCGTCTAGATGCCGAAGACGGCCGGAGATGGGAGGAGGGAAGGCTCGTTCAAGAAGTCCGAGTCCCGTACTCAACATTGGCGATGGGCGGGAAGGTACGAATTAGGACACCCGCAGGAAAAAGAGTTCAGATTGAAATTCCAGAGGGTGCGAGGATTGGGGACAGAAGGAGACTCCAAGGACACGGCCACGCTGGTGGGCCGCTTGATGTCGAATTCAACCTCTCAGAGCCCGAAAAACTAACAAAATCTCAGAGAGATGCCCTTCAGAATCTCAAGGAAAGCGGGCTGTAGGAGGAAGCAATTAGTGAAATATCTCATTGTCTGCGATCAATCGTGAGAAACTTCGATGCACTAGCCGACTACTTGATCCCACGTCGCAAGAATGCCCATTTCCTCGTGTTCGTAGTTTCTATCCTCATGGTCCCTGGAATCATGGCCTCGTTCGAACCCATTGACATAGAGTCCTACGACATGGAATCCCCGGAACTCGATGCTAATCAGGTACTTAGGGAAGAATTCACTGCTGCTGGAAACATCTGGGGATTCGGGATATTCGTCAGAGACCCAAGCCACTTCGGAGATCCGAACTCTGATGTGACGATGATCGCGGACTACCCCGGAAAGGGAATGGGAATTCTTGAGCCCGAGGGTGGGATTCTGAACCTAACTGTTCTGAGGGAGATTGATTTGGATGCCAGGGAACTAAAGGAAAATGAGATTTCCGAATTCTACCTCCCTTTAGCATCTGAGATCTCAGGAGATCCCGTCAATGGGATACTGGACTTGGCTACTGAATTCAGGACATTCATGTCCGACCAGTCCTCGCTAACTTCCCCTAGGATCAATCCGTACAAACTTGCAGCGACCCTAGACATCAATTCGTCCACAGACCCAGCTCCAACAAACTGGACAGACTGTGGACTGCTGGAGTGCCTGCCTTTCGACGATCCAAATGTTACACAGGATCACATAGACCTCGCAGCGCATAGAATGGCCAACAACAGCAACGGGGCATTCCTGAGGTTCCTATCAAACGATAGAGCATTCATTCCCGACGAAAACAGCTCTGTGATAGGGCCGTCTAACCATCGAATCTCTGAGAACGGCTCGCTAATTTCAGAGGAATGGTTGCCTGGAAGGTGGTCCGCTTCTGCAGCATGGTTGATTGTGAACTTCGACAGAGATGAGATGCAGAAGAGCGGATGGACCTTCACATGGAAGAACGCCAGTTCAGAATTCGGCTACGAAAGGCGTGGTTTTGATCTGGAGACGAAACCAATTCGAAACTCGGTACAAGTCTGTAGGGACAGAGAGGAGAATGGTGAGCCCCTGTGCTCAGTTGAGTGGTTGTATTTGTCTTTGGAAGAGGACCTCAGAACGAGCGATGAGAACATTGTCTCGCTAATGTTCGCAGAGTCTGTTAATGTCGAGATTAACCGCGAGCTACTCTCAAGTGCCTACCTGATATTACTAATGGGAATGGCAATTCTGATTTTGCTATGGGCTAGTCTAAGGAGAGTCTCAGACGTGGCAATCGTTGCTACCGCCCTTGCAGTCTCCCTGGTATGGATGTACGGCCTTATCGGCTGGGCAATAATTCTGGGCAAATGGCTGGACAACGAGATAATCTTCAGATCCCAGTTCTCCAACCTACTACCGATACTCATTCTGGCAATCGAGATAGACGACAGCCTGCATAGCCTTCATAGGTACAAGGAAGAGAGACGTTCCGGCAAAAGCTCTGAACAGGCGGTTCACAAGGCAATCAGCAAGGTCGGACTCGCAATCTTGCTAACATCTGTCACAACGATAGTAGCATTCATGGCAAATATGACCTCAAGCATTGCAGCACTGAGGTCATTCGGTATCGAAGCAGGTCTTGGAGTGTTCTGCGCATTCTTCCTAACCGGTCTCTGGGTCCCTCTGGCCAGGCTTGACATCGATATCTGGCTGGAATCAAGAGGAAAGTTGGACGAAGAGAGGGCCGATATTATACACATGGTCCCAAGCTCTTGGCTTTCCAACCTAGCAACGGTTTCTGCGCGATACTCTCCCGTGGTAGTAGCAATATCCCTGTTGATCACCATTATTGCGACACCGATAATGCTGTCCCTAGAGGGTGACTTTCAAGTTGAAGACTTCATCGAAGAGGACTCGGATTTGGCTGTTGGGGTCGGTCTAATAAATGAAAGATTCAGCGACGAGGGAGAGCCTGCTTACATCCTGATAGAAGGGAATATCTCGAACCCACTCGTACTAGATGCAATCGACGAACTTCGAGATAACATGAACTCCCATGGCCCTGATGATCCTGATCAGATATCCAAGATGCCAAATGGCCAGGTGGAGCTGATTGGAATTGATCTAATGCTCTGGTACACAAGAGCGGCAATGGCATGGAACCAGACCCCTTTCGAGGAAGCGGGATGGGACTTTGAGTCTCGGGACGGGGGGGTTGGTTGTGACACCCTACAAATTCCAAACAGGGAGATGGTCTTCATCTATGTTCCATCGATCGAAGATAGTAACTGCCTGAACTTCCTATACGGTTTCATGATCACCCGTGGAGTCCCAGCTAGCGGGGGCTACCCCTCCCTATCAACCAGCATAGTTGGCGAGTTCATCCAAGTTCAGGAAGAACTAGATTTCGAAAGGCCATGGTTGACGCTGTCCGGAGAAACCCCAAGTTTTCCCAGGACATCTCTTAGGTTCGGACTGTCGAGCCCAGAGCAGTTTGCACTCGTCGAGCCCGCTTTGGAACAGCTAGCAGTTGACATGGCACCGCTTCAGAACCTATCCTCTAGCCCGATCTACGAAAGAGGCGAGTTAGTAACAGCATTCTCGGATGAAACGCACCCAGTCACATGGGCCATCCCAACTGGTGAGCCAATTATCCGATTCGTTGCAGCAGACTCAATGCAAGACGACCTTCAAGACACCCTCCTACTAGGGGTGATATTCTGCATTTTGGCCCTTTGGTGGGGGTTCCGAGAAGAGTCATCCGTAGTAGAGCGACTCCAAAAAGACAGTAGAAACCCAACAAAACTAGCCTTCAGGATAGGAATTAACGCACTAGTCCTGTCCACAATATCATTCTTCCTCGTTAGTCCGGATTACGTGATTATTTTCGCAATAATTGCAGTAGCTCTTTCCCTCCTCTGGGGAACAAGTCCATTTACTCTAGCAACAATCACAACTGCTCCGATATTCTTGATGATAGTATGGCTATACTCCATAGTAGGAATTGCTGGTTACGGACTTAACATGGTCACAGTCTCCATTGCTGCGATTTCTCTAGGAGTAGGGATTGACTACGTAATCCACTTGATTCAGCGCTTCAGGGAGGAGATGGAGAGCGGAGCAACCACTCTGTCATCCATTGCTGCAGTTGGCGGGGCATCTGGTATCGCTCTATTTGGATCAGCAGTTTCTGACATCACAGGATTCCTAATAATCAACCAATCAGAAATGGGCTTCTTCTCTACATTTGGGCTGTTCTGCGCCGTAATGATTGGCTTGTCTGTGATTGCAAGCCTCATTCTAGCTCCGGCTGTTTTGGCGATATCTCACCCCGACGAAAGCCTGTTCGGACTCGGAAGAAAGACAACGAAAGCTGACTAGTCTTTCCAGATACCTAGTGTATCCCTGAGAGCGTGCTCTAGGTCGGAATGGAGGAATTCAAAGCCTTCCTCAATCAGCCTATCCGGGGTTACTCTCTGGCTTTCGAGTGTTAGACTGACCCCCATCTCCCCAAATATTGTTTTAATCGCGAATCTGGGAATCGGTGCGAATGCTGGACGTCTCAGAACGCGACCAAGAACCTTGGCGAATCTCTTCTGCCTTGCTGGCTCTGGAGCAGTTAGGTTGTAAGCTCCCGAGGAACCTTTGCTCATTAGGAGGTGATGAATTGCGTAAATCTCGTCATCCAATGAGATCCACGACATCCACTGCTTTCCCCCTCCCATGGGCCCTCCAGCCCCAAGTTGGAAGGGAAGAAGCATCTTCCCCAGGGCCCCGCCTGTTGCTGTAAGGACTATACCGCTGCGAAGGAAAACTGTCCTTACTCCACACTCCTCCACCACTGAAGCAGCAGACTCCCAGTCTGAGCAGACATCGGGAAGGAAACCACCCCCTGAAGAACTTCTCTCGTTCAACTCTTCCTCCCCTCTATCCCCGTACCAGCCTATCGCACTAGCTAGAACGAAAACCTCCGGCTTGTCCCTCATTCTAGAAATGGAATCGGAAAGCAGCATAGTGCTGTTCACACGTGAGTCACGGATCGCCTTTTTTCTGCGTGCACTCCATCTCTTGTCACCGATCCCTTCTCCTCCCAAGTGTATAATCGAGTCAAAGCCTTCCAGGATTTCTGGATCTAGAATTCCTGCATCAGGGTCCCAGAACAGCTCATTTTGACTATTCCGGGGAGGCCTCCTGACCAACCTCCAAACGTCATGACCCCCCGTGTCCAAGAATGCTACAAGTTGAGTCCCTATCGTTCCCGAGGATCCAGCAATCAGAACTCGTCTTCGTGGAAGGCCAGAGAACCGTGAATGATGGGACATGTCCCTCTGCAGACGGAGCTCCCGCGCGGTGAACATCCGCGAAATCCTCCCTCTTACTAGAAGCCCACCCAGAATCTTGTCTGCTAGATTTCCCAGTCGCCCGAAGGGAACTTGGTAGCTCACTTCGTCAATCACCTTGGTAACCCCATCTTCCTCTAACAGGTGATGGTCATGGCTCCACGACCGGAATGGGCCTTTGACCATCTTGTCGGAGAAGAATCGGGGAGGATCATAACCGGTGTGCTCTGCAACCCAAGTCATCTTAATCGGCCCCATAGGGAATCTGAATACTCTCTGCGAACCCACTTCCAATGACTCATCGGCACGTACCTCTTCCGCAACCTCCCATGGAGGCATCAATCTTCGGAAGGAGCCCTCGTGCTCGAACCACGCGAAGGTTGACTCCATATCTGCATCGACGACAGTCTCGTGCCTGTAGTTGTACAACTCCCCACCCCAGTGAATATTTGTCAAATCAGTCCTATTTCATGTATTGTTTCAACCGACTTCATTCTTCCATTTCTCTAGGGAGCTGTTCTCGAAGTCACGAATATTCAGCCGATACGCCCAGTGTTGGAGTGATTGCCTGATTACTGGGCTTACTGATACGTCATCATGACTAGTTTCCCTGGAAATTACCAGATTAATAAGTTGATTTCTGAACCTCCCCTTCTCCCCTGCGAAGGCCCTCCATCTTCTGATCTGCCTATCATCGTCAGGGCTCCTTCTTCCCTTGTAGAACCTGCAGTACCATTGCACCCAACCATACGGGTCCTGCTCCCTAATCCAACCTCTTTTCTCCCACATCTCTAGTGATGTACCACATGATACGCCCAATCTGTTCGCGTTCTTGTCGTAACTCTCACTAGTTAGCAACCTCTCATCGATATCCCCCCACCAATCTTCGAATTCAAGGTGCTGGTTACTGAGCCTCTGAGAAATTACAGACGAGAATATGGGTCTCCAGTAAGTGCCCCCAAAGCTACCCTCTGAGAAGATCTCCCTAGGAGTCATGTTTGGACGAAAGTCAGGCCAGTCAGAGAATGAAATCTCGTCCCCAATGCTCCTGCCCACACCTTTTTCACCACAAGCTCCGATTTCATTTTTATTCTCGGTTGTGAATAAACTGATAGGGCATGCTCTCTGCTACCAGTAATAGGGTTACAGGATGGCGAGAGATGTTCTGACAGACTTCGAGAGGAGTGATGAGAACTGTGTCATGAGATTCGGGGACGGAGCTTCGTTCAGAGTCAGCTATCTCGTAATCCGCTCCAACTGCCAATGCGCAAAATGCAAGCCTCGCCAAGAAAACGAGCAAAGGAGAATCGAGTTCGAGGAGGAGATTGCTCGACTTAGGTTGGAGAAACCCAGAGCCACCCCTGTTGGCCGATACGGAATACAACTAGAATGGCCTAGCGGGTGCTCAAGCGGAATCCACTCATTCTCCCATCTCAGAGAAGTTTGTGAGGCTCATGGCGCCTCTCTTTGATTAATCTCCTCTGCGAAGGAGTCAAATCCTCAGCACTTTCCCGCAGACCGTCGAAGCAACGGGTTCCCCCCGATGCTGCGGTGGTGATGGAATGGAGGACGGAGAACCCAAGGGTAGCGAATCAGAACTAGATGAGGAGGACCAGTGGCAGCTATACGCGTCTGCTGGTTACGCATCTACTAATCCGGAAACAGATCAACCCGTAGATGAAGAGGAGGAATCTGAGGAGATTTGGTTCGATGGAGACGACTTCGACTTCGAGGGAAGCACAGTAAATTGGGACTCACCGCCTTGTCCAGCACCTCTCGGAGTAGCACACGTAATCAAGATTGGACTATGCGATCACTGTCTTAACAGGGTATCCGGCATTAGATTCGAAGGCCATGGCTCTGAGCCCGGAAAAAGAATCAGGGCAGAGGCATTCGAGAGGGATAACGAACTAGAATCCAATATTTTGCAGGACTTCTGTCCACTATGTGAGAATCTGTTTGACGACGTTGAAAACATAGTTCAACGGGTTTTCGACTCTCTTTCCGAAACGCAATTTTCCACAATCCAATTCGGAATCCACCTTCCCAAGGACTTAATCCAGGAGGAGGATCGAATTAGAAGCAAGTATGGGGCCCCAGGCTCTAACCCTCTGAAGGGAGCACTGGTAGAAGCAATTCATCGAAGAATCAGAAAATTGGACCACGATGTAGACTTCGTCAAAGAGAGGCCTGACGTCATGGTACTTGTAGACGGCCTAACATTACGTGTGGATGTCGACGTCAGACCGATTTTCCTCTATGGCAGATATAGGAAACTATCTAGAGAAATCCCCCAAACACGCTGGCCTTGTAGATCCTGCAGGGGTCGTGCAGAAGGCTGCAAGTCATGCGATGGCTCAGGACTACAGTATCCTAATTCAGTTCAGGATCTAATTGGTGAGCCAATCCGCGAGGCACTTCTTGCACAAGACACATCTTTCCACGGCATGGGGAGGGAGGACATCGATGTCCGATGCCTTGGATCAGGCCGCCCCTTCGTTCTAGAGCTTAAGAGGCCATCAATGCGTGAATACTCACTTGAAGAATTAGTGGAAATGGTAAATGAGCGCGCTTCCGGCAGGGTTGAGGTTGACAGTCTGACTTGGTGTTCAAGGAAGAAAGTCAATGAGGTTAAGCAATCAAGATCGGAGAAGACTTACACAATACGCTTTGAGGTAGATGGCATAGGTGATTTGGACAAGGTCGAAGAATCGATACTTTCCCTTTCGGGTGAAGTTATTGACCAAGAAACCCCGAAGAGGGTGTCCCATAGACGAGCTGCCAAAATCAGGAAGCGCAAAATATCCTCCGTAGACAAGGTGATAGTAGATGGAGGAGAGGTAGAAATTACCCTCAGATGCGAGGCAGGTACATACATCAAGGAGCTGGTTCACTCGGACGAGGGAAGAACGAAACCCTCCATCAAGAGCGTCTTGGGGGCCGAGTGCGAAGTCATTTGGCTCGACGTGGAGGAGATTCACGTAGACTGATGGCGTAATTGACATCCGAGTCCTTAAGAATGGCACACAGGTCGCCCGAAATCGCGATAATGGAGCAGTGATGGGATGGTAACCAGAACCAAAGGGTCCAGACAGGGTACCCGCAGCATCCTCAGGAAGGGAAAGAGGGAGCGCAGGAGATTATTCATTGGCAGGTCAATGCATACCTATGAAGAAGGGGACAAGGTTGCCATAGTCCTAGATGCAGCTCAGCAAAAGGGAATGCCACATCGTCGCTTCCAAGGAAGAACAGGGGAAATCCAAGGCGTACAAGGAAGGGCCTACGTCGTTAGAGTTGCAGATGGAAACATGATGAAGACCGTTGTTGCCCGTCCTGAGCATCTTAGGCCAATTGAGTAGGTGAGATTATGGCAGAGAGAGAGTTTGTAGACTTCGCTACCGTTAGGGACAAGCTGTTGGAGGCAATAGAAAGAAGGGGAGAGATCTCCTACGAGCAGACCATGGCCCTACAGCATGCAGAATGGAAGGCGAGCGCAAGCGGGCACCCTTCTGGGGATATCAAAACAGATCCGGCCGTCTACAGCAGCCTTTTCGTCGCGCTAATGGAAACCGAGAAATTAAGTCAGCACCCCGAAGTCTGCTCAAAAATCGCAGAGCTTTCTCCATTGACCGTTGCTGACCTAAGAGTGATTGTCGCAAGCAAGAGGATTGCGATGGACACGTCGGAAGTCGAGGAAGTAATCACAGTGATCAGACAGCACGTCCTATAGATTACCCCTAATCCAAAACAACAACTCAATTCATGAGGGAGAACCTTTCTGGGTGGTCCGAAGATTATGCAGTTTGGTGATTCTAACGACGGCGACGAAGAGGCAAAGGGCCCCTTCGAAGATGAGATCGGCATCAGGATCCTTGACATTCAGGACAGAAGGCCCGTTGGTCACGAGATCCAATGTATCAGCGAACCATCACTATACCTAGTAAGGGCTAGAGTATCCGAAGCGAACGATATCTCCGTAGGGTCCTCCATTGATATTCCATCTGAAAACATTGGATCCTTGTCCGAGGTAAGACTCAAGGATCTGAGCGGCTCTTCACAACAGGAGCTGGTAGGCGCCCTCTCTGCTTCCATAGAAAAAGACACTGAGAGACACATTTCGTTCTACAACAGCGCCGGACCAATGTCTCTGAAGTTTCATGCTTTCCAACTATTACCGGGAATTGGAAACTCCAAAGCTCTACAGATGGTTCAGGAGAGGGGTATGGCAGGCTGGAACTCTTTCTCGGAGGTAGACGAAGCATGTGGCATAGAATCCGTCAGATTGCTAGCCGAGCGTTACGTGAAGGAGATGGAAGATGTCGCACAGACCCCCCGCTTACTTGATTTGCTAGTGCGCACAGAGCAATGACATGGTGGGTTCGCTGAACGATCTAGACACGCGCCTCTTGGTCGACCTCCTAAGAGATCGGTCAAAACCAGACAAATCACTGGGGCAGCACTTCTTGGTGGATGAAGGAGCCATATGCAGAACATTGCAGATATCCGAAGAGTATGGGTCCCCGCTATCTGAGAATTCCCACGTTCTAGAGGTAGGGCCTGGTCCAGGCTCCCTCACTTTAGCACTACTAAAAGAAGGGGCCAGAGTAACCGCTCTAGAGATTGACGAACAATCCGTTCTACACCTGAGAAGGGTCTTCGGAGACAGAGAATGTGAGCTGGTTGTAAAAATGGAAGATGCTCTATCTGAGATTTGGCCTTCTGGTATATCTCACGTGATTTCCAATCTTCCCTATCAGATTTCCAGCCCTATTCTTGAGAGGATTAGGAAATACCACCATTCGGATCCAATCCAGATGTGCGTTCTCCTTGTTCAAGAAGAGTTTGCACACAGGATGGCGATGACTTCCCCGCCTTACGACGTAGGGCCACTAGGACTGAACCTATGGCTCGATTTCGAAGTATTCGTGGATAGAAGGGTGCCCCCGAACTCTTTTGCTCCTGCTCCCAGAGTCAACTCGAGATTAGTGGCACTTAGGCCGATAAATAGGACAGAAGCAGATGGAATCAACAGACAGATGTTCAGAATAATCACAAGACACTGCTTCTCAAACAGGAGAAGAAAGATGCGCACGCTCCTCTCCAGCCACCCATCAAGGATATCTCGTGTTTCGGGTTGGCATAAGGCAAGATGGAAGTCATCTGTGTCGAGGCTCCTCGAATCTGGTGCAACAGGCTTGGCAGAAGGTTGGGCAGACCTCAGACCTGAAAATCTCAGCCCGGAAGAATGGGTCACAATTACTCGAAGAATATCCTCAGAATAACAATATGTTAGCAATTTGACATCGACTTGATAGAGCACCACCCCGTCCGAAGAACTGGTCAGGGGCACTGAGAGACCCTGGTCGATGGACGGGATTCAATGGCGAAGAAGGACACCTATCTCGCACTACTAAGGCGCGGAATCGATGAGACCACGGCACAGATTCTGGCTGACGGGGGCATCAAGATTGGTGATCTGAAGAAGCTGGACTCAGACACCCTGGTAAATAACTACGGCATCAAGAAAGAGGTCGCCAACTCCGTTCTCGATGCTGTTAAGTCCGGCCCCAGATCTTCAAGCAGACAGAGGTTCCTAGCCGACGTTCTTTCCGATGATCATAAGAAGGTTGACAAGATCGAGGAAACTCGCTTCAAGAGAGAGCAGAAAGACATCTTCGCAGAACTTCAGGAGAAGAAGGAGCAGCTTAGGCTCGCTAGGGTGGAAGCCTTCAGGAACCAGAAACTCGTAATGAACCGTCTCGGGAAGACAATAGAGCTTATTGTCAAGCTTGAGAATAATCTAGATGACGAGTCCAAGGACGAACAGAGGTCCAAGCTGAGAGACCAACTCGAGACCAGAGGCCTCGAAGCAGCCAGAGACCACGAAATGCTGGAACTCGCCGGAACCCCGCAAGACATCGTTGACTTTAGGAGAAAGATAGCTCCAGTACTTTGCCTCCATGCATGCCCTCATTGCGGAGAAGAAATGGATCCTAGGGGAAGCAACATTATGGAGGGTTCGTCCGACTTCTCATTCATTTGCTGGGACTGTGAAGAGGAGTTCTATGCTCCTATGGCACAAGTTGTGGAAGGGAGACTGGACAACGGTTCTAGGATCAAGATTGACCCTAAAATTAAGCCAAGGATGCCAGTGATCCGACCTCCGATAAAAGATAAGTCCAGATCCATTACCGATCTTATGAAGAGAGACCTGGAATCAGCCGGAGCTTCGGCAGACGAGTTAGAGGCTGCTCTCGAATCAAGCTCTCTGACTGGAGTTCTAATGAGCATTGATGAATGGATCGATCAGACGATTGCTGCCAAGGGCTACATCCAGGCCCAGGAAGACAGGGAGGAGTTCATCATCGCCACCGGGGCAGGTGCTACTAAGTTCAACAAGTGGATGAAGAAGGCAGGACTGCGATTCAATAAGCAGACTGGAAGATGGACTCGGTGGGAGGACCGGTGAACTCCGGATGACCGACTCCCTGCCAGTGATCAGATTCTTTCGCGGATCAGAAATAATCGGTTCCGCCCAAGCTCCTAGAGAAGCTCCACTTGTCGAGATTGCTGAACTAGCAGGGGTCAACATTCCAACAAACTGCACATCAGGAAACTGCGGAACCTGCCTTGTCAGGCTAATTTGCGGAGAAGTTGAGATCCCGGAACCACTGCCCCCGGGTCTCGACGATTACCTAGTTGCTGAAGGCGGGATTCTAACATGCTGCTTGTATCCCAGCGGCAACTGTGATATCGACTTAGTACCCCCATTGTAGGTGTTTAAGTGTCGTACTGGTCAGATTCAGATTTCTTGCTATCACTAGCAATCTCAGTAATCGGAATTTCCGTGATGTCATGGTGGCTAATCACTAGAATTGCTCTGAAACTAAAAGAAGTGGATGAGAGGAACAACTGGGGGGGGAAAAAGCCCTAGCAAGGAACATATTCTTCCTTCTATTCGTTTACCGCTGCGGTCCATCTTTCTGACTGTGGTACACCAACTACTTCCACGTGGCAGGCCATAACTCCCTTCTGACTCCTTACAACTCCTCTTAGGTCTATTAGATCGTCCAAACAGCACGGACAATGCGGATGGCTGGGTTTTATCCATAGCTCCACTATACCAGAATCATCGATCTCCACTCCTTTCAGTATCGATGGGTCTGTAATCGGCTTCCCATGAGGCTCGGTCCTCATTCTCAGGACTCTGGCCACACTCTTCTGAGCGGCACTCGGCCCACTCCCCATGTCACCACTCCGTCAGCCGAGGTAACTCATCTCCAGCGGTCAGGCATTCCATTCCCTCGGAAGTCCTCACCCAAGTGTCCTCAGTACCTATAGCTCCGTCTTCAAAAACCACCTTCGGCTCTATTGCCATAGTTCCACCAAGACCTAGTGGCACGTCGAATCCTTTAGCAACTACGGGCGTCTCGTCTAGTTCCAGACCAACAGAATGACCAAGAAAGCTGGCTTGATCTGGAGGAATTCCCATCAGATTGGCCCCATAACCCATTTCCTCTGAGGCGGTCTTACCAATCTCCCATGCCCTTGAGCAGTCTTCTCCACTTCCCAGGCTTCTATTGACAAGAGCACCAATTTCCTCCATGTCCTCTAGCCTATTCTCCCACTCACTCGGAAGTCGACCGGCGCAGAACATCCTAGTGCAGTCGGAAACGTAACCTCTGTGGACGTGAACAATGTCAACAAGTACTGGCTGACTCTCTTTGACCGAATTGAAACCAGCTCCAAGTGAGGAAATAGGGCTGCTCCCCAGACCCCCCACTGCAGAGTCAAAGTACGAAGGAACCCCACCGGACCTCCCAGAAGCAATTACCACTCTGTCACAATCCATGGGCCACTTCCTCATCCTTATCCTCCCCCCGAAACCCGAGGACCTACTAACCCGGTCAGCGGCACCTGCCATTTCCAGCTCACTACTCCCCAGTCCTCCCGAATCGCGAACAGCCTCGAACATAGAGAGATTAACCTCCCCGCTCTTCCGAATCATCCCTATCTCCCATTTCGACTTCAATTCCCTCATCTCAAAGAGAACTCCAGTGCAGTCAGATGGGGACCCATCTAAATCGCTAAATTTCGAACTTATGAAACTCCATCGGCCATGAGGCACCTTCCCGGCTAGCATCGATGGCGCCCTGCTGCATCCAGATTTTGCCAACTTCCTTCCTAAATCTCCCATCCTGGGGTGCTCCTCGACCTGATGCGGGCAATCATCCCCCCCACCCTCGAAGACAGCTCTCCTTACTGACCTTCTAACCCAATGCGTAGTCCGAATCCCAGAACCTTCAGATCCAATTAGAATTGCCGAGTTCTGTCGTCCACCGGTTAGCCAGTACAACTCCACCGGGTCTTCTATGAAGACTGACTCAATTCCCTCCTCTGCAAGCCTAGAGGACAGTCTTGATTGCCTATCCTGCAACTCAGAAACAGGAACCCTCCAGTCTTCTCCATCGGGTCCGGTAATTGTCGAGGTGTCCCATGCCACGTCCCTCTTTGTATTGCCATAACTGAAAGGTATTTTGGATGAAATTATCCCGAAAGTGTATCCAAAACGGCCAAAGGTGTCCTCTCGGTGGACGGACCGTGGAAGGGGTCCTTACCCTCGACGACGTCGACCTCCAGGGTCGAACAATCTTGTACAGAGTAGACGTTAACTCTCCTATGGAGCCATCCTCCGGGAAGCTACTTGACGACGGAAGGCTAAGGGCAATTGTCCCCACGCTCCAACGATTATCTGAGTCAAGTGTTGTATTGCTGGCACACCAGTCCAGACCGGGAAGGACAGACTTCACGGATATGTCATCCCACTGTGAGATGCTATCTGAGATAATTGGGAGACCGATAAAGTTCGTTCCTGACGTGTGCGGAGATGAAGCAATTGCAGAGATTTCCAAAATGACCGGGGATGACATAATTTTCCTTGACAACGTCAGAGGAAACGATGAGGAGTACGGGTCAAAGTACGCTTCAAACGAGAAAACAGAATCTACCGAGATAGTTGCGCGACTCGCCGCAGTATCCGATGCATATGTCACAGATGCATTCGCAGCCGCACATAGGAGATCCCCCACACTCACTGGGTTCACCAACTCCATGCCATGTATTGCTGGGAACCTGATGGAGAGTGAGATTAGCAGCCTGCGAATTGCACTCAGAAGCCCCCCTAAGCCATACTTGGCAATTCTTGGAGGTGCAAAGTGCGATGATTCGGTTAGGGTGGCAAAGAATCTGATTTCCAAGGGTCAGATAGACAAAATTGCCTTCGTCGGCGTCACAGGCAATCTCATGCTATGGATCGAAGGAAACGATATCGGCGACAGGAACAAGGAATTCATCAGAAACTCACTGGGCAAGGGGTTCGACTCGGCATGGGAGATCGGCGGGGAGATTGCTTCCAAGCACACCGAAATGATGCTTCTCCCGATTGACATAGCTGTTGAGTCTGAGGGGAAGCGCAAGCAGATTGCCTTGGCAGAGCTACCTACTGAGGATCCGATATACGACGTGGGGATTGAGACGCTTAGGAGCCTTAGGCCTGTTGTCCAGGAAGCAGGCTGCATCCTGTGGAACGGGCCTGCATCTTACTTCGAACTACCAGAGTTCGCATTCGGTACCATCGAGATACTAAACATGTGTACTGAGACTGATGCCATGACTATCATCGGAGGCGGTCACACCAGTGCTCTGGTTAACAGCAGGGGGGCGTCAGAACAGGTAACTCATAACAGCACAGGGGGTGGATCGACAATGAGCTTCCTCTCCGGTGAGCCCATGCCAGTAATAGCCTCCCTGAAGGACTCTTTCAAGATGTTCAGCAACCGAATTTCCGAACTAGGCCTCTCAAAGTGATGGAGCCACTGGGGAGATTCGAACTCCCGGCCTTCTGATTACGAATCAGACGCTCTACCAGGCTAAGCTACAGTGGCGGCTATGCGCGGCAAAGGAGCCATCTCAATAAGCGAATTGGTGGAAATTGTGCGAAATTGACACTAGTCCGGGATGAGGATTATACGGCCAATGCTAATCAGACAAACATGACCCTAGAAGGAACACCCACATCAGCACCAGGGGCTACAACGATAGTCTATGCCAACCAGAGGAGCGCAGGTCCGAAGGTCTTCGGTGCACTTGCAATGCTACTCGGTGGAGTAGGCGTTCTGCTGAGCCTATTGGGCATATTAGACTCCGGAGACAGCATCAAACTATGGGGGGCGGAAGACACCTCTCTGAAATATTGGTTCTACGTTTACCCACTCATCGGACTTGCCGCTGGGGCAGTTTTCACCTATGCAGGATACCTACTATGGCAGTACAAGAGGAGAGGTGTTTGGTTGGGCTTCGGTGCAGTTGGAATCAATGCAATTGGAGGGGTACTTCAGTCTGTTATGCTCGGAATGATAACCGAAGAGGTCGGCGAAGCGGCAGGGGCAGATGGACTAGGGGGAATTGTAGCGGGTGCTGGCATTCTCATGACTGCATTTTCCGCAGTGTGCTGCGGCTTGATCGTCGCACTCCCACTTCTGATGAACGGAAATGATCTGGTGGAAGACTAGCGATTTCACTCAAGTTTTTCTAGGTCAATGAATCCGCCTATACGCAATCGAACATCCTCTAGAATTTCTAACAGAGCTTCTTCCGTCCTGCCCTCAACTCTCATGACCAGGATGGGCTCCGTGTTTGATGGCCTGCAAAGGCACCAGCCATCCTCATAGCGGGCCCTAATCCCATCCACACTGGAGTATTCCATGTCGGAGAATGCCTCAATCACGGAAGCCATTACCTCTTCCCTGTCCCCGACTAAGGGCACCTTCCCTTCATCCGTAGACGGGTACTCGGGCATGAAGTAGAATCTCTCGGAGAACTTGGGGCCTCCTTGCTCTGGGGATGGATCCATTCCAATTATTTTCAATAGCCTTGCCGCGTTGTAGATTGCGTCGTCGAAGCCATCCCAATCATCGTTCATGAAGAAGTGACCAGACATCTCACCAGCCATAGGAGATTCTGGCGAGTTCCTCAACTCGAGTTTCATGAATGTGTGACCAGTCCTGACCATCCGGGGGATTCCTCCAAATCCTTGAATGGCCTCTTCGAGAGACATGCTGCACTTTACGTCATAGAAAATAGTACGCTCCTCCTCCGAAGCACCATCTGGAAGACCTTCCAGCACATCCTTCACGAAAATCCCCATCAGCCTATCGGGGTTGATGAAGTTGCCCTGCTCGTCTACAACTCCGAGGCGATCCCCGTCTCCATCCATACCTATCCCGAACTCGGCGCCGTGTTCCACGACCGCGTTCCCGAGATCAACCATATTTTTCTGACGGGTCGGATCTGGAGGGTGATTCGGGAACGAATTATCCCAATCGCAGAAAATCGGAATTACGTCCACGCCTAGACTCTCCAATACCCTTACCGCTAGAGGGCCAGGAACAGCATTTCCACAGTCTAATACTACTCTGATATCCCTGTTCGGCCTTCCAATGGTGTCTACTATTGATTGGATGTACTGCTCTTCGTAGTCTTCCTTGACCTCGTGACTTCCCTTTCCGGATCTGAATTCGCCGGATTCAAATGTTCTCCTGACTTCCTGTAGCTCTTCTCCTCCAAGCGGGATGGTCCCATGGCAGATTTTGAATCCGTTGTATTCCGGTGGGTTATGGCTTGCTGTAATAGCGACAGCAACGTCAACTGGCAGATCAACTGTTGACCTGTATAGTAGCCCTGTTGTGGATATTCCCAGATCCAAAACGTCTGCTCCGGCAGAGTTCAGTCCCCTAACGAAAGCCTCGTGATAGTCAGGGCTAGAATCTCTGATATCCCTGACAACTGAAACGCTATTTGCATCCAAGTGGGTTGCTATGGCCAATCCGAGCCTCTCCGCGAACTCTACGTCGAGGTCCTTTCCGGCAATCCCCCTGATATCGTAGGCCTTGAAAACGCTCATGATGCCTCGCTCCGGGGGCCCTTCCTAACTATATCTCATAGAAGATTTCAATTGGCGTACTTTTCAGCTCCGTGAAAATGAAGGGAAACGTAGTCTTCGTCACCAACAACCCAGCTGTCATGAGGCTCAGGACCTACGTAGAAGAGATCCCCCTCACGAAGCTCATGTATATCGCCATCCTTGAAAGCACAAGTTGCAACTCCGGAGATAACCATCCCTAGGTGCTCTATCTCACAGAAATCAGTGCCAGAGATGGGTGAAACATCCACCGACCACTTCCAACCTGGGAAGTACGTCGCCCTCCCTATCGTCATGCCTTCGAAATGCACTATCTCGAACTTTCCCTTCTCGAAATTTCTTATCTCGTCAGGATCTTCGAATCTCTTGATTATTATGTCATCGACAGATGACATTAGACTAGGGCCTCCTCAAGTTCAGCAGGAAGATCAGTCCTGAATTCTCCTGAGTATCTGAAGGCCTCGCAGACTATCTCCACCAATGCCCCCCCCGGTAGATTTGACACCTCGTAAGCTGCTCTGGCCGGAGGGATCGTGTCACCAAGCCAATCAGAGTAAACATCGTTGATTTTGGAGTAGAATCCGATGTCAGTCATAAGTACAGTGACCTTGACCAAGTCACTCTTGGAACTGTTTGCGGCCGCTAGAAGATCGTCAATCTTCGCAAGGGTACCAATAGTTTGAGACTCAATGTCGTCCCCTGAATCTATGTCGATCTGACCGGAAAGCCAGATGTGGTCTTTGACGTTAATTCCCGGGGTGTATGGCCCCAATTTCTGCTCGCCTGTATCAATCTTCAGTTTCCTGCCCATGACTGCCCCCAAGGGATGGGGTGTATAGGGTTACTTGCGAAGTTGTTCAATGACAGAAATGTGATCACCGGCTACGTCTCCTGCTTCCAGAGCTTCTAGCTCAACCCAAACAGCATCGGAGGCATCATCACCTGCTTCTGGAACGGAATCGACGTCAACCTCGACTAGGTAGAAAATCGAGACGATGTGCTTTCTTGGATCCCGATCAGGGGCACCTCTAACTGCGAACAATTGCGGCTCTCTACCAGATACACCGGTCTCTTCCAGCAACTCTCGCAATACTGCCTCTTCCGGGTCCTCACCTAAGTCTACGAACCCACCCGGGAATGCCAAACTCCCCTTCCATGGTTCGGCACCCCTTCTTATCATGAGGACCTCAACTACTCCAGGATCGCCCCTCAGCGAAATTGCATCCACTGCTAGGGCAGGGTTCCGAAAAACACCATCATCTACCATATCTACGCCTCCTCATCTGGTAGGTATCTATTGCATCGTAGAGAACTCCCTTGGAGAAGGAGGGCCAGTGAACATCAGTGAAGTACAGCTCCGAGTATGCTATCTGCCAAAGGAGGAAATTTGAGACCCTCTCCTCTCCACTAGTCCTAATCACAAGATCCGGGTCTGGAATGTCAGCGTCATAGAGTCGGCTGGAAATCTCCCTAGTGTCTATTTGCTCAATTGCGAGCTTCCCAGAAGCATGGTCCTTTGCTACTCCCTTTACTGCATCCACTATCTCCTCTCTACCACCATATGCGAGGCAGACCGTGAATGTAAAATCGGAGTAAGATTTTGTCCTCTCCTCAGCTTGCGATATGGCCTCCCTGACTCGTTCAGGCAGCATATCGATCCTCCCTGCCACCCTAACTTTCACATTCCTGGAGTGAATCTTGGGGTCATCAGCGATTTCATTGAGTCCATTGACATACAAGTCGTACAATGCATCCAACTCATCATCATCCCTGCTGGAGAGGTTTTCTGTGGAAAGTGCGTATACAGTAAGGTAGGGTACTCCTAGATCCAATATCCAATCCATTACTTCTTTCAGCTTCTCCTTGCCATGCTTATGCCCGATCTCGGTACCCAGGCGCATGTTCCACGCGAACCTCCTATTTCCATCCATTATGATTGAGATGTGTTGCGGCAACTTTCCCCTGACGAGCCTATCCCGTTTCCGCCTGACCCTAATCCTGTCCAACCTCGAGACGAAGCTCCACGCTAACCAGGAGTTGGAAACCATCCTTGCTGGAAATGAAACTATTTTGAACCCGAGAAGCCACTTGGCCAAGCCATCTATTCTGAGACCAATCCTCTTCTTGCGCCTTCCCATTAGGCTACCGGATGCGTTCAAACGTTAAGACAACTGACTAGGAATGGGTTATTCGAAAATTATGTCAGCCGAATCACCGACCTTGTCCAAAAGGCCCCTCTCAGGATTGACTACGATAACCTCTCCCGCACGATCCCAAACGGCCAGGTCGTGTTTGCTGTTTCCCGCATATGAGAACCCGCGCTTCCCAAATCGGGAGACTAGGGCCTCGGCCTTCTTCTCTCCTCTGAGGTTGAAACCTCTGTCCGAAGCCATGACGTCGGAGAATAGTCCAACATGCCCAGCTACCTGTTCTGCGATTAATCTGTCAGAAGCCGTGGCTAGAACAAGCGTTCTGCCCTTGGCATGCTCCCCAGTCAACCAGTCCAGGAACTCCTCATGGAACCTCAGCTCAGCTGGATCGAAAACGAGCCTCTCACCCAGGTCCCTCTTCCACTGAGCTCTTCGACCACTAATCTCGTTTAGGAGCATCCCAGGAATCAACCAAGGACGCCTGAGAACGACTCTTCTGATACTTATCCAGCTCATGTCTGTCAAGATGAGAGTCCCATCCATGTCCACCGCTATTGGCAGCCCCGTCCCGCTCTGCTCCACGTCACTCGCTCGGGCCCCTCTGATTCAAGCCTTCGCAGACCGATTCAATGAAGCCCTGAACCCTTTCCTAGGGTTGAGCAGAATGTCGGGTTGGGAGAGGCTTTGGAGGCCTGCGGCTATGGCGCAAATAGAAAACTCGGACCCTGTGCCAGCCGGTTTCGAGTCAGCCTCATTCGCGGGAATCGGGATGACATGCAAGATGATCGAACCATCGAAATTGGAGTCTAAATCCGATTGGTTAACAATAGTCTCCGAACTGAAGCCCTGGGGGAGGGTACCCGAACACGAAAATCTGGAAGTGACTTCACTCACAGAGAATGAAAGGGGACCCATCGCAATTCTTAGAGGGGATTCGGAGTGGGTAGCAGAGTTCCTTCCATGGGGGTCAGACGGCCTTCTAAGGAAGCGGGCAAAATCTGCTAACACAATATGCGAAGCCCCCTGCGGGGGATACATTTGGGAGGGTATTGACGTAATCCTAATCCGCCAAGGAGATCCAGATGAAACAAGCCTGATTACGAATCTTTCCGAGTCCATGCAAAGTGACGACCTAGACGCTTCTAGGGACATTCTATGGGGGTGCGGCAACTCCCTAGGGCGATACCATCAGGCCGTGGAGTCAGCAAGAACCACCCCACCCGATCCTAGGAGGTGGAACAAGAGAATTGAGGGTTTAGAGGCCTCCCTTCGCTCACAGTCGATTTGGAGGGCTCCACATTCAAGAGACTCCGATTGTATGCTTGGAATTGGGGACTTAAGGTTCGAGGACTTCATAGGTGGTACCATAAGGATAGGCAGGCCAAGGCTCAGCGACGCTCTACACCCTCCAGACTGTGAGTTCCCGGCAATTCGGGACCTGTCCTCCCTGGTGCACGACCTGTCAAGGCTACATTTCGAAAACTCCAGTCAGTTGGACATCGTCGAGCTCAGGTCCTCTCTAATACGGGGCTGGAGGGATTCAGCACCAGAAAAGTGGTGCTCAGATGAGGTCTTCTACTCCCACCGCGGGGGACTAGCAGTTTGGGAGTACGAGCAGTGCCTGCTAGACATTATCGAGGCCGTTTCCCACCAGTCGGGAGCCCCTCAGCCAGCTACAACAATCATTGGATACGTGACACCATACCAGAAGAGGATGTTCAACAACAGGACCTTCGGAGCCCTTTCGATGATGGCGGCCTTCTTCGGGTTAGCTTCGCTGGTCAACACATTCCCCCCTTCTTTTGTCGAGATTCCCATTCCACTTGCCTCCATTGTCGCTAGCATACTTCTCCTTAGGTACTACAGGGGTCTAGCCCCACCTCCTGAGATCCCGTTTACTCGATTCGCTTGACTTGCCCGTCCTCTAAGACGTAATGCATTGGGACTCCGGTTGGGATCTCAAGGGAAACGATCTGACCGGGACTAATCTTCTCTATGTGCATCACAATCGAGCGAAGCGAGTTTCCGTGGGCAGAAACGAGGACGTTCTTGCCGTCCCGAAGGTCGGGAACGATCTCTTCATCAAAGTATGGAATCGTCCTCTCAGCAGTCATCTCCAGGCTCTCTCCATCCGGGGGTGCAACGTCGAAAGACCTCCTCCAGATATGCACTTGTTCTTCTCCGTACTCTTCAGCCGTCTCTGCCTTGTTGAGGCCTTGCAGGGAGCCATAGTTCCTCTCGTTTAGCCTCCAGTCGTTCCTTGTTTCCGAGCCATCTGAGCACTCATTCAGTGACATGATTATCTCAGCAGTCCTCTGGGCCCTAACTAGGTCGCTTGTATGGACCACGTCAATCCTCTGTGCGCTCAGGTCCCGACCGGCTTGTTCTGCTTCCAATACGCCCTTGTCGGACAGGTCAACATCAGTCCACCCAGTGAATCTGTTGGATGCATTCCATACTGATTGCCCATGGCGAATCAGGATTAGCTTGGCCACAAGCACCCTCCTAGAGTTGACGCCTTTGCCTCGGCTCATGGAAACTCAAACCGCAATCATTGCCTCTCGCTCGGCCCATAAGGAGTATGTCTTCATTGAACTCCCTCTGAACCTTGCTACTAGACTCGCAGTAGAAGTTGCAGGACACAGTTATCTTCGAAGGTAGGCTACTGGTTATCTTGACCCACGAATCTCCTGGTTTTGTTGCTCTTGGGTCGGCAAGAACCTGTTCGCAGAGGGACTCGCAGAACTTCTTCAGAGCGGACTCGTCGCTATCCTCCTCGAATTCGAAAACAGGCCTTATCCTCCTGAACCTCCTCATTGTGAAGTTCTCCACAGCAGAGTTGGTGATGTTGGAGTTAGGGATTGTTACGATTGTGTCGTTCCCCGTCCTGATCATTGTTGTCCTTAGACCAATGGTGATTACTTCCCCTTCCACGCCGTCTACGATGATCCAGTCGCCTACGTTGAAAGGCTGGTCTATGATAATCGAAATGGCGCCGAAGATGTTTGCCACCGAGTCCTTGGCAGCCAGAGCTAGTGCAAGGCCGGTAATTCCCAGTCCGGCAATTAGTCCATTGAGGTTCAAGCCAACGAGGCCTGCTATAACGAAGACTCCTAGGACCACGACTGCGAGTCTACCTATCGCTTCTGCTACGCTAGCAAGGGATCTTCTGGCAGCCATGTTATCACCCTCCACAACTATGAATGCATCCAGGTAATCGACCAACTTGTAGGCTGCTAGCAACATCAGTATGACAAAAGCAGCCCTGCATAGCTCGGCAACGTCTTCCATAACACCTACACTCCAGATAGTTCCTGCACCATCTACAACGACACTATCTAGCACCCACTCCACAGTCTGCCACATTACTAGAAGCCCAATCATCCACCCAAGGGATCTGGGGGCAAACAGGGTTTTGCCGTCTATTCTCTCTGTCTTAGAGAACAGGTCCATGATCCGTGGAAAGAGCACTTTGCGGGAAACGACTCCCGAAGCAAAACTAATCCCAACAAGCAATGCGAGAAACAATGCCCCATTTGCCGAGAAACCGTAGCCGATGTCCTCCCCAGTCAAATATTCGCCTATCGTCGTCTCTGTTGCCATGGTTTTCCGATAAGGACCCACTCAAAAAGGAAACCCGGTCCTACGGACCGTTCTCCGTGGTATTCAATACGTAGAGGTGGCCCGGCAAAACGTTAGCATGCCCGGACAAACCAACTCAGGGCCCGAGAGAAAACCCCTCGAAAATCCAGGCGCCCCAGTCGCAGCAATGCTTCTCCCGCTCCTTCTGAGCTTGCTTTCCCCAGTCGCTATTGCTCCGACTAGTGAAGCACAGGAAGTTGAGGCTGGCTTATCCCCCGAGGAGATTTGGTCGATTGAGTATGCAAACCAGTACTTCCCATGGGGTGGCGACACTAAGGCCCAATTCAGGGAATACCACGACTACTTCACGATGAAGAACAGGATGCAGTTCCTAGCCGATAGGAACCCTGAGATCATGACATACCATGAGGGCCTCATAGGAGGTGTCAACGCCCGTGGGGACGAAATGGCTGCCACGGACTATGAGGGCTGGTACTACAACCACAGGAGCCCGTGGCTAAAGATCACAAAGGACGCTTCCGGCGGGGACTGCAACGTTTTCGTCGGAGACTGCGGAAACTTCGATGACAGACCCGATGTGATGCTGGTAGGGAACCACCATGCCAGAGAGTGGATGTCCTATGAGGTCCCGATGTTCTTCCTAGAAACAGTGGCCTATTACTACGGCATGGCGGGGGTCGACAACGACGGCGACGGATTAATCGACGAAGATCCCTGGAACGGAGTGGATGACGACGGCGACTGTGGGCTTCTGAACGCTTCAAACCAGGACAGCAACGGTGACGGTAACCCCTGCGGGCCAGGAGATCTAGGTGTGGACGAGGACTTCTCAGAGCAGTTCATAACAGACCTGATCGACTCAAGAGAGATCTACCTGATCCCAATGCTAAACGTCGATGGAAACAGGTATGACAGAGAGGAATTCTGCGGTCCGACAGCATGGGAGAACTGCAGGACATCGGGATGGAGGAAGAATCTCAGGGACAATACCCATACGGGCATAACTCCGATTCCTGACATAGACGAAGAAGTGGATGAGGGATGCGACGGAGTGGACCTGAACCGAAACTACCAGTTCGAGTGGGGAGCTCCTCTGGGGGCTACAGGGCCCCTATTCCCCGGTATGTGCTATGCTGACGGACCGAACAACGACGTATACAATGGCCCTGTAAACTACGAGGACAATGACGGCGATGGCCTGGTGAACGAGGACCATGTTGATGGAAAGGACGACGATGCAGACGGACATATAGACGAGGACTGGATGGGCGGAAACACGGAGCCAGAGACAAAGTTCATCCAGGACATGACGGAGATGAACGACGACGACGGGGACGGCGCTTCGGAGTTCAAGACCACTCTCACATGGCACTCATTCTCAGAGCTCGTCCTCTGGCCGTGGGGGCACTGCACAAACTGCTATTCCCCCGATGACGAGTACCTGGTTTACCACGGACAGGTAATGGGCGAGATGACCGATTACGCTCCGATGCAGTCGTCTGAGCTTTACCCCACCACTGGAGACTTCTGCGACTGGCACTACGGGGTGCACAACTCGTACTGCTACACCATAGAGATAGGCAACGCTTTCCACGAGCTGCCCGAGGACATAGCACACATAGCAGTCAGGAACGTCGGAATTGCGTTCTACATGGCGGAGATCGCTGACGATCCCCGTTACAGAGCCATAGTTGGGATAGAGAACACGACTGCAAGGCAGTGGCTTTCCGGCCCAGAAAACGTCACTGTACCCTCCAACGGAGACATTCCAATAGGATTCTGCCTCGACGTAACATTCCCTTACTCCACTGACATCAACATGACCCATCTCATGTGGAGATTCGTAGAGCCTACTAGGCAGCAGGACGACTTTGGACCAACTGAATGGTCCTCTGTCCCTTGGTCAAGAGCACCCTTCATTGAACCAGACTCTAGCGTCCATTGCCCCCTGAGGGACGGCTCAAATGGAACTCTGATCGAGGCACACGTCCCCCTGCCGGACACTTCAGTAGGGAAGATCCAGTACAAGGCCATGCTAGGTACAACCAACGGCGCTTTCCCGTTCATCTACCCCACAGTCGACGAGGGCGGAAACTACTACGAGTTGTCTATACCTTACAGGGCCGGATTCGGGGACGCAATACTTAGCGTCCTGATGTTCCTCGTGATTGCAACCTTCGTCTGGGGGGGCTTGGGATTCTCACTCAGGGAGATGTTCTCGGAGGATGAAAGGGTGCTAGGCATGCCATCGGATGAAACGGATTAGACGGGGCGATAGGATGGATTCCCAGTCAGAGACCTCTAGCGACCAGTTCAGTGGAAGGCTGGGGCTAATCTTCGCAACCATAGGTGCAGCGATCGGCACGGGTAACATCTGGAGGTTCCCTAGGATGGTTGGTGCGAATGGCGGCGGCTCCTTCCTGATTCCCTGGCTGATCTTCCTATTCCTGTGGTCTGTACCACTGATTATCGCTGAATTCGCTCTTGGAAAGAGGAGCAGGGTAGGCACAGTTGGGACGTTCCGGATATTTGCTGGAAGGAGGTTCGCTTGGATGGGGCTCTGGACGGCATGGATTAACGTGGCAATCGGGTTCTACTATGCAGTGGTAACAGGCTGGTGCCTGAACTACTTCCAGATAGCGATCAGGGGTGGGCTTTCTGAGGGAGTCGACACAATCGAGGTCTGGAACACTTTCCTCGAGAACCCAATGCAGGTAATCTTCTTCCAGTGGATCACGGTCCTGATCACCCTAGCTGCCATTTGGGGTGGCGCTAAGGCCATCGAGAAGGCAAACGTCACGTTGATGACCTCACTGTTCGTTCTTCTGTTCACGGCACTCTTCCTGGCATTCGTGATGGACGTGAAGGACGGATCGCTTGACGGCTTCATCTACATGTTCAGCATACAACCTGAGTACCTCGTCCAACCCGAGACCTGGATTAACGGCTTGTCGCAGTCCGCATGGTCATGCTCGGCCGGAATGGGAATGGCAATCACCTACTCAGTCTACATGAGGAAGGACGAGGACACCACGCTAAACGCTGCCACAATGTGCCTGGCAAACAACAGTATCAGCATCATCGCCGGACTCACTGTCATGATGGCGGTCTTCTCAGTCTCAGCCGATCCTTTGGGGGCGGTAAGCGGAGGTAGCTCAGCTATCACGTTCCTAGTGCTGCCAGAGGTTTTCGCCCAAGCACCCGGAGGGCCGTTGGTACAGCTTGTCATGGTAGCTGTATTCTTCCTGGCTCTTTCTTTCGCTGCTCTCACCTCCATGATATCCACAGTGGAGCTATGCGTGAGGAACTTCGTGGACCACGGATTCGACAGATCAAGGTCTGTCGCACTAACTGGTGTGGCGATATTTCTCTTCGGGCTTCCCAGCGCGGCCTTATGGATCAAGATGGACCCTTCCACTGGGGTTCGCTTCCCACAGTTCCTAGAGGTCCAGGACCACATCTGGGGATACGGGCTGATGTTCAGCGGCTTATTCATGGCCTACACGATATGGAACTACGGCTGGTCCAGGTACAAGTCATGGCAGGCGGACAGCGGAGTGGAAGGATTCGACTTCAGGGACTACCTCGACCACGGCGTTTCGGCATTCCGTG
>CAYPWN010000008.1:0-32564 GCA_964414525.1 uncultured Candidatus Poseidoniales archaeon | reverse complement strand
CTCTGAGCATAACCTACTCTCAATGGGGTGCAAGGGCAGACCCACTGACCACAATACGAATCACAGATACCGTATGACTGCGATACCGCTCACACGCTACCCTTGGAGATAAGAGAATCGACGAGTTTAGAGGAAGCATCCTTCGGATTAGATATATCCCAGAAATATGATGCTCGGGTGATCTGAGAAGCTAGATCGGATACCCATTCGGGAGCAAGTATGCAATGCCAAAGAAGCTCCTCTAGCCTGGCCGTTGATGGTGATTTTCTCAATATAGCGGGTTCGGCCAATGAATCCATAGATTCTGCTCTCTTTTCTAGGTCGAATGAGCCCCATTCATTAGATAGTCCAGCAATTACCCCGGGTTCAAGCCATTCGTAATTCTGAACTTCAGGAGACATCACCTCAGTAACCGGGACCACTCGGATCGAGCCTTCGTTGGATAGAAAATCCCTCAGTGCAGAGTACACAGGGTCGTATGTGGTGTCTAATGCCCCTCCGATCCAGTTTCCGGACAGCACCCATGGCCTCATCCGCCTCAGCCTTGGGCTTGAGGGGGATAGGCATTGAGCGATAACGTGGGCCTGAGCTACTGTGCTGAGGAGTCCTTTGCGAGGATCTCCCAACCTACCCCTCAACCCCTCTACAGTCACCGGGGCTATAGTTATCTCAGGAGATGATGGTTCAGGAATTGTATCACTTCTCGGATCGTCGATAATCCTGATGGAAATGTGCAACGATGAGCCCGTACTGGAAAATCTTCTACGATAGGGCATCCCTTCATCGATCAGAGAAGCTTCTATTGGGGCTAAGGACAAGGCCCCATTCAGCGATGGATTTGAGAGCAATAGAATTGTTCCCTTTGCCCTCGATAACTCCCTGGACGATTTCTGAAGGTTCTCACGAACTGGGGAGAATATCTGGTGCTCGATTAGCTGCCGCACCTGCCTACGAATGAATCGGAGTACAAATCAGTAGTGATTACTCGACCATCAGCCTTAGCTGGTCCCTCTTGTACGTCCAGTCGGACTCAAGCCGGTTGTTATCCTTGTAGTACCTAGATAGCCTTCTGATCTTGGACTCACAGAGCTCCAACTGCCTTCGATTATGGATATCCTTGGAGTTTTGCGAGAGGTGGTCAATGAGTCTCAGAGCCCTCCTCATCAGACTCATTAGATCTTCCGGATAACCGGATTCACCACCTAGTCTTTCTATTGTCTTTGAGACTCTCTCCCCAGTTACAAGGCGTACATCCGGGACGCCGTGCTTATCCCTGAGAATAGAACCTATAGACGCAGTAGTGTGACCCTCACTGGATAGCTGAATGATTAGTTCCTCGATCTCTTCCTTGTCGGAATTCGACCACTCAGGTGGGGCTTTCGAGTGGGGCTTGTTGGAGCCGCTCTTTCCCTTGCCCTTGCTGTGCATCCTTGCCATAATACGTACCTCGGGCAGCCGGGCGACCTGCTCTCCCTCTATAACCGCTACGCAGATAAAATAGCCCGATTCGGCTCAGAGCCTGTGCCTAGACTTGGCCAATCTTCCGGGACCATGGGGCCACTCCCATCCGGGAGCTATTGCCCTTGCCGATCCCACTAGGGCCCCATGTTGGAAAACCAATACCTCGTCTCCGGATTTTATCGATGCGTCGTGAGACAACAAATTGCTCGGGAAAATGTCCCCAACCCAGTCCGAATTCTCTAGGAGTTCAACTCTCTTTAGGACGCCCAGCTCGTCTAGCGTTGCCAGACTGTGTTTGGAAAATGAGAATCGCCCTCTTCGGGGGTCCCACTTTGCCATCTGCTTACCTTCCTTGTATATCGTAAGTATGGGCGGCCTACCCCTGACTTCGCACCTTTCTAGCCATTCGTCGGATCCAAATTGGAACATAGATATCGATTTTAGGACTTCTATTCGGAAATTTGGAGTGGGTTTTCTATCAGTTATTTGTGCGAAAGTTGATTCTATGGCATCCTGCAATCTATTCAGAGAATCATGCGAGCCTGCGGTTTCACCGAGTCTAGTATCTATAACTCGGGCCCCAGGGGGGGCAACATCAACTCCAGAGTGATTGATTACAATTGAGTAACCGACCCTCTCAACTATCCTATTCACCATACCCTCGATTACGGCAAGCTCGTCTACGTCCCATTCTCCTGTAACTGGGATATCATAATGTGCAGCTGGCCAAAGTTCCTCTATTTCCCTAGGGACTAGGCCTAGAGGTGAGGTGACCATTACCTCGTGGGCCTTGGGAGTCCCGATGTATCTCCTGAATCTGGAATGACTCTGTGAGAGCTTGTATGGCTTCTTCGCAGAGCAGGGTAGGAGGAGAAGGACGTCTCTCTGATGCGAAGGGGGTTCGTGGAAATCAGAAACTCTGTCCCTCCACCTCCGTATCTGAGGATCATTCCTACTAACGTAAGAGTGGCACCGGAGTTGCTGTCGTGGGTCGGCATGACCAATTGTGATGCCAACTTGTTTGGAGAACTCGTAAGAGATCTTGTCATGTAACCTTAGGTGCTCGACTGAACGTGGGCTGGAGGTGCTCTGTCTTTCTGCCAGTTCCCTTAGTGAGCCATCCCTAATTGCTGATCTAGTTGCTGAGATTGATCTGGCCCAAGAGTCACATTGAGCTTCCATGGATGCTTCCTCTCCAGTCGAGGGCTCTGCCTTTCTAGGCCCCCCTTCAGTTAGAAGAACGCCCAAGGCGGAGGCATGCCTGGATCTCGCCAAGTCAAACATGTCGACGCCCATCCATGCCAGCAGAGCACAGTTATCTGGACCTGAAATTCCCGGTGCCCAAATTAGTGAGGCGGGGAATCTCGTCCTTACAGTCAACAATGCTCTTTCCAGCATCCCCCTATTGTTAGAAAGCTGTGGAGCGTCAATTATTGCAATCAGTGACGGTTGAGATTCGATATTCAGCAACGATTGGTCGTGGTGAAGGGAGTTCCACGAAACTGGGAGAGTCTCCAGGCCAATGCCGAAATCTCCGGAGTCAGACTCAACTAGGCTGGGCGGAAGGGGGAGTCCTTGACTCATTTCCCAGGAGTCAAGAGAGTCAAATGGGTAACAGAGATTTGCACGAGTTGAGATTTTCAGAGTTGATGGGATGGACGAACTATCCAGAGTTGAGATAAGTGGGGCGATGGAGACTGGAATATCGGGGTCGATTTCACTGATAATTAGCCCGGGGGACCAAGAGAGGGGATCTTTCCTGTCTCCAAGGGAGATTAATCGAGAGAAACGGTCTCTTGCTAATACGTCCCGCCCAATTGGCCGCTCTGTCATCGGCTCTCGAGCGACGCGTTTCGCTTGAAGGATTCTAAGACCTAGTTGCTCTCGGGGATAACGATGAGGCGGATTGGGGTGGTGGTAGCCATTCTTTCTCTGATTTCGGTTTTTCCCGTTGCTCTCAGTGATGAAGGCGGTATCGAGTCAGGATCCGTCACGGAGATTGGGGATGCCCCGGATATTCCTTGGGGGGCAGAAGGAATAGGATCAGAATGGCAGAAAATTAGCCCCAACAACGTGACTTATTTCGGTATATTATCGTTAAATGACTCTGTAGACATATTTGCACTTGAGGTTTATTCCGAAGAATGGACTTTGGTTGGTTTCTCAATTGAGCCTAAAGGAAACGTAAGTATCAGTGTCCAGAGGTTGAATCAGACTTCATGGTCAATCGAAGATTTCTCTAATATATCGACTGGAGAAATCGAACTAGACAATGGGACTCACGCGGTTCGCGTTGAAAGACTAGGGGGTTATGGAGAAGAGGTGGGGTATGCATTCTCTCTGGATAATTTAGGAACGGTGGATGTCGATGGGGAATATGTCAATCTAGATTGGATGTTCACCCCATTCTACGCATTTGCAGGATTATTACTTATTCTCCCGTTTCTAGTTGTCTTGTGGTGGAATAGAGGCGAGTTTTTTGAAAGCAGAAGTAAGAAGTTGATGAGTGAGCACGAGCAGAGTACACTAATGACGCTAAGAGAGAGATTCACGGACGATAATGTAAGCGATATTGGCATAGAGGAAATTAGGGCTTCTTTGGGAGTACTTGCGGAGAAATCATGGGATTCAGTCACCGAAGAATTTGGCCCTCCTGAAATCAGACATTACACGAAAGACTTGGACATCTGCGCTTGGAGATTTGACGAATCTGGTAAGTCAATCCTGATAGGAATTAGTACGGGCGATTCGGAATGGAACATGGCAGCAATCAAGATATTCTCACCTAATGGCGATGAGGCTTCGATAGATACAGTGGAGCCAGATTTTATGTTCCAAGACGACGAGGTGTTCATTGGCGACCTTGGAGAAAACTCCACTACATTCCTTAGGGTAATCACCACTGGAAGCGTGTCAGCGGTCAATATGCAGATCTCAGGATTGGTGAGGGGCAATCCAGTAGCTGCCGCAATCATCCGCCCCGTACATTACGAATCGGAATAACTACCCGTTACGCCTTCGTAATTTGGCGTCATTTCTTATTCGATCCTCCAATGAAGGAAGTTCCCCCTCCATCTCATCACGGATCTCACTGATTTTTTTCTTCATTGATCGTGATTGCTTGCTGGGAAGTTCCAATTTCAAAACTACAGTGACGGAACCCCTCCTCGTTGGGGCGCGATAGCTGGGTAACCCTCTGCCTCTAATTGAAATTGTCTCTCCGGGGCTAGAACCTGGTGGAATCTTGATTTTTAGGGGGCTCTTGTCGATATGTGGAATCTCTACGGTGGTGCCCAGGGATAGGTCTGCGAAACTCAGTGGTAGGGCCATCAATAAATCCTTGCCGTCCCTCTCAAACCACTCGTGAGGATCCACATCGATTTCGATATACAAGTCTCCTGGCTCCCCGCTTATTGCAGAGGAAGACTCCCCTTGGCCACGCATCCTCAGACGAGTTCCAGAACTAACTCCCGGCTTAATGGAGAACTTTACCTTGAATGGTTGGTAGGCTCGCCCTTCGCCCTTGCATTTCCGACACGGGTCTGAAACGATCCTCCCAGAACCCCGGCAAGGCCGGCATTCTTTCCTGACTCTCTGCCTGAAAGGACCTATCATAGAAATCTGGTCAATTCTTCCTCTTCCGTCGCATGTTGGACAGGGCCGAGATCCTCCATCTTTTGCTGAACCACTCCCGCTACAGGCAGAGCAGTCCTGAAGAGCCTCAATCTCCAATTCTTCTTCCGTTCCCTCCATTGTAGCCTGAAATGGGATTACGTGCCTTACTAATAGATCTGAGCCCCTAGAGACGGTGCCCTGCGAACCTCCGAAGAATTGGCTGAATATCGATTCGAAGCCGCCGCCAAATAAATCATCAAAACTTATGTCCACACCTTGGAATCCTCCAGACCCAAATGGCGAACCACCGGGCCTATCATGTCCAAACATGTCGTACTTTCTTCTTTCTTCTGGGTTTGAAAGAATCGCATAAGCCTCTTGGATTTCCTTGAATTTTGATTCGGCATCCTGATCGTTCTTGTTCTTGTCGGGGTGATATTTTCTCGCAAGGGAACGGAATGCGTTCTTTATCTCAGACTCCGATGCTCCTCTTTTTATCTCAAGCACCTCATAGTAGTCTCGCTTATTTGGCATCACCTCACCAGTATTTGGCTCTTGGAGGGGCCCTATCAACCGTTCCCTAATCAAGAAAGGTAAGAACCACAGGAAGTGCAATAGTTCGACTCTGCTTCATTGTATGTCGAACACTTGTTGCAAAATCTGGCTTTTTTTCTGTTCTGGGTTTGATCTGGAATTATCCATTGAGATTGGTCATCTAGTTCGGGGTACGGATATTCATCCTTTTTTGTAATAGATTCCCTCTTTTTCCTTCTCTCAACCCTTCTGGAGGCTGAGCTCTCTATCGAGGATTCGATGAATTCTGTCATCCGAGCCACCAGTCCCTTTTTCTGCATCTGTTCAGTTTCTGGTGGGCTGGAATTCTGTTCTACCCCGTCTACTCGGATGGAGAAATCTGATTCTCCCGTAGATTGCTCGACCTCGCGGGATTCTCGGTTCAATTCACCTATGCTGCTCTGCATCCTTTTCATTGCAACATTGCCCTTTTTACCCCTGAAGTCCGCATATGCCCGCGCCTCAAGCTTCTGAATTGCAGCATCGCCCTTCTCCCACAGGCCTTTATCCTCAAGTTTGTATGTTCTAGAAAGGTCATCTATTGCCTTAGATCTCCTATACTCGTGATCATCGATGAAGCGGTATCTCCACATGAAAAATAGTCCAAGTATGATTGCAGCAGAGTGGATCCCAATTTCCGAGTAACTGTCGTTTGAAAGAGCTTCATTCAATTCCGGAGATAATATCCTGAACGAAATGAGGAAAATGCTTGGCAACAAAAGTAGAGCTGCAGAAACTGCATCGGAACGTCTAGCCATGCCTAGTGGCCCGTAAATTTTGGTTTGAATTATTCGTGCAATGGGAGTCCCGCAATAGCACTATTAGTTTGGAACTTCAGGGTTGGTCATGGAACCAATAGTTTCGGTGTCGACGTTGGTAAAAAGTCATGAGGATCCGGAAAAGGTGATTCAAGCTATTCGCAATATTTTCCCCGGATGGGCCCCCAAATCAGTTCCAGAGAGGGGTTCTTTCCCCATCAATAGAGGTCCTGTGAGAATATCTGGGAAATCTAACTCATTGGATGAAATGTTATCGATAATCAGGGAAAATCGGATTCTCGACACAGCATTGGACGCCATGTCTATGGGGTCTGTAGGCGAGCATGCGAAGTTCTACCTATCACGGCAATCTGCATCAATTGGGAAGGTTTCATTCGTTCTGGACGAAGAGTCACTTGGTGGAACTATAGAAATCTCATTGACGGGCTCAGAAATAGGATTATGGCTCGAACAGCAGACATGGCATCCCGGGAGGGATTCCGTTCCTAGAAGCATTGGGGACGAGGTATCCATGAGTGAAGAAGGGGAGCCATCAGAGTGGTTTGATTCCCTAGGCCGTAGAACAATGGGTGAAGTTGAATAGACGGGATAAATGCTCTTTTTGTTTCCTATGTATACGTCAAATTCTTCCGTCCCTGATTACTGCCACTAGTGTGGCGGAGGAGTTCGTAGTCCAACTTGAGGATGAGGGGGGGTCGGATTCAAGTCCTTTTGGCGTAGTCTCTGCAATCTGGAATGAGTTGAGCGGAGGAGTTGGCCCTTGGGGGGCAATTAGGCCTCTTTTCGCAGTATCTTTGGCCTTGGTCCCATTGTTATTCTTGGGGCAGCACTTTAATCGGCAGCATAGGAAGGCCTCTGAGTGGTTTTTGATTCAATTCCCCCTTATTCTTTCACTGGTCCTATGGCCCATACTCTATGTTTGGTCTATTGCAGATGCTTGGTGGGTTTCTAGCGGAATTGTAGCCTCTTCCGAGACTAATAGCCCCTAGAAATCGTCTCCGAGGTCAAGCGGGCTAAACAGACCTCCGGGACTGGAAACTCGGGAAAGTTGCCCTCTAATTTCAGACTCCCACTCCCTAAACTCTTGGAGTGCATGGACGAACTCTAGCTGGCTTTCGTTCAGGACTGTCCTGATCAAGGTGTCCAAGATATCCATCCTATCTTCGTCTACTCGATTAATCAGGTTCTCAAGTGGAAATGATTCAACGCTTATTCTTGCAGCATATTCGGTGTTCTCCGGATCAAGGGGTCTTGACTCTAGGAGTGAGGTTGGAAGATCTTCGCCACTAGAAGCTGCAGCCTTAGTAAGTGATTCAATTACAATTCTAATGAACTTAGAGATAACCAGTGCGACTTCGATGACCGGCATACTCAGCTGGTTGGTTAAATGCACCATATTTTCCCTTAGGAATAGCAGCTTTTCGTTGGGGGCAGAGTCTGGGCTAGGGATTGCTCGCCCGGGTTCTTCCATGGTAGTCTGAGATATCGGTTGCAAATGAAATGATTAGGTCACGTGGTCCTGTCGTCATATCTGATCGGGGAGCCGCTGTTTCCTCGTATCCCGTCTAATAGGTCATCATCGATTTCGAAGAAGTCGTTCAGCCAGTCCCCATCCGTATCCCAGTTTGCTGGATCTGTTCCATCTGCGATTAGGTCTCCGTCAATATCCAGAATCCACCAACCATAGGCGTACTCCCCGAGTCCGGGGTTCGGAAGATGGAACTGGTCTCCTGCAAGCCTGTTGTACTCGTCGGTCCATGCGCCATTGACGTGCGTGACATCGTTGCTTGTATTGACATCCTCGTAATTTACGTCATTATCGTCAATTACAAGCGCGTATAGTGGATCTTGGTCATTTATTCTGTTTATCCTTAGATAGTTAGATGAAACTGAACTGGAACCTGAGCAGGTTCCAAGCAGAGTCTCCCGGAGTTGCCACCACTCCTCCACGTCTTCCCCGGAGCAGTCGAAAAGAGAAGACGCACGAACTACAGAGGGAGATGATAGGGTTGTGTTAACTACTGCATAGTATTCCTGGAAGTTGTTGTAGGGGACGTATTCGCATCCTGAACCCGAGCAATCCCATTCCCCGTCCCTATCGGCATCGTGAGTAGCGTCACTGGGGTCGGTGGCATCGTGAGTGAACCAAGTCCATTCCAAGGAAGGCCGAGTGATCTGCCCTTCGGAGAAGGCAATTGGTTTCCAGTTCTGAGGGGTTACTTCCTGCCACTGAACTTCTATCTTGAGGAAAGATGACCAGTTGTCGTTTGTCTCGTTCCACCCCCTGAAGTATTCGTAATAATCGGGCATCATGTCTCCGTCAGTATCGTTATCAAGTGGGTTGGTGCCATACTTGAACAGCTCTCTCCCGTCTGAGAGGCTTGTATCCCGAACATAATCTACAACAACGCCGTCATTCAGTACAGGGATCATGACAATGGAGTCCGAGTCCGAGTCTGGATCTAGTGGCATGGTCCCGTTGCTGTATTCCATAAAATTTGTGAAATAAAGGGAGTTTGCGCCGTTACCGAACTGCTGATCGTCTGCATATGCACTGAACTCCCTACCTTCCCAGGCCCCTTGAGTTGCTGGAGTGTCAGATATTTCCCTGTCTAGCCATCCGTCTGCATCTGGGTCATAATCTACATCCAGCGGATTCACTGGGTTCAGTGACCACCGGAAAGAATTGACGGGCAATACTTCCAGATAGACAGAATAGCAGTATTCCCACCCGTCAGGCATCCCGTCTCTATCCGAATCATCGTCTGTTGGGTCACTAATTCCGGAGAGCGATTTATTGAAGTTCTCTGGATCGTGTTGGTTGATCAACCCTACCTTATCAGATGAATCTAGGCTCTTTGTGGAGAACCAAGTGAAAAGTTGGCCCCATGCGGACTGTTCGGAGGCCCCGGTCTCTTCGATCAAGGCGGCAACAGCATCTTGTCCGTACGATACAGTACCAGTCCCATTTGGCATGTTACCGACCTCTAGCCTCTTCCCATACCACCTAGAGTCGTACTCTGCCAGATTGTCATAAGACTCCGAGTCGGAAATCTCCCCATCACCATCACAGTCGAAAGAGTCTTCATCGGAGTCGAAATCCACATCGGTGTCTGTGAGTGGATTCATTGTCCACTTGTTCTCTTCCAAATTCCATTCAGAGAACCAATACTCGTATCCGTCACTCATACCGTCACGATCGGTATCGGAATCCTTTGGATCGGTAATTCCGAAAATTGACTGAAGCATCGGCTTTGCGGGAGAGCCGGAACGCCATTCAAGATACTGATCCATCCCCAATTCTGCCCTCCCTTCCTTGCTGAAAAGTATCCTATATATCCTGTTTTCAAACGCGAGTTGGTTTATTTCTCTAGACTCGTCTCCGAATGTCGGAGCCCCGAGGGGGTAAGATTCTCCGTTTATTGGAAGATTGGAAGTCAGGTTTAGCTCTGTCAAATCCCTGATCCCATCTCCGTCGGAATCATAGTTCCCATCATTGGGAACCAATGGGTTTAGTGTCCATACTTCATCTGTAGAGTTCCATGCTGTGAAAATTAGCTCTACACCGTCCAAAATCCCATCTCCGTCGGTATCAGGATTATTTGGATCCCCGGAGTTCCCAGTCAGTGTAGCCTGTTCAGAGGTCACGAAATGCCCGAATGAGAGAGCTGACTCGGCGCCTATCCAAGGAGTCTCTAAGAGCGCCCCGGCCGCATCTGTCAAGTAGAATTGTGGGGATGAGATTGTCCCGTCCGTTTCGCTACTCTTGCTATCTATCGAGTTGTACTCTTCCCAATTTGACATCCCATCCAGATCAGGGTCCCCGAGTCCATCGCCTCTGTTTACAGGATTTAGCGTCCAGTCTTCATCGAATAGGCTCCACCTTGCATGATAAATCTCCCAACCATCGGGCATCCCGTCAGAATCCGAGTCGGTGCTCAGTGGGTCTGATGATCCTATGTCTTCAGTTGGTAGGCCCGTCCACAGAGACAGGTAGTATGGGTCGGTTCGATCCCCGAATGCTTCTTGGGCGAGGCCAGGCCAAGAGCTGTGAGCAAGAACTGTTGACATGTTCTGGGGGTAGACCTCACCGGATTGTGTTGAATTAGTCAGGATTATCTCGGATTTGATATGGTATTCTAACCAGTTCACAAAGGATTCTTCTAGTTCTAGAATTCCATTTCGATTTATATCGAATCCATCGCCATCTGGATTATTCAGGGAGTCGGACCCATTCATCGGATTGATTCCAGAGTTTGAAGACGGCCAGTGACAAGAATACCTAGCCTCCCAACCATCAGGGAGCGAGTCGGAGTCGGAGTCCTTTGAGTTCGGATCGGTCGCAGTCCAATTTTCTATGTATTGTGGGGTCTCTCCGTGAGACTGGATTCCCGATGAGAGGGAGTTTGCCCTGAGGCTCTCCCACTCGTATTCGCAAAGGTTCGATAGCCCGTCTCCATCTGCATCCTGTGAAGCATCGCTCGGGTCATTCGGATCTAATGTCCATTGATTTCCGCCGGTATAAACGTCCCCTATCCACCTCCTGTGCTCGATTTCCCAGCCGTCGGGCATCCCATCCCCATCTGTGTCGGGGTTCGTTGGGTCGGTTGCTCTGTCGCTACCACCACTGGATCCTGTCCCTAGCCACCCACCTAGGTGGACTTCGAACGCAGATTGGCCGACTACTGAGTCACAGAGGTATTCGTCGTTGAGATAATAGCAATCGAAAGAAGACGATTCAATAAACCAGCCCCAGTACTCCTCGCCATCGCTTAGTCCATCGCCATCAGTATCGAAGGCCCTCGGATCTGTCCCGTTTAGGCCATTAACCGAAGAGGAAACAAACCTATATTCCTCTAAGTTGCTCCATAAACGGTCGAATCCATAATCCCCACTGTTTCCAATCGATACTCCATCGGCATCAAGATCCCTCGTCCCGTCAAAGGGGTCCGTAGGATCTAGGCCGTATGCGAACTCCCAGCCATCTGGCATTCCATCCATATCTGAATCATGAGAATTAGGGTCCATTGGTGCTATGTTCATGTACTTGCCAGGAGAAATTCCAGCGAAAAGCCACTCTGCCCCGTCTCGTTCCAATGTGACCATTGAAGTTACTAGTCCTGGAATCTCTGTCTGGTTTAGGTAAGTTCCAAGGATGCCGTCGGATCCTCCTTCCAAGCACCAAGTACCGTTCATTGAACCGAGTACTACCATTCCGTCGAGAGGCAATACAGAGTGTACATCGTTAGCCCCAGTTAGTAGCCCTGGGATATTGAGCATTCTTTCGCTATTGAATGCCTCTTTGGGTTGGGAAATGATTAGATCCATTGTTACCAGGTGCAAACCCCCTCCCATCCCCATCCATACATCGTCTGAACCCTGTCCCGACTCCTCGACAACTATTGTATTGACGGTGGCAGTTTTTGTAGAGTCTAGAATATCCTGATTGACAAAATCCTCTGCGTTTAGCTTGTCAAATATCCACCAAGGATCACCGATATCATCAGAACCGTCCGTTGTATTCCAACCTATTAGCCCGAAGTTTGTGCCCACAAACAATAGGGGGGTTCTTCCGAAAATCTTAGCGTGTGCAGCAGAAGTCACCGAGGCATTTGACTTGGACAATAGTGAGGAAAGGGGCTCCAGGATTGAGAAGTCTAGCTCTCCAATATTTGATTCTTCACTTAGTCTCGTTTTCCAGGCGCTCTGCTCCCCCATGAGAAGTAAGTCTAACTCGAAGGACTCGGACTTCAATGCGGAAATCACAGAAATGCTGCCAATTTCCCATGTTTCAGCGGACTCGAGAACTGGGAGGCCATTCTCAAGTGGAATTATGTGAAATCCTATGTTCGACCCAAGAAGGAGAAAATCTGAGCTGCCAATATTCTGCCTTACCATGGTGTTGATCTCAATTCCCGGTGAAAATTCGAATGATGAAGTTGCCCCCCTGAAAGGATCAAGAACTGTAATTCCATATTTTGTTCCGATTACCAGCCTCTCCCTTGCCTGATCAGCAATGATTGTGTGGACAGATGGATCTACCAGCCTGATTGCAGTAGAGTGATCGAAGCTAATCAGTTCGCTTTGCGTTGACATCTTAACCCCCCTAACCCCTGGGGTGACTTGTCTGGAATCATCGAAGTCAACCATGAACTCTTCGAAGTTGCTGAATGACTCCCCCCAGTGGGATGTCCCGACGGTAACGTCTTGCGTAGTGAAACCGTCTCTGTCTAAATCCCAACCATCTGAGTCGCTATCGATAATTGCGTCACTTGCGTTCAATGGGTCTAGTCCATGGTGTGACTCCCATCCATCCGGGATCCCATCACCCAGAACCTCGAGTGGAGCAGGTGAGATTTCGTCCCAGAAGAAGAAGTCGGAGTCAATGAAACGTGGGTCGCTTCCCATCCAGCCCGAAGATCCGGTTGGCCTCTCATGCTCGGTTTGGCAAGAGTCTTCTGAAAGCCCCTCCATAGTACCCCAGCACCAAAGTCCATCCCTCTCAGTGATCCAGTCTTCAGGGGTGCCCAGTAGGTATTCTTCTGTGTTGGTGAACATCTCCCCAATATCGATTGTACCATCGCTGTTGAAGTCGAAGCCGTCCCCACAACCCCAACTAAAGTCTGCTTCGCATCTATCAAAGTCTGCGAATTTATCACTCCCATCCAATGGATCGAAATACCTGCATTCCCAGTAGTTGTTAGGGTTGAGGGGGTCATTTGGGTTGTTCTCATACAGTCCGCCAACAGTGCACATATGTACTTCGTAACCATCAGGGATTCCGTCCCCATCAGTGTCGGAGACTCTGGGATCTAGGTATTCCCTCAGCCCAGACTGAGTTTCGTCGGGTGACTTTCCGGTTAGGCTATTCCTGCCCTCAAAGCAAAACTCCAATGTGTAGGGCCAGCAATACTCCTGTAGCGCAGTTAACCCATCTCTGTCTAGGTCGGTAATATTGTCAGTTGAGTCAGCTGGATCTAGCCCTTCGATCGTCTTCTGGAATGTTTCTGTTTCAATATCCACAGAATCTCCGAAAATCACCTCGTACAAATCGGGAATTAGGTCTCCGTCTTGATCTGTAACTGGGGACTCAGAGCCCTCTGCTAGATTCGGATCAGTTGATGATACGGGGGATTGGGGTCGAGTTTGGGAGACAAAGGCCAGACTAGAAAGGACCAGGATGGAAATAAGCAAGGCTGTCTGCTTTCGACGCATTCGCACACCCTAGTGCAATTTTCTCGTGATATTGGATTTATCATGCTGATGGAGCGCCGTTCGGACATAGGTCGGTGGGTTCGTACCCGATAGTTCTAAGAAATGGCAAAATCGCAATAATTGAGTCAAGATTATGGATTGTTTCAAAGGGAGTCTAGATTAGGGTTTTTTCGATGGGCATGCGCATAACGCATCTCGGTTCAGGAAGCAGAGGTAATGCTACCCTATTCAGTTCCGGCGATTGCAATGTTCTAGTCGATTGCGGGTTCAGCCTAAGACAGGCAGAAAATAGGTTGGCCAAAGCAGATGTCGAGCCTAAGTCAATTGATGCTATAGTGGTGACCCACCACCACAGGGATCACTCTGGATCTGCTCTCCGGGCATCGAAGTCGTGGGATTCTTCCTTGCACTGTAACCTAGGAACAGCAAATCGAATGGGGTGGAGGCCGATTGATGAGTGCACCACATTTGGAAATCTCGAGAGGATCGATTTCTCGTCCAAAATGAGCATGCTGGCGATTCCAGTGCCACATGATGACTCGGACAATGTAGCGATAATCGCGAGCGACGGAGTGGGCAATAGGGCAGCAATAGTTACAGATCTGGGTGAAGCACCAAATGATCTGATGAGGCATCTTTCGGGATGCAACCACATATCTATAGAGGCTAACTACGACCATTCAAGGTTGGTTGGTGGCCCTTATCCTGATTCTCTGAAGAGGAGGATTTCAGGAAGGGGCGGACATCTATCAAATACTCAGACCAGTGAGATTCTTCGCGAGGTCTGCCACCCGGATCTGCAAAGTCTGGTTCTCTGCCACCTATCTGAGAAGAACAATGCCCCCCATCTTGCCGAAAGCGAGGTCCTTCTAGCCATAGGGGACAAGTTCGAAGGAAGCGTGACGATTTCTAAACAATCGGGCCCAGAGTTCAGTTGCTGGGCGGGTCAGTCGGAGCCGAGCAGACTGGCGACTGTATGACTACTTCCCCATTACTGCTCTGTGAACCGAATTCTGCACTTCCCTCATCCTTCCAACGGCTCCCAGATCCCGGAATAATGACAGAGATCTCTGAAGGTAGTTCATTCTCTGTGAGCGGTCTGATTCTACCTCTCCTAGTCTCGCCAGTAGCTCGCCCTGAAGCATCCTAAAGTCATTTGACTCAGCTACTGCGAGGCCATTCAGATAATGCTCGGAGGCCTCTGCCTTCCTGCCAGCATCGATAAGGACCTGTCCGAGTAGCATCTCCACCTCTACAGCGCTTTGTGGGTCGTTCAAGTCGGAAAGAGTCTCTAGAGCACCGGAGTAGTGGAGAAGAGCTAGGTCGTTGTCGGAAATCTTGGCGTAATACCTTCCAAGTACGGCTCTAGACCTGGCGTGAAGGAAGTCTTGGTTTGAGTCCTTGGTGTTCTCATAGGAAAAAAGTGCGTGCTCTCTCGCCCTGTCAAACTCACCCATCTCAATGAATGCGGAGGCTAGCCTGATCCTCTCTTCGTTTAGATCAGGATCTTGCTCTTTTTCCAGGAGTTCCTCGACGTTTCCATAGACTTCTAGTGCCCTCCTGGAATCCTTCCTCCTACGGAAAATACTGCCCATGTTGTTGTAACTCCTTGCAGCTCCAACAGCGTCCCTTATGTCAATCTGAATTTTGAGAGCGTTCCTATGCAGTTCAAGGGCGTCTTCCATAGCACCGCGCTTGACTGCGATATCGGCCCTAGCAGACAGGAGCCTGGCAAGCTCCTTACTTGGCTCGCCCCCTCCCAAGTGCTTTGTTGCGGCGTTATACTCTTCTTCGGCTTCATCCCATCTGCCTTGGATGGTCAGGATATCGCCCCTTAGTTCCCTAATCAGGCCCCAGCTCCTCGGGTCGAAATCGGCGCTTTCTAATGAGTTCAGAATCGAGAGGAGTTCTGTATGGCCCGAACTGATAAGTCCGTGGCCCTCAGTCAACAAGACCTCTGCAAGTCCCTCTTCGTCCCCGGTGTTCTTCAGATGATGAATAAACTCGATCCTATCAGCAGCGCTGTCTTTCCTACCCCTATACCAATTTACAGCTGAGGAATGCAGATCAATTTTCATCCGTTCATCCATAGAGCGCATCAAGAATTCGCGAACCAAGTCGTGGACATCGAAATTGTCGGCATCTGACTGGCGGGCCAGCCCCTTTTCGACCAATTCATCTAGCAGGTCTACCCCTCCTTCTACTTGGTGGATAGCTTGGATTGGGACGGGCTCACGAAATACTGCAATTGCGCCCAGTAGCCTTTTCTCTGAACCGGAAAGTCTACTGAAAATCTCCTTCTCAACGAATGCTTCCAATGTAGCATGGAATGTCTCTGCCACATTTCCTCTGTTGATGAGTTCCAGAATTAGAGGGTGACCTCGGGAAAGAGAGTAGATGTGCGTGAACTGATCGGTATCCATTTTTGGCATTGCAGTTAGGATTTGTCTGCTAGACTCCTCGTCCAGACCCTGCAGGGGCATAACAAGCGTCACAATGTTCCCGGACTGATCTGACTCCGGGACAACCATCCTGAAAGATCTTGAGAACATTACAAGGCCCACTTCCTTTAGATTGTGGATCCTGAGAGTTAGCTCCTTGAGAATTGAGTACAGAGTTTCGTCGCCTACCTTGTGGAGGTCATCTATTACGATTAGTGACGGGGATTCAGACAGTCCTGCCTCGATCAGGTTTACTGCCATACTGGTCTGGGGAACTGCTGTTGATGCTAGATAGTCAGATAGGTCGTTGTTTCCTATAGATGAAAGCCACTCTGCACAAGCCTCAAGGAATGCCCTCGAGCCCTCCCAGTCCTGGCATCTGTGATAGAGTAGGTTTCTCCTATGGGTGAACCGATCGAGGATTTTTGTACATAAAGAGGTCTTTCCAATTCCAGCTATTCCTGGAACGAGTATGGAGGCAGACTTTGCCTCAAGGAGATTAGCCATTACGTCTAGTTCTTCTTCCCTACCGTAGAAGCGTCGGGACCGAGGTAGGTCGTTCAAGTAAGAGACCAGTTGTTTTTCGATATGTTTCGACAGATCCCTCTCGATGAGCTCGGGAGTAAGTCCTGACAGGTCTATCGTACCTGAATCTTCCATGTACCTTAGCATGTCCACGTGCCTAAGGGGGAGGTCGACGCCCTCGATTGCCTCTGAGAGCGACATTTCCTCAGATCGACCGTCTGGATGAATTATTCTCACCGTGCTCTCCGATACCCTTGCCCATATCTCATCAGCGACCTTAGCACCTTCATCCGTTAGGAAATACGCCTTTCTCTTCCTAGAAACTCCTGTGACATGGACTTGCTTTTCGATTAGATGTCCAGCCTCCTTCATTCCAGAAATCGCCCTTGGAACGTTTGACCTAGCTATTGATACAGCATTTGCTATTCCCATCTGTGACAAAGCGAAAGGGACCTCGACCTTGTCACTGTGGTCTACGTAGTCGCTTAGATGGAGAAATATCCTCTCTTGGACACCCGGGCGAGATGATGTCATGGTGGTCATGTCACTCAACCCTCAGACCCACTCAATAATGTTAGTAACATGTGGGAGCACGATCACTCGTTGTAATCGGGATCAGCCACCCATTCTTCGGAAGAAGAGTCCCATAGCCACCCGGGATGGTCCTCATACCTCTCTAGGGGACTTTCTCCGTCTATTTCGTCATCCCCGTAACCCTCTGGGATTTCAACAGGAGACTTCTGGATCTCATCGTCCTCGATTTCGAACCCTACTAACCCGCTGAAGTAAGCGAGTGCGCCAAGAGCGAGTACTGCAACCATTGCTAATGCCGCAACTATGGCCCAGTTTGTGGAGTCGTCCTGTGGCTCTCCCTTGCTAATCGATTCAACGCTGGTTGTCTGGCCGCTATACGTAAATTGGGGCGTAGAGGATTCTCCCTTGATTCTTGATCCTGGTATTCCTAACTCCCATGTTCCGTCTTCGGAAACAATCGTGTTGTTGACCGGGACTCCTCCGATTAGCACAGAGACCTGCTTTCCTGGAAGGCCTACGCCAGTGTAGATTGCATATTCGTCATCGTCGAACCAAGACTTCTCTGGCTCTTGGATTGAAAATTGGAGAGGAACTACTCTGAACGTAACAGGGTCAGAGTTGGCTCGTGAGTCCCATGCGTCTGTTGCAATAAATATCACATTGTTTAGCGTCCAAGTATCCATGTTGTCATCGAAAAACTGCATATCTGCCGGATCGTAACGGGCCACCCCATCCGTACCGACGCCAACAACCAACGGGTGACGATCGTCGGTGCTGATGGAGGTGTCATTGTAAACAGAGATGAATTGTATGTCGTTGTCCATATCAGAGAAGAAGTCCTTCAGGTCAATCTCAATTGTAGTACATTTATCTACGGAGTTTGACTCTGCATCACAGTATAGTGTAATCTCGCTTTCCCACCCAGAGGAGTCGAATGTTGGTTGGTTATTTCCTGCGTTTGGTGGGTTGTCTGCCACTATTGATACCTCGGCCCAGCCACTGTAGTCAATTCCGTCGTATGATCTAAACCGTAGTAGATACTCGGCATCGTGTCTTAGCTGGGTAGTGTCCCACTGGATCTCCCATTCCCCGTCTTCGGAGAATTCGCTAGTGCTCTTTTCTAATACTGTCACGTAGTCATTGGATACATCCTTGACTTCTAGGTCCACTCTAGTGACATCGCCGTCGAAGTCCCTAGCTACTCCCTGAAGCATGGTTTCGGTTGAAGAGGATATCCGGGTACCAGAGAATGGCTGGTTGACGCTAATCGTGGGCTGGCTGTTCCTGTTGTCTATGGTCAGAGTAAGCACCACAGGCTGGCACTCATCGATGAAACCGTTGCAAAAGTCCGAGTCGGAAGCCCAAATGGTGAACGTGTATGTTGAAAGTTCCCTGGGTCTTGATCCGAAGTCCCAAGCCCACCCCCAAGTTCCATCCTCGTTGGTCTGGACAGGCGTGGTAACCTGATAGTTTGGACCATCTATCTGCATATACACCAGGCCGATGTCTGAGTTGCATTCGGAAGGGCACCCATATGGGTCCTGGGAATAACCCTCGAAAACTACCTCGCCTTCGTCGTGAGAAGAGAATGAACTAGGGGTATTCACGAAAATGGTGGGGGGCTGGGTGTTGAGTTTTATTGTCCTAGACACCACGGGGCTGTAGTCTATCCCATCGAATGACCTGAACTCGAAGGTGTAGTCCCCTTCTCCAGCCAAACCTGTTAGGTCAATTTCGTAGTACCATGAGCTGAACGGTCGATTGAACCTAGTAACCTCTCCGTCTGCAGCCCCGCTAGTGTCAATTGCTAACTCTGCGTCCTCCCAAGAGCTTGTGAAAGGATTCTTGACTTGAACAGCGTGAACATATCCGCCCTGGTCCCACTGGGCAAGCTCGTCTGTTGCGTAGCTATTGGCCAGCTGGCCATCATGTGCGCTACCGGTTATGTTTACCACCCTCCTGAAGGAGTGGCCTTCATCTTGGGTTACCATGACAGTGGGTGCAACGTTCTCTAGGTGGGCAGTTTCCTCAAGGGAGTTCTCTTCGAGGGTGAATTCGCTGGTGTAGTAACCGTATCCAAACCTATACGCGGTATACCTGTAAAGGGACATCTCCCTTGTCCCAGCTGAGTAGTCACAGCTTGGATCGTTGGTATCAATCAGAAGATCGCCATCATTGTCCTTCCCGTCAGAGCAAGAGTCTTCGTACTCGTCGTCAGCGAATCCGTCAGGATTGTCGCCACCTCCAAGGCCCCTGAAGTCAAGATGGAAATTTGACGGTAGCGCGATCCAAGGAGTGAATCCGTCTGTTCCTGTAGTAACTCTGTATAGGTCATTGCCCACGGCGTCTTCGACGATCACCATCGCCTCGCTGACCTTCTCTCCATTGATCAGGGCTTGGAACCTAACTAGTTCGGCCCTACTCACCTGTACGGCGTAGTGTGTAGGCTGGGTAGCAATCTTGACCTTAGAAAGGTCCAGGTTGGTCAGATCTGCGAAAGTAAACACCGTGGAGTTGTTGTCCATGGTAACACCAAGGGGGAAGTTCCTGGGAGTCATGTTTTGGCAGTTATTGCAGTCCTTAACCGGCGTTGGGATGATTGCGCCCTGGAACCCATTGTCCGGCCAAGCCTCTTGGTCTGGCCACGACAGGCGGACAGGGTATTCTCCCGATGGTGGTGACGGGATGTATTCTGACTGTGCTGTTACTGAGCTCTTGGTAATGTTGTATGTTGTCTCAACTTGGTTCCAGTCGTTATCAGAGAAATAGGCGAGTGACCCGTATTGCTGTGACTCGGAGTAACCACTGTCGTAATTCTTGATCACGGCGCCGGTCTTAGGTACGTCGAATGAGTTCCTCTGTATATCTAGAAGCGAGCCAATAGCCCTGATTCCGTCGGAGCTGCCGCTAGCAGTGATGATATTGTCGTACATGGTTACGCCAGTAACATACGCATGGACTACAGGACAGGGGAACTGGCCATCCCAGTGAGTGTTACTGTTGCAGGTTCCAGTTCCGGCATAGGAAATGGAGTTGTTTGCCAGGAAAAGCCTGGAAGCTGATTGGATAGAGTAAGCGTACATCCCGGCCACTACAGGAGTCAGGGTGGTCTGGAAAATAGAGTTGTTCTCAGCAACGACGTCGTACGAACCTCCCAGCCAAAGGCCGAAATATCCGCCAATAGGTCCAATCTCATTTTCGTGGATGTGGGCCTCGCTGTTGTAGACCACTATGCCTGAGCCACCTGCGGCTCCTTCGATATTGTTGTTTCTCAGGTTTGCCAGAGCTCCTGCAGAGGCGAAAATTCCCGCCCCTTCAACAGTGGTAATTTCGTTGTCCGAAATATCGAAATCGAAGGATGTAGAGCCGACGGCCTTCTTTCCGTTTATGTCTATGCCATTGCAATTGACATTGATCACGGTGTTTTTTACGCTGCCAGCGGAAGTCCAGAGCCCCAATCCGAAGTCCCCCGAAACAATCTCAGCATTTTCAATCTCGACGAATGAGTTCTCTGCCCAGATTGTGGCCCTCCCCCCATCTCGGTTGCCGCAACCATTGTCGGTTCCAGTTAGAGAGATGTCGGAGAGGAGGAATGGGCTGACTGAAGACCCGGAAGAGTATATCTGCAGGGCCGCCCCAACAATGCTTCTGCTCTCATCCACCCCTACGGCGAATTGCCCTCCGTTGAAAGTTGGCTGGGCTAGGTTAGTGGTTAGCACGCTAGAGGTGTTGACTTGGGAAAATGATAGCTCTGTCAGTGTCGGGCTTGCCCCATCCAGAACGAGCGCAGCATAGCGGAACTCGCCTACAGCGGATATGTAATGCGGTATCCCCCATGCGCTCTCAAATGAGACATACCTAAGATCAGTTTGAGACAAGTCTATTGAGCTCCTCATCAAAACCCCTTCTCCGCACGAAGGGTCATCTATCCATATCTCCTGGTTCCCATAACTCATCCCGTAGCACTCCCCCGTTGCGCTCGCATTGGAGGGATCTTCCCACCTCAGGGTGATTTTCATTGCCGGACCTCCGTTTGAGGAGGCACCGCAGGAGGAAGAGCCCGCGCAAAGGCTCCCTCTGACGTCTAGGTGAGTTCCGTTCTGGAAGATTATGGTAGCTCCGGGGTTGATTATGAGCTTGGCTCCCGGTGCGATTGTCACGTCACCAGTAAGAGTGTGCACCCCTGCCCATGTTTCCGTCCCGGTGATTGTACCCTGGGTCGTTTCGTTTGAAGCGGCCACGGGCCCGGCGGGCAAGGCCAATGAGAGCAAAATACTGAGCAAAAACAAACCCGTCAATGAAACGGACCTAAGTTTTCCATCCCGCGCCATATGCCATGGGCTCCAGCGGGCCAATTTAACCATAGGGACAAAGAGTATCATCTTCTAGCATTAGTTTCGGGCTGCGGAACTAATCAATACCTAGTTCTAGAGCCACTTGATTTGACCACTCCATTGCATCGAGAAGGCCGTAGCCGGACTTTAGGTCATGGGTCGATTCCTGATTGGGGGGGAGCCTTGCAGAGTTTGCCAGTGCTACCTTAACCAGATTCATTTCTTGGGGGTCGATAGTCCCGTCACCACCGGAAATTGAATCCCCGTGTATCGATAGTATCAGTGCGAGGGCACCTGCCACTATCACGGTTGAGTCGCTAGTTCCTGTTGAGTAAGCGTATGGTGGCTCCCTTTCACTTGTGATGCAGGACCAAAGCAATACACCAGGAGCTAGTATCTCTGGCTTTTGATTGGGGAAAGAACGGTCTTCTCCTGTTTCTGGATCCATAGAGGAGCCTGTAGCACTGTCACCCCATGGATCGCCTCCCTTGTCGTGGGCCCCCACTGCGATTACCCCCGGTATGCTAGCAGGCGTTGAAACGTCGGAGTTGTTCGATCCGGAGTCGCTGTTTCCAGCTGCTGCGACTACGAAAATTCCGGCATCTAGAGCCTCTTGAACCGCTTCGACTGTCTCTGAAGTGGAGGTAATTCTGGAACCTGGTTCACTCCCCAGGCTTAGCGAGATAACATCGGCGCTCTGGGATATCCTGCACCATCTGATGGCTTGAGAAACCATTCCTTCATTTCCTGATTTTCCGTCTGGCCCTAGTGCAATGGCTACGGACAGTGAGACTTCTGGTGCCGCCCCAACGAAGGATCCATTGGCTACAAGAAGGCCTGCCATCAGAGTGCCGTGGCTATCGTAACCGATGTCCCTGATCTCATCATTCTCTTCTTGGTAGAAGTCCCTGAATCCTGATAATTCAAACATGGAGAAATCCGGATGTGAAGTGTCTATCCCGGTGTCGACAATGCAAACTTTGACGCCTTCTCCGAGAGTTCCGGTTGATTGCAGATCACGGATTCCGCTGTCCTCGTAAGCCCATTCTGAATCCGGAAGTACTTCTCCGAGTAACGGAGCTATGGAGGGATATAGCAGAATGAACGAGGCAATTATGGCTGAGAATCCTATTGCCCCCCATGGCCAGAGGAACCTGACGATAGGGCCTATCGGCCACCTAAGTTCCCTCGCCTCCTGATCACTTATCCCATAGGCTTCTCCGGGGTATCCCGGTGCGTCGGTATCTACCGCGGTAAGAAGACTGGGATCTTCGGGCTCTGGCATTAGCTCTAGATGTTGGATTCCCCTCATTCCCTTCCCCGAGGAGCCCTAAGAGTTGTAGTATTAGAACGGGGCGCTGACTCTTCTTCCTGGTCTCCTAGTGAAGTATAGTAGAGCAGCAACGAGTAGCACAATGAATACGTATGCCATGTACTTGAGATTCTCATTTTCATCTGAGGCTGCCCACAACTGTGCCTCGAATACGCATGAAGCCTTGCCTTCGGAATCTGAATCAGTGCATGCCTCGATTCCTTCGGTGGGCTCTCCCTCTATCTCAAACAGAATGTAGTACTTCTTCGTTTCGTCGAATTGGGTATAGTCCATGTTGATGAAGAATTCTGACTCGCTATTTGCAAGAACTGAGCCAGACGATGTAGAGTTGATTCCGACCAAGTCTTGGCATGAGATTTCCTCGCAGAGTTTTGCAGAAAGAGTAACGCTCTCTGCGTCGACATTGCCGGTGTTCGAGATGTTCACGGAGTATGTTTCTACGTCACCGTAGGTGGCGAATGATCCACCCAAGAGGCTCACAGAGTCACCAACTATGGACAGGGATGGGGCATCCATGGCAAGCGTTGTCTGGAACTGATAAGAGTTGTTTGAAGAGTCGGTTACCGTGAATGAAATTGATTCAACGTAATCCGATGGGAGGTCCTGAAGAGCTACTGGGACTAAGGTGAAAGTCGCCAATCCATCTGAAAAGGGCGACACTGGTTGTACCATGGGACCTGCAACTTCCCACATATCGGAGTCTTCGAATTCGAAGATGAAGGTCTCGTCGGAGTTGCCCGTGTTTCTGAACGGAACCCCTATTGCCACGGTATTGTCGCTGGGGGAGAAATATGTCGTTTCTTGGAAGTTATCAGTTAGTATCAGGCCGGATGAGGACGGAACTTCTACTGTCAACTCCACCTGAGTTGAGTATCCCTGCTGGGTGGATATCTTGACCAGAACCATGTGTCCGTTTGGGAAGTGGTGGGCTACACCGACATTAGCAGGGGTAACTCTGACATTGACTTCCTCTGACAGAACTGAGTTGTTGAGGCCCATCTGGAATGAGATCGAGTCTAGCCAGTCCCCTTCAGAAGAAGAATTCTCGAACTCAACCTTCCAATGCACCCCATCTGCCCCTGGAACTGTTCCGACAACTGTGTATTCATCCAACGAATTGTGACCCATATAATCGATTGAGATTGTGAAGTCTGCATTCGTGTACTTGCAACCAGCGGCAGAGTTGTCTGGGCCCGAGAAAATAACAGAGTCGTCTTCTGAGTCTGGATCTCCGTCGTTGTCGTCGTCGTTGTCAGCGTTGTCCCCTGTCCCATCTCCGTCTAAATCGCTCCACTCCGAGGAATCGTCGGGGAAAGCGTCCTCTCCATTGATGAACCCGTCTCCGTCGTCATCGTTGGTGCAAGTTTGGTCAATCTCCTGAACAGTTTCTCTACCATCTCCGATGGGTGTTGCAGAAATGTCTTGTTTCGAGACCCTCTCTATGCTAAGTGTCTCAAGAGGAGTGTCCTGACCTGCGCGGATAGCTACCCCCTGCCCGCCCGAGTATGTGACGTTCCTCCCCTCTTCCGATACATCGAACTCACTGGAAACCTGAACGGTACCAGTTTCCAGTAGAAGCGACAATGTCCCATCTTGGCCCAATGAATCAGACCATGACATAGGGCCGAATTCAACCTTCAGATCGTAGTCTTCTATCTCCATAAGTTCGTGCTCCAATCCGTCGAAGTCTAGCCATCGAGTGTCTAGGCTCAATACCCCTCCTATGGTCAACTCAGAATCCACGGTCGCTCCTTCGACACCTACCTCAAGCGAGCTGATGGATACCAGTCTCTGACAATTCGGTTCCTCGTCGGAAGTGTATGCGTAAACCACCCAACTTCCTGGTTGGACAGATGAAACCCACTCCCCAGTCCATCCGGAAGAGTCACTTGACTTGTTGGCTATTACCCTGTCACGGGATATTCCGTGCGATGGGATTAGTACTACATCCCAATGACCGCTAGAGATGCAGGTCTGATCTAGATAGGAAACAGAACCCGAAATATCAACCTCTCCTGCGATAATCTCGATGTCTTGGACTACCGATACTTTTTCCAGATCCACTGACACGTTCACGGTTCCGAAACCCTCCCTCTCGACCACTATTTCCCATGTGCTCTGAGCGGGTAGGAATATCGACCAGGCTCCGGTGGGGCTTGTAACCAAATCTTGAGATGGGGGTGCTAACCCTGGATTCTCTGAAGATAAGTTCACTGTGGCATTGGGTAGGCCCTCGAAGAAGCCTGGCGAGTCGTCGTCGTCTAGGTCCCAGAACACAGTGCCGCTAATTTGGACAAGCCTATGTGCAGTAAGGGAGACATTGTTCTCGCCCCCTACAGTCACACCCGTTTCGGATAGTGAGGTGTTCTCCAGGAGAATCCTGACCCCATCCACGCTTGTTTCATTCATCTCGATGTTCCAATGACCGGGGGTTACTCGGATCTCCAGTGGCTGGCCAAATCCGGGATAGGGTGATGAGAAGGACCCCAATCCCTCCTGAGAAGTGAATATGAGTTCCATCGTCTCCAGATCGCTTCCCTCTGGACTGGAGGTAAGTTCGATGTTCACGGTCGCTAGTTGTGAGGTAGAGAAAACGTCTTGGGTTCCCGCAGTAGACTGGGAAACTAAGATTGCTCTCCTAAGGCCTTCGAAGACACCGGAGTAGCTCTCGAATTCGTCAACTATCACTACCCAGTCACCCTCATTGATGTAATCCAGAATCCGTCCGTTCTCGTCGGTGGTGAATGTCTGGACCCACCCACTTTCCGAATTTAGTAGTTTGACTTGGTGGTTAACCAACAGATCCCCGCTCTCATTACTGAATGTGATGTTTACCAGCCACAGTGGTTCGAAACCTACTGATCTGTTAATCTCAGACGGATCGAGCCCCACTTCGAAAATCTTGTTTGTGTCGTAAAGAGTGTCGAACGGTTCGTCGGCAGAAGAGTTTGCTCTGTCAACAACAATCCTGTACCTTCCTGGTTCAAGGGAGACTTGAGCTGTACCTTCGGAAAGCCACTCTTGCCCATCACGCGGCACAGAGTAGCCCGATCCGTTTGATGTGAGTGGCTTGATTTGGAACGGGTAAGATACGGGGGTTCCATTGGATGCGTTATTATCCCCCTCATGGTCTATGAAGAAATCAATGTTGACGGTGCTGTTTTCGTCTGGCAGAATAAGCAGCTCGACATCGACTGATGAGTTGACCTCTTTCATCACAGAACTAGACCCCATTTCGCCGGCATCAAGAGAGAAGGACCAGTTGCCAAGTGGAAGGAGCATCTCGAATCTCCCGAGCTCGTCTACTTCCTCCCTCCACACCGAATCCGTGGTTCCATCCACGTTGAATGCCTGAGCGGATACGGGACGCCATCCGGGGAATCCTTGGTTGTAGATGTTACCTTCCCTGTTTACGCTAACGCTCCCGAATATTACCATTGAGTTTTTGAGCTCTATTGTGACTTCTCCCATCCCCTCGGATACTTGGAACCTAGTGCCATTTGACATGAATCCGCCAGCTCCAACCATCCTCTCAACGGTAGCGTCTACGAATGCCCCTACTGGGAGAATAACACTGAAGTTTCCATTTGAGTCGGTTATGGAGGTTATCGAGAATCCCTCCCACTGGAATACAATCTCCTGGAAAGAGACTGGTTCTCTTGATGGGGGCAAATCGGACGAGGACTTACCTGAGTCATCGATTACGCTGCCATTTACCATCTGGCTAACAAGGAACTCGAAGGATGTGCTGATATCATCCGAACCCACCCTGATTCTCTGCCATAGTTGCTTTTCTTCATTGAGAGTGTAGTTAAGGATCCACTCCCCTGTGGTTAGCTCGGCGAAATAGGTCTCTGAATCGTTGTTGAAAACTACGTTCACGGGATTAATAGATTGGTTCTCAGAGCGGAATTGCAACTGCAGATTGTTGACGCTGGACTCTCCGTCTGTAAGGTTGAAAGAGATGTCAGATGTCTGTGGCACTACTGAAGGGAATGCTGCAAGTAAGTCTTGATCTGATTCGAAGACGTAGGTTTCCGATATCTCAGGGAACCCATCGTCGTCAACGTCCACTTCGACCAAATATGACCCAGGGATGATCGGGCCTATCTCGAATGAACCCTCATCGCCAGGAAGAATGTAGCACGGTGGCGAGACCACGGTGCTGCACTCTACCAATGCATCCTCTGAGGATCCGTTTATTGCGAGAATAACTAGCTCGCTTGTAATTGGATCGCCTGTATGAAGTGAGACAACTCCCTTGACCGCCCCGCCCGATATCGACAGAGGAGTCTGAATTTGACTTGGTACAAGTGGAATCTGGAAGTTCTCGGAGATATCTACAACATTGCCATCACCGAAGTCCACTGAGACTCTGTATTCCCCTGGCAGTGCATCGACGATATGGAAAGATCCAGGGCTGACCATTGGGCCACTAAATACTCCATGGCCCGAGAATGTTCCAGTGCCGTTTACGGTCCCATATGACTCAAGGCCGTGTGAGACGTCCGTTTCGAATGTCCCAGACCCTATGAAAGTGGCTTGGAAAAGGGCCCTCGTGTACTCACTAATCCCTTCAGAGGTAAATCTTCCAGAGGCGTTTACTGAGCCGTTGATTAGGTAAGTACCATCTCCAAAAGAGCATGCTTGGAAGTCGTCGGGGACCTCGGTTCCAGAGCATTCTGGGAAGCTGCCAGAGATGTCCCCTTCTAGTGTGCCGCGTCCTGTGAATTGGCCATCCCCAGTCATGCTGTGGTTGTCGTAAACAGTCTGCGTGTGGTTCCCTGTGAACTCGCTTACAGAAGCGGCTCCCTGGGATACCACTGAACCTATGCCGTGGAATGTCACCTCGCCAGTTCCGCTGAATCTCATGGAGTCGCCCTCCATGCTTCCGTTTGATGTGGAGGCGACGTAGGGCTGTATGCTGACCTCATCGGATTTGGGTGTGAGGATTACTTCCGTTGAGAGCACTGGTTCTCCATTGAAGTCAAGCTGCCCTGACCAAGCTAGCACACCCGAAGCTGCAGAGGGGGGGACCGAAATCGAGGCTTCGATTTTCGACTGGCCATTGCTATGACCATCGGTACCGGATACGTTCACTATAGAATGTGTGAGCCAGGTTGATCCATACACGTTACCAAGAATGCCCGTCACGGGGTTCACGTTCCTATTCTGCGGATCCTCGGTGAATAGCTCGCTCATAGCATAGCCCATTCCAGTCATTATCGAAGTTCTAGCTTGTTCTAAATCGGTTTCTCCGGAGAAAGCTGAGACTCTGATCTTTCCAGACGGTACGATGAACGAGAATTCCCCATTCTCGTCTGCCTGAGTGCTTCCTATTGGGACCCAGAATGTCCGGGAGTCCTTGTCTATGACGTTTCCTTGCTCATCCGCATCCTCTTCTCCACTGAATGCGTCCCTCTCGATAAGAATCCTAGCGTTAGGTACCGGCCCGACCCCATCTAGGGTGACTGTGCCCTCCAAGGTTGCACCGCTGTAGTATTTCAGAATCTTGACGAATCTGTTTGAGTCGTATACGGTTCCGCAATACTGGTCCAACTTGGCGCCGGTATCGTTAGTTTCACATTTGGCACCGTCTGTGGGATCGTACCAGTTTGAGATTACGAAGTGATTCATCATGGCGCCCGGCAGTGACATCGCACCCTCTAGGTAGCTTCCTGGCGATCCTGGAAGAGCGCTTGGTGCGATCCACGAAGAAGGAGTGTCTGCGTCACCGGCCATGCCTCCCGGGGATTCCAGGCCCAGGGAGGATGTTCCGTAACCTACGTAGGTCCTAGCAACCATTGTCTCGAAGAAATCGGCGGTATGCTGGTATTCGATATCGTTGATTGCTATCATTTCCTCAGCAGTTGATGCCCCAGAAGCCTGGGACCGAATATCCTCCAAATACCTCTCCTGATATTCTTCGGAGGACATCATACCCTGGTTTGTCTCGTAAGTTGTTGTGATGTATGTCCCTATGTCTAGTCCCGAAAGGTGGGTCGGAGCGTGGAAGATTCCGGTTGTTTGGCCACGGTGATAGTTCTGATAGTCTGCGTTGTACTTTCCCCCTAGTGGGTAAAGCCTGTTGTCCACAGCGAAGTACCGAATCTCATGGTTCCTAGTAGTGGTTCCACCCTCGTAATCTGTTACCTCGTATATGTCAATAGATGATATTCCATGGTAAATGTCCACTAGATCTTCTAACTCAAATGCTGTAATCAAGAAAGCTCTCATCATCCCGAACTTTGCGTTTGCTCTATGCAGTCCTGTCGAGATGTCGTAGTAGTCCTCGAAGAGGTCTTTCGTGTACCTATATCCAGCCATGTCGTAGTGACTTGGATCGTCCATTAATTCGTATGAAGATGAGGAGCCCCTGGCCTCGTCGAACAGTGACTTGGCGGAAGATTCGTTCGAGGTAGGTTCCCCGAAATTCTCCCCATCCTTCACAACGATCCAGACCTCGTCGGCTTGTGGAATTCCGTTGTCATCAAGCATGTGGCCGTGGAGAAGTTCTGTTGTCCCGTACACAGCGCGAAGTGCCATTGTACGATCCAATGCAAATTGCTTGCAACTATCGCAGTCTCCGTTGTAGAGAATATCGGCAAATTCATCGATCTGTTCGCCTGTCATCAATGACTCTAGGACAGACCTGAATTCCGGGCTCATTTCTCCGCCGTTCATGTTCCTGTCTCCCAACGCAAGGGTCGCGATGAATAGGGAAAGTGTGTCTTCCTGGCCAGCTGACAGTAGCATTGCTCCACTGTTTGGTATTCCCGACTGGAAGTTGTCAGCAACGGTTGGGTGTTGACCAGAGGAAAGTGCTTGGAAACCGTAGTCCCACCAAGATACGAATGCCGGTCGTTGGCTGAATGGGGTGGAGTTGTCCTGCTCAGAGAGCCATTCGTAGGCTTCGTTCCATCCTTGGGTATTGAAACTAGGGCCAAAGGTCCCCATGTACCACAGACCTGTTTCGAATGGATCGTACGGCTTGCTGTTCATTAACGAGAACAGGTTGAAGAAGTCTTGTCTGAGGATGTCTGGGGCGATTTCGTAGATGCTCTGATCAACTTCGTAAGCTGACTGCTCCCCCCTTGGAATTCCTGAGTCTACCCCATATGTCGCGTGCTGAGAGCTGATTAGAAGGAGAACCATGATCATAGCCGGGACTCCTGGCCTTGACTTTGTTGCAGGCCAAAGAGATTTGAACCGTGATCTTGGGGTCCCTATCCCAGAGTTTCTCCAAACCTTGGTGAACGCGGAGAGGTTAGCACTTCCCCAGAGCATAGAAATTCCTATCCCACCAGCTACTGCCATGGCTGGGGTGGCATTGATGATGAATCGGCCGGCTGTCCAAGCCATGTATGTTGCAATAATGGTCCAGAGCCCAAGAAGGGTTAGGCCGGACTTGCTCTTCCTACTGCCCCTCCAAAGAAGAACGAATGAGCACCCGATAGCAATTAGCGCGACTATGGGCCCGTAAGAGGCGAATAGTACGCCCCTGTCAGGAGCCTGTGCCTCACCGATAGTTCCGAAAATCTTGTTTTTGGAGAAATAGAAGCCACCTGTGAATAGTATGTCCCAACCGTTGTACAAGTCCGCGTACTGTAGGGAGAAGAGCATTGCTAGTATAGATCCGAAAAGTGCTGTCCCGCCCATGACCACCAATAGCCATGGCTTGTCCCTGAAGGAGCTAGAGACCCAACCCACTGCGAACGTGAATCCCACAATGTAGAACATCGGCTGCATCCCGCTTGGTGCGAATAGGAGATTCATGCCCGGCCAAGCGTAGAATGGGGCTGGGATTATGATGGAAGTAATCATCATCTGGAGCGCTGCTGATGTAAATTGTAGGCTGTCCTTCCGGCGGAAAATGTTCACTGCAACTTGGAAGGAGTAAGCTAGGAACAAGATCCCGGGGCCGTAGACGAATCCCTTCCAACCCAATGCCATCACTGAGAACGCTATTCCGGACATGGTAGCGTTGGCCATTAATGCAGGATTTCTCTTCCATGTGTCCCTCATCCCGGCCAGGATGTATAGCGGGTTTGTACTAGTCTTCTCGAAGACCTGCTTGTGCTCTAGGTTTTCAAGAGCCCGCATCCAGAAATAGAATGCTATAGCTAGGAACAACATGGCGAATGAGTCGTGATCGGACATTGCGAATGTTGAACGGCTCATGTGACCTGGCATCAGAGCTATCAGCCATGCTGCGAAAATTCCTGACCTCTTGCTGTGTGCCCTAGTTGCAATTCCCGCTATTGGAAGTACTATTAGAGCCCCGTAAATAGCTGGAAGTGCCGACATTGACCACCAGACAGCCTGGTCAGGAGAGATCTCGAGCAACCAAGAAAGTGCAAGGGCCCCTAGTGCAAGGGACCATGAGAAAAGAGGTGGTCTAGGATTAATGCCTCCCGAGGGGTATGCCCTGTCATGATCGAAAATTAAGTGGCTTCTCTCAGCTATTACGTAGTCCACTACCCTCTTCATGTACCATGGGTCAGATCCACCAGTCATATCCCAAAGGCCGGTTCCTGAGGCATTCATCGCTGGTATGACGTTCCATGCCGTCCTCACAACAAGGGCCACGATGAATGCAATAGCCACCATGACCGGGTATGAGTTGTCTTCCCACCAAATCCTAAATCCTCCGCGATCCCTCCGCGGAGCAACTTCACCAAAGGCACCTCTTGATGCAAAGAAGATTGCGAAGAAGTTCAGCCAGAAGCCAAGGAAGAACCAAGTGAATGACCCGATGAATCCGTCTTCAGAGAAAAGTGAAGGAAGCTCATTGCCAATCTCGTGGAGATGCCCGATAGTGTACAAAACCCAGTTTATAGCAAGCATCGAGCTAAGGACATGCCAGCCCTCAGCTCTGAAAAACGCGAATAAGAGGACGATGACGGACGAGAATATTGCCCAGACAACGCCTAGGTGACTTCCTTGGGAGAACTCGGATAGGTCACTAATCTGCCCTACCCAAATTACAGGGACGAGGAAACCAATGAAGATCAAGGTTGGATATGCCAAGACTTCTCTATTTTCACTGACAAATGGTATGCTCGAAAACATAGAGCCCTTTCCCCTATTTTCCAGAGTCCCCCTAAGCAAAACCATCACAACAACGCCCAAGGAGATGGAGGCAAGCCAGAATGAGAAGAATGCGCTACCAATTGAGGCTCTTTGGATGTCGACTAACGCCGAAGACCCAGATGCGGCGATACCCAGGTGAGCAGCATGAAACGCTGCTAGCCTCATTCCTAGTATAGTTGAGAGGAAGAGGGCAGATTCCTCGAATCTCTCAGACTCATTGAGGATTGAAGTGACTAGGCCTATGGTAACGAATGTTGCAACGAACATGTGGTTGAAGTTGGATGGGTCAATCCAGTTCGCAACAAGTGAGAGAAGTACCAGAACGAGAGAAAGGCTCGCTGCTCTGATCATTCCAGAATTAAGCGGAATCAGATTCGTTGCCCTTCCTGCACAGGCTGGCAACATAGCAGAAAGAGAAATCAGAAATGCTGCAGAAATGTATTCGCCACCTAAATCCCTTCCCTCGGCGAAAGAGGTGGCGATTAGAAGCCCTAGTAGGGAAATCGAGATAGCAATTGGAGTCACAATTCCTGGGAGAAATTGGCCATCTTGGGGAGCATCAATCTCAGTTTCCATCCCATCCACCGGACCCAGTTGCCTTTGACTCAGCAGCGCGGCGACCCAAACGCTTGTTTTAACCGTTCGTAGAACGGTTTGGATT